>CAYONL010000038.1:0-14295 GCA_964405305.1 uncultured Oscillospiraceae bacterium | reverse complement strand
CGGCGGGATAATGAGCCCCTTCGGATGCACACTTTTTAGTTTACTGCGAATTATTCAGCGCTTACCTAATTTATGCTCTCCGGCCGGCGCCCGGTTAAACACAGGTTTTCAGCCCAAACTCGCGCCGCCGACGGCCCGCCTCCGTTTTCTTTCGACTGAAAAAAAAGCCCGGAAATACTCCGGGCCTTTTGTTCTTATTCCATGCCGAAACGCTTTTTGAAACGGTCGACGCGACCGCCTGTATCAATGAGTTTCTGGCGACCCGTAAAGAACGGGTGGCACTTGGAACAGATTTCAACGTGGATATCTTTTTTGGTGGAGCAGGTCTCGATAACCTCACCGCACGCGCATGTGATAGTTGTCGGGCCGTAATCCGGGTGTATTCCTTCCTTCATCTATGTCACCTCTTTCTTTCAGGGTTATATACCTTTTTTAAGTCAGCACGCCTATTTTATCACAGCGTAATATAAATTGCAAGGATTTTTTTCGATGTTCCGCGCTGTTTTTAAAAACCCATCATCGCGGTCACGTCCGCACGCAGCTTCTGCTCAAGCTCCCTTGCCTTCGCCGCGCTGTCCGCGCGCACCGAAAAGTACGCCTTTACCTTTGGCTCCGTGCCGCTGGGCCTGACTATGACGGAATCTCCGCCCGCCAGCGCGAACTCCAGCGCGTTGCCCTCCGGCAGGTAATCCGTGACCTTTACTACGCTCTGTCCGGCCAGCGCGCCGGGCGCCTTGGCGCGCAGCCGCTCCATGGTCTCCTTTATGCGGAGAAGCCCGGCCTCGCCCTCGCAGAAGAAATTCGCCTGGCTGTCCACAAAATAGCCGAACTTTTTATACAGGCTCTCCAGCGCGTCCGCCAGCGTTTTGCCCAGCCGCTTGTAGTAGGCCGCCATCTCGCAGACCAGCATAGCGGCGTCCACCCCGTCCTTGTCTCGGACATAGCCGCCGGAAAGGTAGCCGCAGCTCTCCTCAAAGCCCAGGATGAACCGCTCGCCGCCCGCCCTGTCCAGCTCGTCCACCACCCCGCCTATGTAGCGGAAGCCCGTCATCACGCCCCGCAGCTCCACGCCGTACTCCTTCGCCACCGCGTCGGCCAGCTTGGTGCTGACTATTGATTTTACGGCTACGGGTTTCTCCGGCATGGTGCCGTTGTCTATGCGGCACTTGGCTATATAGTCCAGCAGCAGCGCGCCCACCTCGTTGCCGGTGAGTATGCGAAAATCCTCCCCCTGTTTTACCGCCACGCCCACGCGGTCACAGTCCGGGTCCGTCGCCAGCAGTATGTCCGCGCCCTTTTCGGCGGCAAGACGAAGGCCCAGCTCCAGCGCCTCCCTGATCTCGGGGTTCGGGTACGGGCAGGTGGGAAAATCGCCGTCCGGGTCCTCCTGCTCCGGCACCACAAGCACGTTTTCCATGCCGCAGAGCTTCAGCATACGCCGCACGGGCACGTTTCCCGCGCCGTTAAGCGGGGTGTAAACCGCCGAAAGCCCGCTGTCCCCGCAGATGCCGGGGTTCACGCTCTCTCTAAGCACGCGGCGCAGGTATTTTTCGTCAAAGCTCTCCGGGATGTACTCTATCATCCCGTCCTTAACGGCGCGGTCATAGTCGCAAAGCAGAGCGCCGCCCAGCATCTCTACGGCCTTTATGCGCTCGAACACGTCGGCGGCGGTCTCCGGCCCTATCTGGCAGCCGTCGCACCCGTAGACCTTGTAACCGTTGTATTCCGCCGGGTTGTGGCTGGCGGTTATCATCACGCCCGCGTCGCAGGAGAGCTTCCTCACGGCGTAGGACACCATGGGCACCGGGCGCAGCCCGTCAAAAATATGCACCTTTATCCCGTTGGCGGCGAAAACGCGGGCCGCCTCCCTTGCGAACAGGGCGGACTTGTGCCGCGAATCATAGCCTATGGCCACCTCCGGCTTTTCCGTCCGGGTCAGCAGCCAGCCGCAAAGCCCCTGGGTCGCCCGGCGCACAACGTATATGTTCATACGGTTCGTGCCCGCGCCCATGATGCCGCGCAGCCCCGCCGTGCCGAACTCCACGTCCCGGTAGAACCTGTCGGAGACGCCGTCCTCGTCGTTTTCCACCGCCCAAAGGTCCCGCACCACGTCGGCGTCCTCTATCCTGTATTCGCACCAGCGGCGGTAAAGCTCTCTCTCTCTTTCGCCCATTTCAAGTCCTCCGTAAATTTTTTCGCCGTATCACAGCCCTATTATATATCCACCGCCGCGGCAAATGCAACATTGTAATCCTTTTAAATTTGTGTATAATATTAAATTAGAGTATATGTACCGAGGTGACGCCATTTTGTTCTGCTCGTGCGAAAGCTGCGGCCTGCTTGGGATAAACGCCTACCGCGTGACGGTGGAGGTGGACATAAGCGAGTCGTTCCCCAGCTTTGACATAGTCGGCCTGCCGGACGTGGCGGTAAAGGAGTCCCGGGACAGGGTGCGCTCCGCCATGAGAAACAGCGGCTATGAGTTCCCGCTGGGCAAAATAGTTGTAAACCTTGCCCCCGGCGACATAAAAAAGGCCGGCCCGCTTTACGACCTGCCCATCTTCATCGGCATACTGGCCGCCAGCGGCCAACTGGCTTTTGACCCGGCGGACAGGGCCTTTGTGGGCGAGCTGTCCTTAAAGGGCGAGGTCAAGCCCGTGGCCGGCGCGCTGCCCATGGTGATAGACGCCATGGAGCGCGGCGTCGCCGAAATATTCATACCCAAAGCCAACGCGGCCGAGGCCTCCGTGGTCAAAGGTATCGCGGTCTACCCCGCCGAAACGGTAAAGGACGTAGTGGAGCACCTTTCCGGCGTGCGGAGGATGGAGCCCGCCTTGCCCGCCGATATGGCCAGCCGCCGCCCTCGGGCCGACCTGCTGGATTTTGCGGACGTTAAGGGCCAGCTTGAGGCCAAGCGCGCGCTGGAGATAGCGGCGGCCGGGTTCCACAACGTGCTGCTCATAGGCCCACCCGGCGCGGGCAAGTCCATGCTGGCCAAACGCCTGCCCTCTATCCTGCCCGCCATGACGTTTGAGGAAGCCATAGAGACGACGAAAATACATTCCATCTGCGGCAAGCTGCCCGAGGGCGCCCCGCTTATAACAGAGCGGCCTTTTCGCGCGCCGCACCACACCGTTTCTCCCGCAGGGCTTACGGGCGGCGGCACCATACCCAAGCCGGGCGAAATAAGCCTTGCCCACAACGGCGTGCTGTTCCTTGACGAGCTGCCGGAGTACAACCGCACGGCCATGGAGGTGCTGCGCCAGCCGCTGGAGGACGGCACAGTCACCATCAGCCGGGCCGCCGGAAGGCTTACATATCCCTGTAACGTCATGCTGGTGGCCGCCATGAACCCCTGTCCCTGCGGCTACTACGGCCATCCCACAAGAAAGTGCACCTGCAGCGAGGGCGCGGTGACAAAGTACCTCTCCCGCATCTCGGGCCCGCTTTTGGACAGGATAGACCTCCATGTGGAGGTGATGCCGGTGGAGTTTGAGGACCTTTCCAGCAAACAGCGGGCCGAGCCCTCCGCCGCCATAAGGGAGCGTGTGGACGCCGCCCGCTCCATACAGACCGAGCGTTACGACAAAACGGGCATAACCTGCAACGCGGCGCTGCCCCCGGCCATGCTTCAGGAGTTCTGCCGTCTGACCGAGGGGGCCGAGCTGCTGCTCCACAACGCCTTTGACAAAATGGGGCTTTCGGCCAGGGCCTACGACAGGATACTCAAGGTTTCCCGCACCATAGCGGATTTGGATTCCAGCGAGATGATAGACGCGAAACACATAGCCGAGGCTCTGCAATACCGCAGCCTTGACAGAAAATACTGGAGGAACTGAAAATGCTTGACGAGATAATGGCCGCCTCCGGAATAGAAGCCTTCGGAGTGGCCGATTATAAGGATACACAGCCCGGGCCGGATTTTAAGCGAGACAAGCTGCCGCCCAGCCCGCGCTCGGTGATAGTCTGCCTGTTCCCATACGACACGGGCGCTGCCGAGCGCAACGTCGCCCGCTACGCCGTGGGTATGGATTACCACGCCGTGGCGAAAAAGCATCTGGAGATAGCGGCGGAGATACTGCGCCGGGCCTACCCGGACGAGCAGTTTGTGACCTTCGTGGACGGCTCGCCCGTGGCGGAGGTTCGCGCCGCGGTCATGGCCGGCCTTGGCGTCCGCGGCAAAAACAACCAGCTCATAAACGAAAAGTACGGCACCCGCTGCGCCATAGGCGACATAGTCACCACCTTGAAGCTGGAAAAGAGCCAGAAAAAGATCGGCGGCTGCCTGGACTGCCTGCGCTGCTTCAAGGCCTGTCCCGGCCACGCGCTGACGGAAAAGGGCTTTGACAGGACGAAATGCGTCTCCGCCATCAGCCAGAAAAAGGGTAAGCTGACCGATGAGGAGGCCGCCCTTGTTGCGAAAACCGGCCTTTGCTGGGCCTGTGACCGCTGCACCGACTGCTGCCCGATGAATCACGACGCCGGCGGCACGGGCATGGCCGAGTTCAAGGCCAGCGCCGTTCCTTACGCCACCGCGGGCATGGATATGGCCGACAGAGCCTACTCCTGGCGCGGCGCGGAGGTGCTTGAACGCAACCTTGCCATTTTGGAAAGCGCGAAAACGGCCCCCCACGAGGACCCGGCCAAACGAAAGCGCTCACTATATGAAGAGCTCGGAGGATGCGGAGCATAATGGAGATATTGAAGGAAGCACAGTACGGCGAATACGAGGAGTTTTGCGAGCACCACCCGCAGGGCTCCTTTACCCAGTCCGTCCTGTGGCGGCGCGTCAAGAACAACTGGGGGTTCGAGGTGGTCGTTTCCCGCGGGAAGGATGGAAGGATCGCCGGCGGCATGGCCGTGCTGGTGCAAAAGATACCGCTTATAGGCACGTCGTTTCTGTACGCGCCCCGGGGCCCGGTCTGTGACCTGCACGACAGGGCCGTGCTGCTCGACCTAAAAAAGGGTGTGGACGCGCTGGCGAAAAAGCACCGCGCCCACGCCTTCAAGATGGACCCGGACGTGCTTGCCTCAGACGAAGAATTTTTAAGGCTCGCCGAGGAGATGGGCTTTGTCCGCAAGTACGGGCCCACCGGCTTTGAAGGGATACAGTGCCGTTTCAACTACAGACTTTATCTTAACGGCCGCACCGAGGAGCAGGTGCTCATGGACATAACGCAGAAGACCCGGTACAACATCCGGGTGGCGCAGAAGCACGGCGTTGAAATAAAGGTCGTGGGGCCGGAGTATCTGGATGAATTTATGCGGCTGATGGACGTTACGGGCGAGCGGGACGGCTTCAACATCCGCCCAAAGGAATATTTTGCCCGCATGCTCTCCGCACTGGGTGAGCACGCCCGCCTTTATATGGGCTTTTATCAGGGCAAGGCCGTCTGCGGCACGCTTACCACAAACTACGCCGGCAAGACCTGCTACGTCTACGGCGCGTCGGACAACGAGTTCCGCAACGTGATGCCGAACTACCTTATCCAGTGGGAAATGATAAGGTGGGCCATAGAGACGGGCTGCACGGTGTACGACTTTCAGGGCGTCTCCGGCAACACGGAGGACGAGAGCGACCACCTTTACGGGCTCTACCGCTTTAAACGCGGTTTCAACGGCTCACTTGACGAGCTGGCGGGCGAGTTTGACTACACCTACCGTCCCTTTGCCGCAAAGATGGTGAAGCACGCGATAAAGCTCAACGGCAGCCTGCACAAAATGAAAAGGAAGCTGATAAAATGACGTTTGCCCCGCTGTCTGCGGCCCTGGAAAAATACGCGGAAAAGGATATGGCCCGCTTCCACATGCCCGGCCACAAGGGCAGGCTGGAGGGCGCGCTTTCCGCCGCCGCGCCGTATGACATAACCGAGGTCGCCGGGGCGGATTCCCTTTACGAGAGCGCCGGGCCCATAGCCGCCATGGAAGCGCGCTACGCCGAGCTTTATGGGGCGGGCGCTTCGCTGCTGTCCGCCGGCGGCTCCACTCTTTGCATACAGGCGATGATAACTCTGGCCGTACCGGAGGGCGGCAGCCTTGTTATAGGCCGAGGCTGCCACCGCAGCGCCGTAAACACCATGGCCCTGTTGGACATAGCGCCCATATGGCTGACCGAGCAGACGCCCGCCGCCATAGCCGCCGCCCTTGCCGCCCATCCCGAGGCAAAGACAGTGTATGTCACCTCGCCGGACTACTACGGCCTCATGGCCGACCTGGCCGCGTGCTCAAAGACGGCCCATGAGCACGGCGCGGTGCTCATAGTTGACAACGCCCACGGCGCCCATCTGAAATTTACGCCGCGGGACACGCACCCCATGACGCTGGGGGCCGACATGTGCTGCGACTCCCTGCACAAAAGCCTGCCCGTGCTCACCGGCGGCGCGCTGCTGCACCTAAAAGACGGCACGCTAAGGGACTCGGCCAAACGCTCTATGGCGCTGTTCGGCTCCTCCAGCCCGTCGTACCTTGTCATGATGTCGGCGGACAGGTGCCTTGATTACCTCTCCGGCCCGGCAAGGGAGGACTTCGCGAAGCTCACCCGCCGGATGGACTCCGTCCGCGCGCTGGCGGCGAAGCAGGGCCTTGCCCCGCTTTTGGACTGCGAACCGGCCCGCCTTTCGCTTTCGGTGGCCGCCTCCTGCCTTTCGGCGGCGGATTTCGCGGCGAGACTGCGCTTTTATGGCATCGAGCCGGAATATGTGAACTCCGAGCGGGCCGTGCTCATGGCCTCGCCCTTTAACAGCGAGAGGGATTTTTCGCGTCTGGCCGACTGCCTGCAAAACTCCATGGGCAACGGCGCGGCGTCCGACCCCTTTGTTCCGCAAAAGCTGCCCGCCGCCGCCATGAGCCTTAGGGACGCAGTTTTCGCAAAAAGCGAGACGGTGGACGCTGCCGCTTCCCTTGGCCGGACAGACGCTTCCCTGTCCGCGCCCTGCCCGCCCTGCATAGCTTTGGCCGCGCCCGGCGAAATCATCGACGAAGATACGGTAAAACTTTTTAAAAAATATGGCGTTTTGAAAATTAACGTGGTAATATGTAAGCAATAGGATATTTTATCGTCCGAAAGAGGGCAAACTCTCACACAAGGGGGCTTCAATCATGAAAATGGTAATGGCTATCGTATCAGGCGACGACAGCAGCGCCGTGTCCGCGGCACTCACAAAGGCTAATTACAGCGTGACCAAGCTCGCGACCACCGGCGGTTTCCTGATGAGCGGCAACACCACCTTCCTCATAGGCGTCGAGGACGACCAGGTGGACGACGTCATCAGGATAATAGGCAAGCACAGCAAAAAACGCAAGCAGATGGTACCCTCCGCGGCCTACGGCATAGGCATGTACTCCGCCTTCCCGGTGGAGGTCACTGTGGGCGGCGCCACCGTGTTCGTCATGAACGTGGAGCGCTTTGAGAAGGTCTGATGCCAGGGCTTGATGAGCTCCGGAAAACGCTCGCCCGTTTTGTGCGCGGCGGGCGTTTATCGCATGCGGTACTTATCGAGGGGCCACGCGGCTGCGGAAAGCGGGAGCTGGCGCTGTGGCTGGCTTCCTCACTGCTCTGCCGGGCCGGTAACGCCCCCTGTGGAAAATGCGCCGTCTGCCGAAAGATAGCCGACGGCAACCACCCGGATGTGGAGGTCGTCACCGGCGAGGGCCGGGGTGGCGCGTTCTCCGTAGATCAGGTAAGGGCCCTGCGCGCCGGGCTCTGGCTTTCGGTGGGGGAGTCGGCGGAGCGGATATATATCCTTCCCGACATAGACGACATGAACCCGGAGGCGCAAAACGCGTTTTTAAAATCGCTGGAGGAGCCGCCGCCCTTTGTCCGGTTCATACTGACGTGCCGGAACCGCGCGGCTCTGCTGGACACCATAGTTTCCCGCTCCTCCGTATTTATGCTGGATCCGCCCTCCCCGGCTGACTGCGAAACAGAGCTTCGCGGACTTTTCCCAAGGGCCGATGATGAGAGTCTGGCGCTTGCCGCCGCGTCCTTCGACGGATGCACGGGGGCTGCGTCCGCCGCGCTTTCAGAGGATGGCGGGCTTACCCTTTCGCGGCTGGCGCTTTCGTCCATACTTAGCATGAAGGGCGGCAAAACCTATGGCCTTATGGCTGCCCTGGCAAAGGACGCGGCCGGCCACGACGAGTTTTTGGAGTACCTGCGCCGTTTGAGAACACTTGCGCTGGCCGCCGCCCTGCCCGGCACCGGGCCCGCGCGCGCACTTTTCGGCGGACAGATAACGGCGGCCGAGGCGGTTTTTGCTGCCGATGCGGCTGAAAAGGCCGCGGCCGCGCTGGAAGCCAACTGCTCGCCGGAGCTTTTGGCCGCGTGGCTTTGCGGCGAACTCAAAATAGCCGGCGCGGGCTGAAGGCCGCTTTCCTTTCCGGCGTAAAAGTATTCGGAGGTTGATTTATGAGCGAACAGACAGAAGTCATAGGCGTGCGTTTCAAGGACGTGGGCAAGGTATATTATTTTGACCCGGAGGGCGTTCCCTACGTCATAGGGCAAAAGGTCATAGTCGAGACGAGCCGGGGCGTTGAGTGCGGCGAGACGGCGGCCGCCAACCGCATGGTGGATTCCTCCCGCATAGTCCCGCCGCTTAAAAAGGTCATCCGCGCCGCCACCGACGAGGACATAAAGCATATTGAGGACAACCACGCGCTGGAAAAACGCGCCTTTGATATAGCTTTGCAAAAAATTTCCGCCCACAAGCTGGACATGAAGCTGGTGGAGGTGGAGTACGCCTTTGACAACAGCAAAATACTGTTTTACTTCACGGCGGACGGGCGGGTGGATTTCCGCGAGCTGGTCAAGGACCTGGCCTCCGTGTTCCGCACCCGTATCGAGCTGCGGCAGATAGGCGTGCGCGACGAGGCGAAAATGCTGGGCGGCCTCGGCATCTGCGGCCAGCCGTTCTGCTGCTCCCGCTTTTTGGGCGAGTTCCAGCCCGTATCAATAAAGATGGCCAAGGAGCAGGGCCTTTCCCTGAACCCGGCCAAAATTTCCGGCACCTGCGGGCGGCTGATGTGCTGCCTTAAATATGAGCAGGATGGCTATGAGGAGCTTATCCGCACCATGCCCAAGGTCGGCACGCCGGTTATAACGCCGGAGGGGCGCGGCGTGGTCACGGAGCTCAACCTTATGACCGGGATGCTCACCGTGCGGATGGACGACACGCCCGACGGCGCGCCAAAGGTTTTTAACAAGGCCGACGTGCGCTTTGGCCGCCGTGACAAACGCGACGCCAGGGAGCCGGAGCCGCAGCCTGAGCGCAGCGACATCCAGCCCGAGGACGAGGACATGATAAAGGACGGCCTTCTTTCGGAATAATCCGCCGGAACTTCCTCTTGCATTTTGTCGTTCTTGTGTTAAAATACTTTTATTGATATAAATGGAGGTGCAATAAAATGGCGTATCAGATCAGTGATGACTGCATCGAGTGCGGCGCCTGCGAGAGCGAGTGCCCTGTCGGCGCTATCTCTCACGGAGACGGCAAGTATGTTATCGACCCCGATGTATGCATCGAGTGCGGTGCCTGCGCTGAGGTCTGCCCTGTGGGCGCTCCCCATCAGGCGTAAATTTTTCCACAAAAAAGGGGAGGGGCTGCACCCTCCCCTTTCATTTTATCCTGAAAAGAGGCGTTCTGTACGGAATACCGCTTTGAAAACATATACGGGGCCGGGCTGGCCGTGGCGGAGGGGTTCGGCTTCAACCTTGACGGGCTGCTGCTGGCCGAGTTCGCAAGGCCGAAAAGCTCCGACATAGCGCTGGACCTCTGCTCCGGCTGCGGAGTGATACCGGCCTCGTGGCTTTCGGCGGGCGGGCCGGAAACGGTCTGCGCGCTGGATATACAGCCGGAGGCGACGGAGCTTTGCCGCGCGACCGCCGCCAAAAACGGCTGGACGGGTCGCCTGTCGCCCGTCTGCGCCGATCTTAGGGAGCATGGCTTTGCCTGCGAGGGCTTTTCCCTTGTGACGGCGAACCCGCCCTATTTTAAGCCCGGCTGCGGCAGGGCAAACGCCTCGGCGCCCACCCTTGCCGCAAGGAGCGAGTCGCTTTGCACTTTGGAGGACGTGGCCGGCGCGGCCGCGTTCGCCTTACGTTTCGGCGGGCGCTTTTGCCTTTGCCACAGGCCGGAGCGGCTGGCCGACGCGCTCTGCTGCCTGCGCCTGGCCGGACTTGAGCCAAAGAGGCTGGCCCTTGTCTCACACACGCCCGGCGAAAAGCCGTGGCTGCTTTTGGCCGAGGGCAAAAAGGGTGGCGGCCCGGGGCTTGATATCTCCCTGCTCATAGACCGCGACTTTCGCGCCGGGGCGGGCTACACAGTGGAAGGAGGGGCGTAAATGGGAAAGCTATACGTGGTCGGCACGCCCATAGGCAACCTGGGCGATATGTCGCCCCGCGCCATAGAGACGCTGGAGACCGTGGATTTCATAGCCGTGGAGGACACACGGGTGACCATAAAGCTGCTCAACCACTTCGGCATAAAGACGCCCATGGTCATATATCAAAAATATATCGAGCGGGAACGCAGCGTTGAGATTGCGGAAAGGCTGCTGGGTGGAGAATCCGCCGCCATAGTCACCGACGCGGGTATGCCCTGTATCAGCGACCCGGGCGAGGAGCTGGTGCGCCAGTGCGCGGCGGCCGGCGTGCCCATAGAGGTGGTGCCCGGCCCCTCAGCGCTCATATCCGCCCTCGCCGTCTCCGGGCTTTCAATCTCGCGCTTTTCTTTCGAGGGGTTCCTCAGCGTAAAGCACACCTCCCGGGTCGACCGCCTGCGCGAAATAGCCTCCGAGCGCCGGACCATGGTGTTTTACGAGGCCCCGCACAAGCTCGTCTCCACTCTGACCGACATGCTGGAGGTGCTGGGCGACAGGAATATCGTGCTGGTTCGGGAGCTTACCAAGGTGCACGAGAGCGTGTTCCGCGGCAGAATAACCGAGGCTCTCGCGGGCTTTGCGGAGACCCCTCCGCGCGGCGAGTACGTGCTCATAATGGAGGGCGCGCCGGAGCCCGCCAACGAACGTGACCCGCTGGAGGAGGCCGTCTCTCTCGCCCGGGACATGATATCGGACGGAAAGCCCACCGCGGCCGCCGCAAGGGAGGCCGCAAAGCTCACCGGCCAGCCCAAGGGCAGGATATACAAGGAGCTTATAAATTCCTCCTCCGATGAGGATTAGAAAACGGAGCGCCAAATGAAAGCGCGGCCCACCGGACGTGTCTCCGCTCGACACAAACCCTGCGGACTGAAAGCGCCCCGCCCTGCCCATCCCTTTTTATACAATTACAGCCCCGAGCCGTGCGCCCGAGGCTGTTTTTTGTTATCTGCTGTAGGGCGTGCCCTCCAGCGGCATGGAGGCGCGAAACCTTCCGTCCCGCTCATAGTAGGCCAGCGCTGCGGCCGGCGCGGTCGGTATGGAACAGATTTCGCCTATTCCCTTTGCGCCGCAGGCCAGCTGCGACCTGTTTTTCTCAATTATGATCGTCTCTATCTTCGGGGCCATGTCGGCGCGGAAAAGGCCCAGCCCGCCAAACTTCACCGCCGGCCGCCCGTCCTCAAGCGGAAATCTCTCCGTCAAGGCCCAGCCAAGGCTCATCAGCACGCCGCCCTCTATCTGCCCCTCTATATTTTTCGGGTTTATGGCGCGGCCCACGTCATGGGCGGCCAGCACGGTGTCTACGCGCCCCTCTTTGTCCAGCGCGACCACATGGGTGGCGTAGGCGTAGGCCACGTGGCTCACCGGGTGCTCCTTCTCCGAGCCAAATTTGTCCGTCTCGCCCAGATACTCGCCCACAAATTCCATGCCGTCCAGCTCTCTCATCTCGTCCCAGCGCAGAGCCTCCTTCACGTCCAGCGCGGCCCGCCTTGCGGCTTCACCGGTAAAAACCGTCTGGCGGGAGGCGGTCGTGTTTCCGGCATCCGGCGCTTCGGCGGTGTCCGGCGCCATCCAAATCACCTTTTCGGGCGGAAAACCCGTCGTGTCGCAGACTATCTGGCGCAGCACCGTGCCCACTCCCTGACCTATGCAGGCGGCGGAGGAGCGTATCACCAGCGTGTCGCCGCTTATGACTATTTTGCAGCGGCCAAAATCCGGTATTCCCACACCAAGGCCGCTGTTTTTCATGGCGCAGGCTATACCCGCGCCGGGATGGGCCTTATAAAAAGGCTTCACCGCCTCCAGCGTCTCAATTATGGCTGTGTCCGGCCCGGCTATCTGTCCGTTGGGAAGCGGCTGACCGGGCGCCACGGCGTTGCGGCGTCGTATCTCCCAGGGCGATATGCCTGCCATTTCGGCCAAAAGATCCAGGTTCAGCTCGCTGGCAAAGCATGTCTGCGGCACACCGAAACCTCTGAACGCGCCGGAGGGAGGGTTGTTGGTGTAATAGGCCGCACCCGTTATCTCCACGTTTTTGATGTAGTACGGCCCGGCGGCGTGGGTACAGGCGCGCTGGAGCACCGGCCCGGACAGCGAGGCGTATGCTCCCGCGTCCGCCAGTATATCCATCTTTATGGCGGTTATCATGCCGTGCTCATCGCAGCCGGTGGAGCACACGATCTCCATCGGGTGGCGCTTTGGGTGCAGCAGCATGCTGTCGGCCCGGCTAAGCGTCACCTTCACCGGGCGCTTCGTCCTGTAGGCCAAAAGCGCGGCGTGGTGCTGCACGCTCATATCCTCCTTGCCGCCAAAGCCACCGCCCACATTTTTAGCTATCACCCGCACCTTTTCCGGCGGCAGGCCCAGCGCCTCTGCGCACTCCTTCCGCGTCTGGTAAACGCCCTGGTCGGCGCTGTAAATGAGCACGCCGTCGCCCTCCGGTAAGGCAAGGGCGGACTCCGGCTCCAAAAACGCGTGCTCAGTCCTTGGGGTTGTGTACTTTTTCGTCACCACCCAGGCGCTTTCGGCCAGCGCTTTTTCCGCGTCGCCACGGGAAAGCCGCGTCTTTGCCAGCAGGTTGCCCTCGCTGTGCACATGTGGAGTCATCTCGTCCGCCGCCGTCGCCGCGTCCAGCACGGGCGTGAGCACGTTGTACTCCACCCGGATGAGCGACAGCGCCTTTTTGAGCACGGCTCTGCTCTCCGCCGCCACCAAAGCCAGCGCGTCGCCGCAGAAATGGGTGGTTTTGCCCACAGGAATCATCACGTCGTAGTCCTTTTTTATGTGGCCTATCTTCCGCTCTCCCGGTATGTCGGCCGCCGTGAGCACCGCCGCCACGCCCGGCAGCTTTTCTGCGTCGGAGGTGTCTATGCTCAATATCACGGCGCGTGGGTGCTCGCTCCTGAGGGCGCCGCCGTAAAGCATTCCCTCGGGGCGCATGTCGTCCACATATTCGGCGCGGCCCACGGCTTTGTCGCAGGCGTCGGCCCGGGTCAGGCTTTCGCCCACAAGGCCGCTTTCCTCTTCGTCCGAAAGCTCCTGCTCGCCGCGAAAAACGGCCGCCGCCAGCATTATGGCGTCGATTATCTTTTTGTAGCCCGTACAGCGGCAGAGGTTGCCCTTTATTGCGGCGGCGGCCTGCTCCCTTGTGGGCGACGGGTTCTTATCCAGCAGGGCCTTCGCGCTCATCACCATGCCGGGCGTGCAAAAGCCGCACTGAACCGCGCCCGCCCTTGCGAAAGCGCCGGAGTAAACCGCCCTTTCGCGCTCGGTAAGCCCCTCCGGCGTGATTATTTCCCGGCCGGCGGCCCGCGCCGTTGTCAGCACGCAGGCTCTGACCGCCTTTCCGTCCGCTATCACGGTGCAGGCGCCGCAAGCACCCTCGCCGCAGCCGTTTTTCACCGCCGTAAGCCGCAGATCCTCCCTCAGAAAATCCAGCAGGCTCTTGTCCTCCTCTGTGCTTACCACCCGTCCGTTTACCCGGAACTCATACATGGAACCACCGCCCGTCGCTTAAATTATAGTAATATTTTATCATTTATTAGTAATCAATACAATACCGGCAAAAAGCGTTTGACTTATACGTCCGCTGTTGATAATATGATAAGTAGGAAAATATGATAATTTATAAAGGAGATTCAAAACATGGATTTTGTCTCTATAAGATCCGCCGCCGAAAAATACGGCCCTGCCATGAACTCCTTCCTGCGTCAGCTTATAGCCATTCCCGGCGAAAGCTGCGAGGAGGGCGGCGTCATAGCGCGCATAAAAGCGGAGATGGAGGCCCTGGGCTTTGACCGGGTGCAGACCGACCCCATGGGCAACCTGCTGGGCTTTATGGGCCACGGCGAAAAGGTCATCGCTTTTGACGGCCACATCGACACCGTGGGCGTGGGCGAGCGCTCCAACTGGCGTTTCGAC
>CAYONL010000037.1:5224-14769 GCA_964405305.1 uncultured Oscillospiraceae bacterium | reverse complement strand
AAAACTGTAAACGATGTCCTTGCTCTACCTGTAAACTATGTTATTACTCTATACAGTGCGCACGCTCCAGTTGCAGTAGTGGTTGAACCTGACTCGCTGGCCGTCCGGGCCGACTCTGAGGAAATCTATGACATAATAAAGGCTGGATTCGTGGTCGCGCAGGATGGAGACGCTCTCCACAAAATTGTTCTCCTGCGGAAGCGCGTCGCGGCACTCGGCCACGCGCATGGTCCGGTAGACCACCGCTTCGCCGCACAGCGCGTCGCACTCCATCGTCTCGCAGGCCTGCTTAAACTGGGTAAAGCAGCCGGGCTCATACTGATATATGCGTATATCCAGCCAGTAGTCGGCATTGCTGCTGTTGCGAAAGCTGAGTTTGGGCGAGTCGTAAAGGTTGCCCAGCACGCACATCATGGACGGGTCGTAAAGGAACTCGGCGTTTTTATAGACGTTTTCCGGCATCTCGGTGGTGACGCAGCGCTCGTGCCGGCTCTGCACCTTTGTAAATTCCAGCGGGCGCTCCTTGCCCGAAATCCGGCCCAAAAGCACGTCCCGCAGGAAATAGAGCTTGCTGCCGCCGCCGCCCACCACCACGGCGTCAATATCGCGCTCGGTAAACTCATTTTTGGCCTTTGTGCCGCTGATGGCGGAGCGTATGGCGCGGATAAGGTCGTCTATGTATGAGGCGCAGATGGCTTTGGTGTACCTTTCGGGCGTTATCCACATGCTTTCGCTTTCCTCATAGTCGGCGTCGGGCGCCAGCTTTTTCATGTACGCAAGCTCCGTCAGCACGCCGAGGCTTTTAACGGTCTTTCCGTTTTTAAGGCGGCCGTTTATGTCCTCCTTGAACTCCTGAAAGCGGAGCAGCCCGGTCTTTTCCGTGTTTCCGGCCAGCAGCTCGCGGTTTAAAAAGCCGTTTTTAGAGAGGTACTGGCGCAGCAGCTCGTCCACGCGGTAGCCGCCCAGCGTATTCTGTTCGCCCACCGGGGGCCAGGTGGAAAGATTTTCGTAGTTCACCGCGCCGTCGCCGTCAACGCCAATTTTGAACAGCATGATGTCGGCGGTGCTGCCGCCTATATCCACAAGCAGCACGTTGGCGGGGCGGCCCGCGGGCATATCCTCCAGCATCAGGCGCAGAGCCGACTGCTCGTTGGAAAGGGCGTAGCGGAAGGCGCACTCGGCCTCGTCCACTATGGAGACGTCGCCGCGGAAACCGGCCTCGGCGGCCAGCTCTTTGATAAGGGCGGCGTCGGCGGGCGTGCGGCGGACGGGCATGGATATGGAGGTCTCGTATTTCGCCGAGTTGTCAAAGGGCGGGAAAGCAAAGTCTTTGAGAAAGCGGAAGTAATCCAGCGTACATTCCCGGGCGGCGGCAAATTCCGGAGCCGACTCGTCAAACAGGGCCTTTTTAAAGTTCGCGCGGGAGTAGAGCTGTCCACGCTCAAGGGCGGCCATGGCGTCCCTGCCGAACAGGTCGCCGGTCACGTTGTCGTTGTCCGGGTTGTCCTTTTTATATACGATCACGGTGGGCATGGCGTATTTGGGCGGGTATGGGGAACAGAGCTGTATGCTGGAAAGGTTCGGCGTCCTGTTTCCGTTTTCATCGACCAAATACTCCATGGCGCCCACCGCGCTGTTCGTGTTGCCAAAGTCCACGGCTATCCTTACGATCTTTTCCATCCTGCGCCCTCCTTATGAAACAAGCTGTTCGTAGTCGTGCCGCAGCGCCTTTGGTACGGCGGAGAGCAGCAGCGCTTTGAGTTCGGAAAGTGCCTGCGCCTCGGGTTCGCGCCCGGCCTCAAGCGATGCCAAAGCGTTGTCGAGCGCCGCAAAATACGCCCGCTCCCGCTCAAGACAGCCGGCCGGGTCCGTAAACACCTCTGAATAAAGCCCGCCGCCCGGTTCACTGTGGCCCAGCGCGGTAAGTGTGACGGGAGAATGGGACAGAAAGCCGAATTTCACAAGGTAGGCCGGTTTCCCAAGCTCAATCCCTCTGACGGACGCGCCGGAGGGATAATACATGTATTCCAGCAGCCACCGGTCGTCCTCGCGCCCAAGCACAGGAAGCCCCTGCTGCAGCTCTATCGGGATGAAGCCGCGCACGCTGCTGTGGGAGTCCACAAGCTGTGTAAATTCTTTTGCGTTCATTTTATCCACCTCGTTTATCGGCTTATGGTCGCCATAAAGTTGTCGCTGGTCTTCCAGGCGTCTTTAAACTCCGAAAGGCTGTAGACGCTGCCGCAGCCGTCGGGCCTGCCGGGGTCGTTCAGTATGACCTTCACGTCGTCGGGATTGTTGTAATCGACGCCTATGACCTGTACGGCGTGGTCGGCCTTTTTAAAAATGGCAAGGTCCGGGAACATCCTTTTAAGCTCCGGGTAGGCGAGAGACTCCATGTTTATCCCGGCGATGACCTTTTTTTCAGAGGAGAGCGCCTGCGCCATATCGTCCTCGGTACAGCCGTATTGCCGCTCCGAAGTAAAGCCGTGGAGCTCCGCCACCTTTCCCACGTCGTCGGGAGGGGTGCCGCCATCGGTCATCCAGCCGTGATCCCGCGCCTCGGCCTCAAGCGTACTCTCCTGCCTGTCCGGGCCGCCAAGCCCCTCCATGGCAAATTCCTGGGAGGCTATGGCGCAGGTGTCGGGTTTGTCCTGCAGGTGCCAGTGCTTCATATCGTTTTCCGGGTCGCCGGCTATGTTCTCTTTTATCTCGGGCGTCAGCTTTTCGGCGTTCAGGCGGCTGGGACTGCGCAGGCCGTTGGCGTCGGTGGTGGCCTCGGTGCAGTAGTCGGTGGGAACCTCCCGCTTTTCGGCGGAGTCGGAGTACGCCCTTCGCCCGACGTCCACACAGGCTCCGTCGTCCAGGTCGTAGGTATGGAAGTCGTAGGCTCCCTTCGCGCCGTCGCCTTCGACGGAACTGAAAAGCCGCTCCACGCTGTCCATATCCAGCATTTCGGAGGAGCGCTCGGCTGCGTTAATCAGGCCGTCGTCCCTGCGCTCTATCTTTTCGGCGGAAAGGCCGTCAAACATCTGCTCACTTCCCTTACTGTCGTTATCCTATAATGTTTTTTGGCTCCCGGCGCCGTCTATGTATTTTTGCCCCGCGAAAGTGAGAAATCGGGCGGCAGCTTTTCCAGCGCGCGCCGGTAATTCGCGTCGCTGACAGGAAGCGTCTCGTGATTTTCCAGCGTCACCTGGCGAAGGCCGCGGTCCAGCTTTATTACCGCGCCGTCGTTTACAAGAAAGCTTTTGTGTATGCGGGTAAAAAGGGCGGGGTCCACGTGCTTTTCCACGTCGTCCAGCGTGGCGTTCAGCTTTCCCGCCGCGCCGTTTGCCGTTACGATGGAGACATACCTGTTCTGACTTGAAAAATACAGTATCTCCCGGGCGGGCAGGCAAAGCTCCATGAACCTTGTGGACCACCTGAAAAAGGCCGTCTGTTCTATCCAGCGCGCCGCCAGGCCGGCGACGTAGCTCTGGTAATCCGCGTTCCCGGCGGAATCAAGCGCGGCGCACGGCCTTGAGGGAAGCAGCTTTTGCCCGGCCATTGAGCAGCCGTCACCGTGGAAACCTGTCAGCAGCTCCGGCCGGCCGGTGGAAAGCCTTGCTCCCAGCTTTTCCGCGCCGGGAAAATCCGCGGCAAAGAGGACGATGTGGGCGTTTTGCAGCTCGCTCATGTGGGCCGGAACGCCGCGCTCGTCGCTGATGTAAATAAGCCTGTAGTCGAAATCCATGCGGACGGACGCGCCCGTAACCTCCGCGCGAAGCCGTTTTGCCCGGGTCTCATCCTGGTCCAGCAGGGCCATCCGTATCTCCATATGTCTGCCCTCCCGCGAAATAACGCTTGCGGAAATAATAATAAATATTCAGGCTGTCAATAAACTGCATTTTTTCCACCCTGGAAAGGGAAAGAGGTGTTTGAGAGAAAAATCGCCGGGTTTTCACACTCATTTAAGTTCTTTCCAGCGTTCTCCGAGCCTGTCGAAAACTTTTTTAACAGGCTATATTATACCATATGACCGATATGCGTACAATCCCGGAAAGGGCCGCACAATGCATATCTGTGCAGAAAAAAGAGCTTTAAAATATAACCGGGCCGTAAAATTGCCAAAATTCTACATAAAGCGTACAAAGGGATTGCTTTTTCGGCAATAATGCATTATAGTTTACATATGATTTTATGTAGACTATCCATGGCCCGCCGTGGGTCAAGGGGCATGGGATCAGTTAATACGGCACGGCGGGAAACCGCTTCGCAAAGCTATAGGGCCTTGTTTTATAAACACAGGCAGCCAGTTGCATACAATGAGCTAAGGGCAGCACCTGGTTGTGTTACAGGCGCTGTTTTTTATATACCGTATTTTTTATATGAGCGCCGGGCGAGAACCTGCTGTGTTTCATAAGGCGGAGGGGCCGGACGCAGTTGTTTGTGCGGGAAAGGAAGAGTCAGTGAGAGTGGGAAATGAAAATCTGGTGGTCGGACTGAACGCCTGGGGCTGCGACACAGCCGGGGCGTTGGAGCGGATGTCTGGGGACGCGGCCTTTTATGCGGAGCTTGCGCATGAATTTATAGGGGACGAGCTCTTTTCCACGCTCGGAAGGGCAGTTGAGGACGGCGACATAAAGGGCGCTTTCATGGCCGCCCATTCGCTGAAGGGCGTTACGGGAAATCTTGGCCTTACGCCATGTATGGGTGCGTCTGTAAAATAGTGGAGTCGCTTAGAGCCGGAAAAATGGATGGGGTGGAGGAAAACTACGCCGCCCTGATCAAGCTGCTGGGGGAGCTGAAAGCTCTTTTGGCGGCGGACGGCAGGATAGCAGGAGGATAAAACGGGGATGGCTGTGCCGAGCGAAAGAAACAATGATACGCTGCTGATGGCGTGGGTGCGCGACTTTTTTGAGGACACGCCCGATATGCTGTTCGTTAAGGACCGGGAGCTGGTCTATATCGGTGCGTCGAAGGCGTTTTCGGCCCTGACGGTGAAGAAAACGCCGGAGCGGGTGGTGGGCTGCACGGACATGTAGCTTTTCAGCGACAGGGCCCTTGCAAAAAAGTACAGGGATGACGACCGCCGCATGGTCAAGAGCGGTATCCCGCTGGAGCCTTTCATTGAGCCGCTGCCGCAAAAGGACGGCGGGCCTGCCTGGGCGCTGACCCGAAAAGGGCTGGTGCATGGAGCGGACGGCGGAGTCATCGGCGTTTACGGCATAAGCCGGGATATAACCGATATGGCGGAGCTGGAGGCAAAAAAGGCGGAGCTGGAGCTTGAGAACAGACAGATCCAGTCGGTGATGGCGCAGCTTAGGAATGCCGCGAGGATGGACGATCTGACGAATCTGCTCAATCACTCCTCAACAATAGATTCTATCAGGAGCTTTTTGGGTGGAGAGGGGAGAGAGGGACTCCACGCTCTTTTCCTTGTGGACATAGATAATTTCAAGGCGGCTAACGATCAGTTCGGCCACGCAAGGGGCGATCTGGCCATATCGGAGCTGGCCGGCGCCATATCCGAGGTGTTCCGCGACACAGACGTTGTCGGGCGCATAGGCGGGGACGAATTTATGGTGCTCATGGAAAACGTGTCCGACAGGCAGGCGGTCGGAGCCAAGGTCTGCAGTCTGCTTTCCGCGCTGCAAATAGAGGTGCAGGGCGGAGAGACAGAGGTGAGGCTGTCCTGCAGCGCGGGCGTGGCCATATGCGAAGATGGGGACAGTACCTACGACGAACTGTACGGCAACGCAGAGAAGGCGCTGTATGAAGCAAAAAGCGCCGGAAAGAACCGATACGTCATTTGGGGAGATATTGGAGCGAGGTGTACGGGCGGTATTGCGGAGGATTCCCCTCACAAGGTGATTAGCGCGGTGCATACGATAAACAGGTGGCGCAAGGTACTGATAGCTGACGACGACACATATTCGCAGAAGCTGCTGCGCAGGACGCTGGAACGAAACTACGTGGTTGAGACCGTACCGGACGGGCTCATGGCGCTGAACGCGCTGCGTGATGGGAACTATTCGCTGCTTATCACCGACATACAGATGCCGGTGATGACGGGTTGGGATTTGCTGAACCAGATGAAGAGCGAGGAGAAGCTCCGGGATATCCCGGTGATAATTATCACCGCCGACGACAACTCGGAAAGCGAGGTCAAGGCGCTCAACATGGGCGCGATGGATGTGATAGTAAAGCCGTTTGTGGCGGTAACGCTGCTTTCGCGCGTACAGAACACCATAGCGCGGCGGGAGGCAAGGATTGCGGAGGAGCAGAACCGCTTTTATGAAATACAGCTGCGGCAGCAGGAACGGCTTCTGGATATAGCGGAGCACGACGACCTGACGGGCCTTTATAACCGAAAGGCGTTTATAAAGCGGGCGGCGGAGATCATAGGCGGAGGCGGGGCAAATTCATACGTCCTGTCCTGCATAAATATCGACAGTTTTAAGGTCATAAACGACAGGTTCGGCCACAGCGAGGGCGACCGCCTGCTTAAATATATGGCAAGGGAAGTGCTTAAAAGCGACAATGAGCACGGATATCTTGCCTGCAGGGACACGGCCGACGTATTCATAACGCTGCTTCCCAACGATGCCGAGGCCATAAAGGCGGTGACAAACAGCCAGCAGGAGAGCGTTGAACGTTACGAACTGCCGGGGCGGGTGTCCGTCAGCATAGGCAGATATGTGGTGGCGGAGCCGGGTGTGGACGTCAACCTGATGATCGACAGGGCCATGATCGCCCAGCGGTCTGTCAGCGGAAGCGCCGTGTTCAACATAGCGTGGTACAACGATGAGATGCGCGAAAAGCTGCTGCGGGACAAAGAGATGACTGACGCCATGCGCCCGGCGCTGGAGTCGGGACAGTTTGAGGTCTGGTTCCAGCCGCAGTTTGAGTACGACAGCCAGAGGATGATCGGCGCGGAGGCGCTGGTGCGGTGGAGAAGGCCGGGGAAGGGGCTTGTTCCGCCGGGCGATTTTATACCGCTGTTCGAAAAAAACGGCTTTATATCGCTGCTGGACAGGTACGTTTGGGAAAAAGCCTGCCAGTACATGCGCGCCTGGCTGGACAAAGGGTGCGCGGGCGTGCCGGAGGCCGTATCCGTCAACATATCGCGGCTGGATATGTACAACCCCGACCTTGTCGATATATTGAGAGAGCTTGTGGGCAAGTACGGGCTGCCTCCGTCGCGGCTGCATCTTGAGATAACGGAGAGCGCGTATATGGAGGACCCGGAGCAGCTCATAGGCATCGTAAAGGAGCTGCGCGACGACGGCTTCACGGTGGAAATGGACGACTTCGGCAGCGGGTATTCTTCGCTCAACACGCTGAAGGAGGTCCCGGTGGATGTGCTCAAGCTGGACATGCGGTTCCTGTCCTCCGGCATAGGCGACGTGGTGGGCAGCAAAATACTGGGCGCGGTCATCGGTATGGCCCACGCCATAGACCGCAAGGCCATAGCCGAGGGAGTGGAGACAAAGGAACAGGCGGACTATCTGCGGGGGCTCGGCTGCCGCTATATGCAGGGCTACTATTTTTCAAAGCCGATCCCGCCGGAGGAATTTGAAAGCATTATTTGTAAATAAAAAGCGCCCCGCCGTGAGGATTTTTTATCCGCAAGGCGGGGCGTGTGTTGTTACTAAAGGGAGTCCGCCAGGGCGAGGCTTGTTTTGGCGTAGCGAAAGCCCATGTCGGCGTAGTCGATGTAAAACTGTTTGTCGTCCTCCACGGCGGCCTTAAAGGAGGACCAGGAGCACCACAGCGCGGCAACCGCGGCGCAGGAGAGGAACAGCCGGCGCTGTTCGGGCGGCTCGGCCGGGCGGCCCAGGTAGTAACCCAGCAGCCGGAGGCAGAAGTCCGCCGGCAGCTCCGCGTCATGGCAAAAGGCCGCCACGTCGCAATACGGGTCGCCCATGGACGGGAACTCCCAGTCTATCAAAACGGGGTCGGGCCGTCCGCCGGGAAACAGCACGTTGTGGCGCAGACAGTCGCCGTGGGTGGGCGTAAACAGGGCGGGGTCAAGGCCGAAGTCGCCGCGCCGCCGCTCCATAACTTCTAAAAGCGCGGAAAAGCCGTCGGGGAAATATCGTTCGCCGCCGTTTTCAAAGGCCCGGGCGGTGTAGCGCTCCAGCCGGTCAAAGGGCGTGTCGGTAAACGAAAAGCGCACCGGCAGGCCGTGGAACCGCCGTATCAGGCCCATGGCGCTTTTCAGCTCGCTCTCGTCCTCCAAAGAGCAGACGTGGCTGTTTGGGTAATATACAGAGAGCTTCAGCCCCCGCGCCGGGTCTATAAATACCGTCTCGTCGGTCATATGAAAGGGACGGAGCTGCGCATACGCCTCGCACTCCCTTTGACGGCTGCAAAAAAGCTCCGTGCCCTCGCCCGGTATGCGGTAAAGGTAGCTTCCGCGCCGGGTCTCCACCACATAGGTGGAGTTGTTTATCCCGCGGCCGGGGTTCACATAGATGTCGGTTATGTCGCCGGGCGTGATGCCGAGGGCGCCGCATATGGTGTCCAGGTGTTCGCGCCCCATGCCGCAGAACCGGTCGCCATCGTGTTCTAATGCCATGATATCATCTCCATCCGTTTATCCGGCCCGCGCGGGCCGGTGGTTTCGGGTTTCGTATGGACTTTTTTTCGTTATATGCTAAAATATCCGTATATGTTGTGAGTGAAACAGCAAACTTCTGCTGCGAAAATAAATATACATTGTCACAGCATGGGCGCTTTGCCCGGAAGGAGAAAAGTATGAGTCTGCTTTGCTGTCCCGTCTGCGGGCGGGAGCTTTTGCGCGAGGGCATGACATATCGCTGTCCCGTGGGCCACAGCTATGACATTTCAGGAGCGGGTTACGTAAACCTGCTGCCGGCGAAGGCGGCGCACTCAAAAACGCCGGGGGACAGCGCGGAGATGGTGGGCGCGCGGGCGTCGTTTTTGTCGAAAGATTATTACAGGCCGCTGCGGGAGGCGCTGGCCGCCGCCGCGCTGGAGGAGCTTTGCGGGAAACGCCGGCCGATATATCTTGATGTGGGCTGCGGCGAGGGGTATTACACGCAGGGCATACACGGGGCCATGGCCGCCGAGGGGCTGGAGCCTGAGACGGCGGGCTTCGACCTGTCGAAATACGCGCTCCGCCGGGCGGCAAAGCGTCTGCCTGAGGGGGAGTTCGCCATAGCGAGCCTTTTCAGCCTGCCCGTCGCCGATGGGCGGGCCGACGTGATGACGGATATATTCGCTCCGGTCTGTCCGGCGGAGTTTGCGAGGGCTTTGGCGCCGGAGGGTACGCTGATGCTGGCCGTGCCGGGCAAGCGCCATCTCTGGGGGCTGAAGACGCTGCTTTACGACGAGCCGTATTTGAACGATGAGGTGCCGCCGGAGCACGATGGCTTCGACATAAAGCGCAGGGTGGAGGTCCGCTATGAGATGACGGTGGGTTGCCATCAGGACGCGGCCGACCTTTTCTCCATGACGCCGTATTTTTGGAAGACCTCGCGGGAGGGCGCGGCCAGGCTCGATACGGTGGAGGAGCTTGTGACGCCGGTGGAGTTCGA
>CAYONL010000037.1:0-5209 GCA_964405305.1 uncultured Oscillospiraceae bacterium | reverse complement strand
GCGTGACGGCGCGGCGGTTTGGCCGCCATATGGCCGGGTGCGGAGCTTTTCGCGGCCGGCCTTTTGTTTACCGGCAATAAAAGTCGGTCATGGCCTGCTTTTCGGTGCGGCGCCGGGTGGCTCCCTCCAAAAAGAACAGGCGCAGAGGTTCCATTTCGGAAACAAGGCGGGCCACGGTGCGCTGCAAATTTTCTGTGGTAGTAAGCTCGCCGTCGGGTATAGCCGCGATGAGCTCCCAGTTTTTATATTTTATCCAATCCGCGGCGGGGTCCAGCTCGTCGTAGCCGCGGGGCATCTTTTTTAGCCGGTCGCCGGAGAGCGGGATGGGGCACTTTTTCGCCAGCGCGCCGAACCGGGCGGCGTTTTCGCGGATATGGTCCCGGACGAGGTTGGTGGAGGCGGTGTTTTCGCACCATATTCCGGTGCCGAAACGGCTCGCTCCCGGCGCTATGCGGAGGAAGTAGCCTATGGGCAGCCAGGATTTCCTGTCGCGGGAGATGTAGGCGCGAAACGCGGGGTCATAGGGCGGCCTGTCGTGGTAATAGCGCATGTCTCGGGCCACGCGGTACATCCAGTCCCGGGCCTCCATGTATTTTATGTCCGGAGCAAGGGCGGGGGCGGCGTCGGCGACGGTAAAGCGCAGAATATCCAGCAGCGCGATAAAGTCGGCGCGGGCCTGCTCGTAGGCCCTGTGGTTTTCGTGGAACCAAGCGCGGTCGTTGTGCAGCTCCAGCGCCGCGCAGTATTGCAGCATCCGCTCAAAATCCATGTTTTGAACCTCTCCTACTTGTTATAAGATATAAGAGCAGTATAGCACAAAGGCGCGGGCCGGGCAAAAGTAAATGTGCGCCAAATCAAAATGGCAGGGCGTGTAAAGCCCTGCCGTGTATGTGTTTGGGACTCAGCCCTCGGTGCCGTAGAAGAAGTTATAAAAAGTCTGGGCGGCGTCGGCAAGGCGCGGGCCGGGGCGGGTTATCTCATTGCTGTCGGCGTTGAGGATGGCGCCGTTCTTGAGAGCTTTAAGGTTTTGCCAGCCGGCGCGGGACGTTATCTCGTCCACCGGGGTCGGGCCCTCGCCGAAATACATGGCGTTTGTCACAATGTAGTCCGGGTCGCGCTCTATCACCTGCTCCTCGGATATCTCGGCCCAGCCCTCCACATCAGCGAAAGCGTTTTTCACGCCCAGCATGGTGGCCAGCTCGTTCATGAAGGTGTTGTTTCCGGCCGTCCAAAGTCCGTACTGGAGGGGGGAGACCTCAAAATACACGGTCTTTTCGCCATTGCCGCCGGCCTCCCGGGCCTTGGCCTCTATGTCGGAGAAGGTCGTCTGCATCCGGCCCACCAGAGCGGCGGCCTCGTCGTTTTTGCCGACGGCCTTGCCCACCATCTCGATGGCGGTGTAGACGCCCGCAATGTTCTGCGCGTCGCTGACTATGACCTTGATGCCGGCGTTTTCAAGGGAAGCTATCTGCTCGTCCGTCTGGGCCATGGTGCTCATGATCACCACCTGGGGGCCGAGGGCGATTATCTGTTCCACGTTGGTGTCGTCGCCGGACTGGACGGAGGGCACGTTCGCAACCTCCTCCGGGTAATCGCAATACTCGCCGCGGCCCACCAGAGTGTCGCCGGCGCCGAGGGCGTAGAGTATCTCGCAGTCGGAGGCGGTCAGGGCGACGACCTTGGCGGCGGGCGCGTCAAGAGCGATCTCGCGGCCGGCCATGTCGGTGAAGGCTATGCCGGCGCTTGCGGATTCGGACGACGTGGCCGGTTCGCTTTCGGAAAGCGACTCCGACATTGGTGCGGACGAGCCCTCGGAAGCCGTGCCGCCGCAGCCGGAAAAGGCCGTGAGCACCATTATGAGCACGAGCATCATGGAAATAAATTTTATCTGTTTCATTGCTGGGTTACCTCCAAATAGTTGATGAAAAACCGTATTTTTGCACCACGGTCGGGTGCGCGTATACATTATATAACGGCTGCAAGATCGATGTCAACGCGCGAAAGGGAGGGCGGGCTGTCCGTTTTTGCTCAAATCCGGGGCGGCGAGCACCGTTTTTGCTCTGTGAGCCTCCGGGGCTTGCAATCGGCGGCGCGGGTGCTATAATGAGCATGGAAAACAGAATAAGCGCGTTTTGCGCGGCAAGGAAGGCGGTTAAAATCCGCCGCTGTGGCCACAACTGTAATTGCCGACGAAGAAAACATTTGCCACTGCCTAATGGCGGGAAGGCGTTTTCGGAGGGTGAGGCATGAGCCAGGATACTTGCGCCGGCATTGCTCCCGGGTCAAGGAGGAGCGGCCGGAAACAGTCATATGAAAAAAAGCGGGCCTTGACGGTCCGCTTTTTATATTATAAACAAAGGGGGATAAGACGATGGAAGAAACAAAAAAGACCCTTTCCGACGAAGAGATCAAGGCTATGGTGAAGGACGCGCTGGCGGCCAAAGCACCGAAAGGCCCGGGTGAAGCCGGTTGCCGCATGCAAAGCGATCCTATGCACCGCCGCTGGAAAATGGCGGTTATCGACGCGCCCGTAGAGGCAAAGTGACACGGTTACCCTCACTTCTCAAATATATACTCTCTTCAGAAAGACGGACGGCCATAAAAGCCGTCCATTTTTCTGCTTGTTTTCGCATTTACGAAAGGGGCTGTTTCAGAGCGCGGCTTGCGTTGAGCACGGCCAGGGCGGTCACACCCACATCCGCAAAGACGGCCAGCCACATGGGCGCGGCTCCGAACAGCGCCATTATGAGCACGATGAGCTTGACGCCCAGCGCGAAAACGATATTTTGCCGCGCTATGGACAGGGTGCGCCTTGATATGGAGACAGCCAGCGCGATCTTTGAGGGACGGTCGTCCATGAGCACCACGTCGGCGGCCTCTATGGCGGCGTCAGAGCCCAGCGCGCCCATGGCTATACCCACGTCGGCCCGGGCCAGCACAGGCGCGTCGTTTATGCCGTCGCCCACAAAGGCCAGCGTCTCCCTCCCACGCTTTTCGGAGAGCAGGCGCTCGACGTTTTCCACCTTGTCCGCCGGAAGCAGCCCGGCGCGGTATTCGTCCAGACCGAGCTTTTCGGCAATAAAGCGGCCAACCTCCTCCCGGTCGCCGGTCAGCATGACGGTGCGGCGGATGCCGGAGGCTTTCAGCGCCTTTATCGCGTCGGCGGCGTCCTCCTTCACCATGTCGGAGATGACGATGTGGCCCGCGTACTCTCCGCCGATGGCCACATGTATGATCGTGCCCACATGGTCGCAGGGCTTCCACGCCGCGCCTATCTCATCCATCATGCGGGTGTTGCCGACACAGACGGTGACGCCGTTGACATCCGCCCTGACGCCCTGACCGGCCACCTCCCGGACATTGGCGACCTCGCAGGAATCGGCCTCGTTGGCGTAAGCCTGGCGCAGAGAAAGCGCTATGGGGTGGGTGGAGTAGCGCTCCACATGGGCGGCAAGATGTAAGAGCCGCGTCTCGTCGCACTCCGAGGGGTGCACCGCGGTGACCTGAAAAACGCCCTTTGTAAGAGTGCCGGTCTTGTCGAACACGACTATTCCCGCCCTGGAAAGCGTCTCCATGTAGTTCGAGCCTTTTATCAGTATGCCGCGGCGGGAGGCGCCGCCGATCCCGCTGAAGAACGTGAGCGGAACGGATATGACCAGCGCGCAGGGACAGGACACGACCAGAAAAGTCAGCGCTCGTCCCAGCCAGAGGGCGAAGCTCCCGGAAAAATCGCCGGACAGCAGCGGCGGCAAAAAGGCCAGCACGGCGGCGGCTATGACCACGGCGGGCGTATAGTACCGGGCGAACTTTGTGATGAAGTTTTCGCTTTTCGATTTGTTTTCGCCGGCGTTTTCCACAAGGTCAAGTATCTTCGCGGCGGTGGATTCGCCGAAAGGCTTTGTTACCCGCACCCGCAGCACGCCGGAAAGATTGACGCAGCCGGAGACTATGCCGTCCTCGGGCCCAACGTCGCGGGGCGCGCTTTCGCCGGTGAGGGCCACCGTGTTAAGGCTGGAGGCGCCCTCGATTACCACGCCGTCAACGGGTATCTTTTCGCCCGGGCGCACAACAATCGTTTCGCCCACGGCCACCTCTTCCGGCGATACGGTGACGACCGCTCCGTCCCTCTCAACATTTGCGCTGTCGGGTCTGATATCCATAAGCTGAGATATGGAGCGGCGGCTGCGTCCCTCGGCAACCTCCTCCAAAAGCTCGCCCACCTGAAAGAATAGCATGACGAAGACGGCCTCCGGAAACTCCGGCTGCGCTCCGGGCAGAAAGCCTATGAACAGCGCCCCTACGGTCGCCACGCACATAAGGAAATCCTCGTTAAAAACCTGGCCGTGGAAAATGTGCTCTCCGGCCTCAAGAATCACATCGTACCCGGCCAGCAGGTACGGCGCAAGGTAGATAAGCAGGCTTCCCCACAGCGGCAGGTCAAGGCTGTTATCTATGACATATGCCGCCATGAGCATGGCGGCGGAAATGATTATGCGGATAAGTAAGCGCCTGTTTTCCTTTTCCATAATGCTTAACCTCTCTGTCATTCCATAGTGTGCTCAATGCCGGATTCGAGCATGGCGCGCACGTGGTCGTCGGCCAGCGAGTAAAAGACCTCCTTGCCGTCGCGCCGGTACTTTACAAGGTTCGCCCTGCGCAGAGTGGCCAGCTGGTGCGAAATGGCGGAGGGCGTCATTTTAAGCGCATCGGCCAGATCGCACACGCACATCTCCTGCTGGTCCAGCGCCCAGATTATCCGGGCCCGTGTCTCATCGCCCAGCGCCTTGAAAAACTCCGACGTGCGCTGAAACACAATTGGCTCGGGCATCTGACGCAGAACGGCGGAAACCGCGCCCTCGTGCACAACGTTGTCGTCGCAAAGCTCAACATATTTTTCCGTATCCGTATCCATGTCTTCCTCCACGTCTGAAAATTTGAACAAATGAGCAAACGTTCATATGATGGATATATTATATGCTCCCGCCGGGACAAATGTCAAGAGAAGCGCCGCAAAAAAATCTGTGCCCGCCGCGGCAAAAAAATAAAACCGCTGTGCCAACATCTTCCGCTCAATGCAGGGTATAACATTTTCTCTGGGGCAAATAATATCAGCAGACCAAAAATGGGAGGAAAATTAAATGAAAGCAACGGGAATTGTCCGGCGCATAGACTTTTACGTTATAATAGGGGCAAAGGTCAGAAGCCTTGA
>CAYONL010000036.1:9876-14832 GCA_964405305.1 uncultured Oscillospiraceae bacterium | reverse complement strand
GCTCCACCGGCGCTGCCAAGGCCGTGGGCAAGGTCATCCCCGACCTCAACGGCAAGCTCACCGGCATGGCCTTCCGCGTGCCCACTCTTGACGTCTCCGTCGTCGACCTGACCGTCAACCTTGAGAAGCCCGCTTCCTACGACGAGATCTGCGCCGCGGTGAAGAAGGCCTCCGAGGGCGAGCTCAAGGGCCTGCTGGGCTACACCGAGGACGCGGTCGTCTCCAGCGACTTCACCGGCGATCCCCGCGGCTCCATCTTCGACGCCAAGGCCGGCATCGCGCTGACCGACACGTTCGTAAAGCTGGTCTCCTGGTACGACAACGAGTGGGGCTATTCGGGCAACGTGCTCAAGCTCTGCGCCTACATCGACTCCGTCGACAAGAAGTAATCTCTCTCCTTGTAATAAAATCCCCCGTGCTCAAAACGAGCACGGGGGATTTTTGATAGCCGTGAGACAGAGGGCGGCGGATTAAAAAGCCGGCCTGTAATTTACCGCGCGGGCCATCCCTCGGCGAAGAAAGCCAGCCCGCGCCCTACACCACGGTCGGCGCTAAAAACGAGAACCACGGCAGGTTCCGCAGCACGCCGAACAGCAGCACCGCCGCGAGCGCCCACCAAAGCGGCCCCGACGGTACGCGCCGGCTGACCCTGTCCTCGCCGTACCTTATGTACGAGTAAGCCAGCGCCGCGAAATACGCCGCCGCAAAGGGCAGCGCCAGCGTCACCATGACGTTGTAGCGCAGGGCCTGATAAAGCTCCAGATGCAAGACCGAGCGCAGCGCCCTTGACGCGCCGCAGCCGGGACAGTAAAACCCGGTCAGCAACCGCACGGGGCACGGTATGCCCGCTCCCTCGCCCTCGCCCGTGCTCCAGAGGTACAACGCCAATATTAAAAGAAGTACCGCGCCCGCCGAAACGAGCGCGATACGTTTGATAAGCCCCGATCTTTGCGGCGACATCCGTCTCATCAATACATGTAAGCCATTTCGTCCATGATGGACACGCCGGACACGGCGACGATAATGAAGTAGATTATCACTACCACAAGGGCCAGCACGGCGGACACGATGGTCCAGAGCTTGGCCTTCTTGCAGGCCTCCTGCGCACCGGCCACATCGCCCTGGTTGAGGCAGGTGTTTATCTTCGCGGCAAAAACTATGGCCACCACGCCGGTGGGCACGCAACAGAACAGCGTCGCGAGTATGGACAGCACCAGCCAGAGCGTGGAGTTTATCCCACTGTCGGCGGCGGGCTGCGCCGGCTGCTGATACGCGGGCTGCGCTGGCTGCTGATAAGCCGGCTGCTGATACGCGGGCTGCGCCGGCTGCTCGTACTTGGGGGCCTCGTAGGCGGGCTGCTCATACTTGGGAGCCTCATACTGGGGCTCAGGCTGCGCTTCCGGCTGGGGATTTGCCTCGGGCTGAGTCTGTCCGGCCGCGTCCATCCTGGCTCCGCAGCTGGGACAAAACACCGACCCGTCAGGAATCTGGTTTCCGCAATTTGGGCAAAACATACTCTTTTCCTCCTTTAATTGTCACACACTCATCAGCCCTTCAAGGCTGCCATTCAACATTCCGTTTTTCGCCATGACGATCAGCGCGATTATGTACACCACAGTTGCGACAAAGCCCGCCGCCGCCGAAATTATGATCCAGAGCTTCGCCTTGTCCGCGTTCCGGCGCGCCCCCTCGTTGTCCCCTTTGTCCTTGCAGGAGAGCAGCTTGGCGGCGTAAGCTATGGCCGGTATGGCCGCCGGCCAGCAGCAGAAAAGTATTTCAAGTATGGAGAGCACCAGGTACGGCGTACCGTTTACAGGAGCCGCCCCGCCCGCTCCGCCCATCCTCCAGCCGCAGTGACCGCAAAACGACGCGCCGTCGCTTACCTCGGCCCCGCATTTTGGACAATTCATAAAACAATCTCCCAAACTCACTTTTGACACCTTATTATATCAGGAAAAACCGCGCAGCACAATCCCCTCCGCGTGTTTTTAAGCTTTTCAGTGGAAGATCGCCGAACCGGCGCCCGCCGCGGCCACTATGCCCACTATGCCCACCACCATGAGCACCCAGATTATCACCACGATAACGAGTGAGGCGGCCGCCACACAGGCTGAAATTATGCTCCACATTTTCGACTTTTTCGCCGAGTCCGCCGCGGAGTCGTGGTCGCCGCGCAGCTCCGCGCTGTCTATTTTGGCGGCGTAGACTATGGCCGGTATACCGGTTGGCAGGAAGCAGAAAAGCGTCGCGAGAATTGCGAAAATGAGGTAGGGCGAGGAATCTATGCTGCCGTTTCCGGCGGCGGGCGCCTCCCTTCGCGGCGGGGTGCAGGCGTCGCTCTGCGCCCCGCTGTTCCCAGGCGCGGCGTTTTCCACCACCTCGGCCTCCACCTTTTCAACGTGCTCCGCCTCCGCCATCGGCTCGCCGCAGGCTCCGCAGAAAAACATACCTTCCGGAACCTCGGCCCCGCATTTCGGACATATCATAATACAGACCTCCTTATAATTACAATGGATTCATATTCTTAACTTAGCTACAATAATACTATATCAGCGCGGCAAAAAAAAGACAAGCGGATTAATAAAGTATTAAGACTGCGCGGAAATTAATAACAATATGTTAAAATGCGCGATGGTCATTGCGCCGGGGCGCGCCAGATGTTAATATTAGCATATATTGTCGAAAGGGGGCGGAGCCGTGGCAAAGCTTCGGCCGGCGGTCATATTGATCTGCTTTGCGCTTATTTTTTCCGGCTGCTCCCCAAAGATAAAAAGCAGCCTGTTTTACGATATAACCTCCAGCATAAATTCCTACGACCCGCAGATGGCGGAGGACGACTCCGCGCTGCTCATGGCGGGAAACTGCTTTGAGGGACTGCTCTGCTCCGGCGCGGACGGAGAGCTTTGTTCCGGCGCGGCGGAGAGCTGGGAGATATCGGACGACGGGCTGACCTACACCTTCAAACTTAAAAAAGGGCTTTTGTGGAGCGATGGGGAGACGGCGCTCACCTCCACCGACTTTGTGTTCGGTTTCCGGCGGCTTTTTGACCCTGAGACGAAGGCGCCCTTCCGCGCGGATTTCATGGCCGTAAAAAACGCGTCCACCGTGGCCTCCGGCGCCATGTCCACAAAGCAGCTCGGCGTCGCGGCACCCGATGAACGGACGCTGGTGATAACGCTGGAGTATCAGGATCCGTTTTTTCTCGAGCTGCTGGCAACGCCGGCGGCCTCTCCCTGCAACGAGGCGTTTTTTCTCGGAACACGCGGACGCTACGGCAGCGCGACGGAGTACACGCTGTTTAACGGCCCTTATTCTGTGGCCCGGATAAAGGAGGGCGTATATTACCGCCTCTCCCGCAACCAAAGCTATTCCGGCACGCCCACGGGATACGCCAACATCTACCTCTACACCCAGACAGCGGAGGACTACAGCTCCGCCGCCCGCCTTTTGGCCGGAGAGATAGACGCCGCGCCCGTGACCTTTGGCGATGTGGCCGCGCTTACCGGCGGCGGCTTCAGCACCGAGGGCTATAAAAACACGGTGTGGGTGCTCGCCTTCAACACAGCCGACCCCTACACGTCGAACCAGTCCGTACGCAGAGCCATAGCCTACGCCTGCGACAAAGGCGCGCTGGAAGGCTCCCTTCCCGGCAATCTGGAACCGGCGTGGAGCTTTGTGCCGCCGGCCGTGACCCTTTCGGGCGAAAGCTACCGCTCGCTGGCCGGCGAAAAGTTTTCCGGCTTTGACTACGACCCCGAAATGGCCGCCTCGCTGTTGTCCGACGGCCTTGCGGAGCTGGGTGGAGGGCGGCTCGATACGCTGACCATACTCTGTCCGGAGGAATATCTGTCAATGATGGGCCTTATCCAGCGCTCGGTGCAGGAGGGACTGGCCGTCTTTGTAAACCTGGTGCCCATGAGCAACGAGGAACTGGCACAGGCCGTCTCCTCCGGCGAATATCAGGCCGCGCTGGTGCCCATTACGGTAAAGTACAACACTCCCGCCGCTTTCTTCAGCCTGTTTTCCTCGGCGGAGAACTTTACCGGATTCAGCAGCGCATCCCTGGCCCGGGTCGTACAGTCGGCGGCCGACGCGCTGACCTTGCAGGACACCGTTTCCGCCTACTCCACCGCCGAGCAGATGCTGCTGCAGGCCTGCCCCGTCTTCCCGATGTTTTTCGAGGAATCCTATTTTGCCATTGCGCCGGGCCTGTCCGGCCTGACCTATTCGCCGTTTGGAAGCCATGTTGCATTTTATTATGCAGAATGACCGTCAAACGGCGTTTTTCTTTGGTTACAAGCATGTCACGATTGTTGACAAATACCAATATGTATAGTATTATTGGTTCGGAAATATGGCGTATTTGAGAATGAAAAATGTCAGGCTTTTCGTGTACCTTGGCATTTTTATTTTTCGCTTGGCCGTATTGATCCGAAGAGAGTGTAGAAAACGCACTAAAAATTGTAAGGAGTGTCACTATGAAAAAACTGCTTGCCCTGTTGCTTGCGCTGATCATGGTCCTCTCGCTCGCCGCCTGCGGAACCACCGCGCCGTCCGAGTCTGAGCCCGCCGAGACCAGCTCTGAGTCAGCCGCCGAGCCCGCGCCCGAGCCCGAACCCGAAGTTGCGGGCCTTGTGCTCGACAGCTGGGACGAAAACGTTAAGAAAGCTGTCAACGATTTCCTTGCCATGTATGGCAACACCAGCGAGGGTTACGATGAAGAGCACCATCCTTATGTCGCGTTCGACTTCGATAACACCTGCTCCATTTTCGACGTTGAGGAACAGCTCGCCGTTTATCAGCTTCAGGTCATGGCCTTCGCCTTCACTCCCGATGAGATAGCCGGCGTCCTTGAGACCGGCCTTGACGACCTCACCGCCGACCGCACCGATCTTGGCTATGGCAAGGGTTCCTACAGCGACTGGGTAGCCGACATTCAGGTCGCCTACAAGTACC
>CAYONL010000036.1:0-9776 GCA_964405305.1 uncultured Oscillospiraceae bacterium | reverse complement strand
CGCCACCGATCCTATCCGCGCCGCTGTTGACGTTTGGGGCCTCCGCGAAAACTGCGCTGGTGTCATTGCCATGACCAACACTCTGGTTGACGGCAAATACACCAACAAGTATGACTATGACAATGGCTACGCCTGGAAAGTTGTCGATGGCAAATGGGTCAAGGGCGATGTCGCCACCAAGGCCCAGACTCAGGGCATAGGCAAAGTCACCGCCGTTCAGAACGTGCTGGTTTCCCAGTATGGTCACGGCCCCATCGCCGGATTTATGGATTCCACCGGCGACTTCAACTTCTGCACCGAGTTCGACAGCCTTAAGTTCGTCATCTGCTTCAACCGCGCTTCCCGTAAGATCACCGACGGCGGCGGCCTTGCTGCCATTGCCGCTGTTTACGAGCAGGATAACCTCGGCTACGACCTTGCCAAGGCGAACGAAGCCGGCGACATCCTCTTTGTGCTCCAGGGCCGCGACGAGACCGGTATGCGTACCCTCTCCGGCACCCGCGAGACTCTCCGCTTTGGAAAAGACGCGCCCATGCTGTTTGCCAACGAAGACGTGCAGACCCTGTATCAGTACGTTGTTGACAACAACCTGACCGTTGGCGATTTCCTGAACACCTTTGCCGTAAAGACCGCCGCCGACGCCGAAGGCAACCCGATTGCCCTCAAGTTCGGATGCGTCAAGGAATACGCCGGTTACAAGAACATTAAGTAAGACTTCTTGCTTAAGAAAGAACGGGTCACCTTTTAGGCGGCCCGTTTTTTTGTTTATTTCGCGTAAAAAGAAGAAATAATACGGGTGCGGCGCGTTTTCGCGGGCTTATGTTTTTTTCCATCGCCTTGATTATTCGCTCTTTTTGGCGCATAATATAACGAAAGCGCAAAAACACATGTTTGGAGTGGTCATATTGAAAAAACTTCTGGCGCTGATACTCGCCCTTGCTCTGGTGCTGGCTCTCACCGCCTGCAACACAAATTCCGGCGGTTCCTCCTCCTCGTCTTCCTCCACCTCCTCCGCTTCGGAGTCCATGCCGGAGCCGGAGACCGTGTACCTGAAGCTGGAGGGCTGGGATCCCACCGTAAAGCAGGGACTTGACGACCTGTTCGACCTCTACGGCATAACATCTGAGGGCTACGACGAGACAAAGCGGCCCTACGCCGTGTTCGATTTTGACAACACCTGCTCTATTTTTGATATAGAGGAACAGCTTGCCGCCTATCAGCTGGAGCACCTGGCCTTTGCGTTTACCGCCGACCAGGCATATGACATCTTCATGACAGGGTTACCCGCCGAAACAGCCGTGGGCGCCGATGCCGGATACCTTGTGGCCGGAGCCAACAGCGGCGCGACCTTTGAGACGTGGGCAAAGGACTGCGCCGCCGCCTACGCCAAGCTCTACGAAAAATATAACCCCACCGCCGCCGGAATAACCGACGACGACACCCTTTCCACCCTGCACGAGGACGACGACTGGAAGGAATTTTCCTCCAAGCTGCGCTCCATGTACGACGTGGTGTACGACAACCTCTCCGCGGATATAGCCTACCCGTGGGTGCTCTACTGGTTCACCGGCATGAGCTACGACGAGGTGTACGACCTGGCCTTTGCCTCCCACAAGTATTATGGTTCCCTTGATGACGCCGACTGGGGCACCGTCACCTGGACCGGGCCGAGCGGCTACGGCTCCACTTTGGGCGCGGCGGCCTACACCTGGACCCGCGGCATTGCGGTGACGGACGAGGTGCTGGAGCTTTGGGCCGCGCTGGACGCCAACGGCTTCGACAGCTACGTCTGTTCCGCCTCCTTTGAGCCTGTGGTCAACGCCGCCTGCGACTTTTTCGGCATAGACGAGTACGCCGATGGCGTCATAGCCATGACCCTGCGTCAGGAGGACGGCAAATATGTCAACGAGTACGATTACGACGTCTCCGGCGCCCAAACTCAAGGGCTTGGCAAGGTGACGGCCATAAACAATATGCTTGTGCCGGAGCACGGCCGCGGCCCCGTGCTGTGCCTGATGGATTCCTCCGGCGACTTCAACTTCTGCACCGAGTATGAGGACACCCGCATGGTGGTCTGCTTCAACCGGCTGCGCAAGGCTACGGACGGCGGCGGCCTGGCGGCTGTTGTTGCCCGCGCGCAAAAGGAAAAGGGCGTCGATCTGGCCGAGGCGAACGCCGCCGGCGACACCTACTACGTGCTGCAGGGACGCAACGAAAACGGCGGCACGCTGACCGGCGACGACCTGACGTATCCGCTGGGCTCCGAGGAGGCGGTGGATTGGAAGAACGAGGATATCCGCGCGCTGTACGACTACTTTATGGAGAGCGATATGACCGTCAAGGAGTTTTTCGACCGCTTTGCCATAAAGACGGCGGCCGACGACCCTGAAAACGACACCGGCATCAAATACGGTTTCTTCACCGAGTACGCGGGATATAAAAACATCGTATTTTAAAATTTACGCAAAATAAAACTGCGCCCGTCGCTTCCCTTTTTAGGGGTCGAGCGGGCGCAGTTTCTATTATACTACATATAATTATTTTAGAAGCGGTATGGCTTTCGCGTGCCGCAGGTATCAGCCTATGTAGCAGTTGGAGTAGTAGTGCAGCAGTATCTCGTCATAGCTCCAGCCCTTGTTGGCGTAGGCTATGGCCCCCAGCTGAGAAAGACCGACGCCGTGTCCGTAGCCCCAGGTGGTGAAGGTAAAGCTGTCGTTCGCGCTGTTGTACGACACGGTGAACGCGGTGGAGCGCAGGTTCGTTCCACCCAGGCAGTTTTCACGCAGCTTGCGGGCCGTGGTCTTTGTGTCGCCGAGATATATCTCGTTGATGTAGTCGCTGTTCTCCCAATAGCTGCGGATGGATATCCAGTCCTCCGGGTCGCCGGAAAGCTCTATCCCGAGCTTCGACCCCACCTGCGACTTAAAGCTGTCCGCGCTGATGGTGTACGTCTTGGAGGAGACCCCATCCACCGGGCTGTCCACGGAGACCAGGTTGCGGCTGGCCCCGCCCCAGACCCACTGGGCCGACGCGGTCACCCCGCAGGACTCGGCGCTGTACACGGCGTTTATCAGCTTGCCGCTGGAATCGTCGTAGACGGCGAGGCCAATTACCTCCCTGACCGCGTTCTTTATGGCGGTCGTCGGGGTGCGGAGCGTGGCGCTTATCCGCCCGCCGTTGTAGCTTATATAGGTGTAGGCCGCCACAGCCTGCGCCTTTATTGCCTCCGCCGCCGTTGTGCCCGCGCCCAGCTCTCCGGCCACTATCTGGCAGACGGCGTCGTACTGGCTCATGGATTTTCCGTTGACGGTAAAGGTGTTGTCAAGGGAATCCTCATAGCCCGCGCCGGCGCCGGAATTCGTCGGCGGAGCCATCATCATGGGCGGCGACGAGGAAACCGAGGACGAGGAACTGCTTTGCTGGGCCGACGAGGACGCATAGGACGACGAACTGGACGGCTTATACGATACGCCTGGTATCTGGACTATATTTGGATCTGAGGATGAGGTGCTTTCGCTTTGAGCCGGGCTCTCCTGCACCGGAACCGAGCTTGACGGCGGCTCCTGAGTGGAGGAGGACGGCGGCTGTACCGGCTCCGATGAGGAGGAGGGCGTCGAGCTGCTCTCCGACGGAACAACGACCACGGTGCTGCTGGAGGAGCCGCTCTGTGAAGACGAGCCGCTCTCCTCGCCCGGTATCGTCACCGCGCTGTTTATGGAGGAGGACTGGGAGCTGCTCTGTTCATTCTCCGACGGCGTCTCGACCGCGCCGGAACTCTGTCCACCCTGACCGCCCTGTCCGCCCTGAGCCGTGCTGTCCTGGGCCTGAGCCTGGGCAATGGCGTCGTACCACTCGTCCGGCATCAGCGGGCTTGGGTTGTAGTAGGCGGCGGAGGTATCCACCTCGGCGGATTCGCCCGCCCTCACCTGTCTTGCGACCAGCACGAAACGGGCGTCCAAAAACTCATAGGAGCAGGTGGACAGCGTAACGAACCTGTCGGTCGGAAGGGCGTCCACCCCTGTTGTTATCAGCGTTCGCGCGGCGCAGGCGTCTATGAAATTCTGGGTGGCCGTGCCGTCGCCGCCGTCGATAAAGTTGTGGTAGTTCCAGACGGGGCCGTCCTTTTCGTAGGCGTTTGTGATGATCACCGCGACTATCTTCCACTCCGACTCCGCGTAAACGCTGTCGAAATGTATGGTCGGGTGCTCCTTGTAATAGGCCAGCGTCTTGTAGCTCATAAGCTCGCCGAACATCTGGCCGTCCTTCATGTTGTGGCCGTATATGACGAGGTTCGTCGTCTCTGCGCCCGGCGTCACGGCGGCCCGGTAATCCAGAAACGGTATGCCGTGCTGGTTGTCCTTGCCGTAAAAGTCCCGGCGCAGATACCACTGTCCCACAAGGCCCGTGGCTCCCGGCTCCGAGGTCTGCACCACCGGGTAGTTGAGGCCCGTGCCGTCAATATACACGTGCCCTATCACATCTGGGTTTATGTCGTACCAGGCGGCGAACTCCGGAAGCCAGCCCTCCGGATACCCCAGCGGGACCGGATACGCGCCGTCCTTCGACTGGTCGAACAGCTCCAGCAGGTCGCCTGTATTCTGCCTGTTCTTATACGATTCGTAATAAACCGAGCCTATATAACCTATAGACCCCAAAAACACCAGCGCGCAAAGGACCAGCACCGCCACCTTGAGCTTCTTTTTGCGCGGGGCTGTGGACGCAGCGCCGTTTTCAGGCCGCGCTTTTTCGCCCGATCCTGACTGCTTCGGCTCTTTGCCGGCCTTGGGCAGCTTTTTGCCCGCCACCACCGCCGCAAGCGGCACAGCGTCCGCGCTCTCCGGCTCCCTTGTGGCCGAGCGGGCCATATGCAGCGCCGTCAAAACCGCCAGCTCCCGGGCTTCCACACGGTCGCCCTCCCGGGGCTTTACCCGGCGAAGCCACACGTCCGCGCCGTTTGTCACCGCTATGACCGCCTCGTTTCCGGCGGCCATGTCCATGGCTATGGCGACCCCCAGCTCCGAACCCGTTTTCTCCCTTATGGCGGAGGCGGCGGCGGCCGCGGCCCATTCGCTCTGCGCGCCAAACTTTTTCAGCTTCTTTTCCGGCAGCGCCAGCTCCGCGAAAGAGCGGACGGCGCCGGCCATAACTCCGCTGATGCCGCGCACGCGGGAGAGCCTGTCTCTAAGCGCGCCGCCCGTGCCCTCCTCCGCGCAGGAAAGCCTTGCCCCATGGGCATAAAGCTCCTGCACCAGCGCCTGCTGTATGTTGTCCACATCCACGCCGTAAACGGAGTGCCCAAACTTGGCCACGCTCGTTTTCAGGGCGACCATGGCGGTGTTTTCGGCCTGCTGGGCGGTGACGGCCCGGGCGGTTATCTGCACGACGGTTTCGCCGCAGTCAAAAAACGCGGTCGCCGCCGGGTTGATGGCCGAGGCCCGCTCGCCCAGCTTCTCCTCCGCCTCCTCCGCCGACATGCCGAACAGCCTTATGGTATGGACGGCCGTTTCGCCGCCGCAAAAGCCCGCCAGATAGCGGGAAACATGGTTCACCAGCATGGGCACCAGCTCCGGCAGCTCCGCCGGCAGCATGATTATGCACTGCGCGCCCGCCGAAATGGCCGAGCCGCACATCTGGCCCCGCGGGTTTGGAAACGCGGCGGCGCCCGACGGCAGCATGGCCCGCCTTTCGGCGGACTCCGGGTTTTCGCCGGAGACGTCGCGCCGCTCCCTCATGTCCTGCAGCACCTGCTCGTTCAGCGCAAGCGGTATGCCCACGGCGGCCGAAACAGCGGAAAGCGTCACATCCCGCGGCCCTATGCCCAGACCGCCCACCGTCACCACCACGTCCGTTCTGGACAGCGCGGCGGCCAGCGCCCTGTGAAGCTCCGTTTTGTCAGGCGGCAGCAAAGTCTGCCTGTCCGCGGTTATGCCAAGGGCGGACAGCTCACGGCGCACCTCGGCAAAGGCCGCGCGCAGATCCTGTTCCGCGCCAAGGCCATAGCCTATTCCCAACATTTCAGCAAACATTCCGTCGCCTCCCTTCTTAAATCTACATTGCCGCAACCCGGCGGGTCACAGCTTTATCCTCTCATGGGTTATCTTACACGCGCCCACCAGCGCCGGTATATCCAGCGTGCGCTCCGCGTCCTCCACCATTTGCAGGGTGGGGCGCGTTTTGGGGTGGCGGGGCGTAAACACGGTGCAGCAGTCCTCATAGGGCAGCACCGAGGTGTCAAAGGTGCCTATCCTCTGCGCTATGGCGACTATCTCCTGCTTGTCCATGCCGATAAGCGGACGGAGCACAGGCCGGTCGGTCACGGCGTCGGTACAGGCTATGGCCGGCAGCGTCTGACTCGCCACCTGCGCCAGGCTTTCGCCGGTTATCAGCGCGCCGCACTCCTCGGTCTCGGCCAGAGGCAGCGCCACCCGCATCATCATCCGGCGCATTATAACAGTAAAAAGCTCCTCGGGACAGCTCCGCTTTATCTCCTCCTGTATCTCCGTAAAACCGGCGGAAAAGAGGTCTATCCGCCCGCAGTAGCCGCAGAGCTTTTCGGCCAGTGTGTGCACCTTCAGCCACGCCCGCTCGCCCGTATACGGCGGCGACTGGAAGTGTAGCGCCGCTATATCCAGCCCTCGCTTTGCCATCATGTAGCCCGCCACCGGGCTGTCTATCCCGCCGGACAGCATGAGCAGCGCCCGCCCGGAGGAACCGACAGGCATACCGCCCGCGCCGGCCAGCTGCTCCCCATGGATGTAGGCCGCCTTTTCGCGTATCTCCACGTTTACGGTGATATCCGGGCCGTCCACCTTCACTTTAAGGTGGGGGTACGCCTCCAGCAGCACGCCGCCCAGCTCCCGGCATATCTCCGGCGAGTTCATGGGAAAGCGCTTGTCGCTGCGTTTGGCCTCCACTTTAAAAGTGCGTTTTTCGGGCATTATGTCTGCAAGGTATTCCACGGACTTTTTGGAAATATCCGCAAAATCCTTTTCGGCAACGCAGGCGCGTGTCAGCCGAACCACGCCAAACACCTTTTGGAGCGCCTCCACCGCCGCGTCAAGGTCCATGTCCTCGCTCTGCGGCTCCACATATATGGTGGACTGGCTCTTCCAAACCTTGAAATCGCCCAGCGGCGCGATCTTTCTTTTCGCGTTTTTGACAAGTTTGTCCTCAAAGCCGGAGCGGTTCAGCCCCTTTAATGCGATCTCGCCGCATTTCATAAGGATTATCTCTTTCATCTCATCCCTCTATCTGCAAAGCTCGCTCTGCGCGCCTTTTATTGCCTCTGCCAGCCGGGCCACATCCTCCGGCGTGTTCTCTCTGCCAAAGCTTATGCGCAAGGCCGAGTCTATCCGCGCCCGCTCGTACCCCATGGCGGCAAGCACGTGGCTGGCCCCGCCCTTTGCGCAGGCCGAGCCCGACGAAACATATATCTCTCTCGCCTCAAGGTAGTGCAGCATTATCTCGCTGCGTATACCGGGAACGGAGACGTTTACTATGGCCGGAAGCGCATCCTCCGGCGAGTTGAGCACCACGCCCGGCAAGGTCAGCAGCTCCGTGCTCACGGCCTCCCTCAGCGTGCTCATGAGTCCGGCAAACTGTGCCAGCTCCGCTGCGGCATGGTCGGCGGCGACCCCAAAGGCGGCTATAAGCGGCGCGGCTTCCGTCCCTCCGCGGAGGCGTTTCTCCTGCTCTCCACCTAAGGCTCTTGCCTCCAGCCTGACGCCCTTTTTTATCCACAGCGCGCCGACGCCCTTTGGCCCGCATATCTTGTGGGCTGTCACGGTGACAAGGTCCGCCCCCAGCTTTTTTACCGAAAGCGGCAGCTTTCCGAGCGCCTGCACCGCGTCCGTATGGAACACCGCGTCGGGATTTTTGGCTTTGGCGGCCTTCACCAGCTTATCTATGGGGTTCACGGCCCCCGTCTCGTTGTTGACGAGCATTACGGAGACGAGCACCGTTTTTTCATCCACCGCGCCGGCCACCGCCTCCGGCGTTATCCGGCCATGCTCATCCGGAAGGAGGTACGTCACGGAAAAGCCCTGCCCCTCCAGATACCTCGCGGCGGCCAGCACCGAGTCGTGCTCGTACGCCGAGACCACCGCTTTGTCGCCCTTCCTGCGCCGCGCCATGGCCGCGCCGATGACGGCAAGGTTGTTCGCCTCCGTGCCGCCGCTGGTGAAAACAAGGCTCTCCGCCTCCGCGCCCATCGCCCGGGCCACGGCCCGCCTTGCGCTCTCCATCATCTCCTCCGCCCACAGACCGCGCCTGTGCAGCGAGGACGGGTTCCCGTAGTTTTCCGTCATGGCCCTGTACGCGGCGTCGGCGGCCTCGGGCAGCACCCTTGTGGTGGCGCTGTTATCCAAATATGTCTCCCCCATGCTGGACCTCCAAAACCTGTATACTTCGCCATTATCCATTAGATTATAACCTATATTATATAAAAACGCAATATTGCGCCCCAAAGCGGCATAAATTGTTTACATCTGCACTCTTTCGTCCCATAATATATATGTAAACCCGGGGTAAACCACCGGTTTATACCGCCGTACCAGTGGTCGGTTGAGTAAACCGCGCCCACGCTGTATGATAAAACCACAAAAACAAAGGAGACGACAGCTATGACACAGGAGACCATGGGCGCCATGATAGCCCGAAAGAGGAAAGAAAACGGTATGACCCAGGCGCAGCTTGCCGCCGTGATGAACGTAACAGACAAGGCCGTGTCCAAGTGGGAGCGCGACCTCTCCTGTCCCGACGTGAACTCCCTGTCCCGGCTGGCGGAGGCGCTGGGCGTCACGGTGGATGAACTGCTCCGCGCCAAGGCCGCCCCGGAAAAGAGCGAGACCGCCGCGACCATCGGAACCATACTCTGCGCGATACCGGTCGCCATGGGCGTGGCGGTGACGGTGCTCTCCTTCCTCGGCGCGCTGGAAACCGGAGCCGCCATCACGCTTCTAAGCATAGGCCTCGCTTCCGCCGGCATCTCCCTGCTGCAAAAAGGACGGGACTGACGACAAAAGCATACGGAAAAGGACGCCCCAAACGGAGCGCCCTTTTTGTTTCAGTGTAAGTTTTATTCCCCTGCTTTGGCGGCGCGACGGGCTTCAAGCTCCGCCAGCGCGTCCTTGCGGGAGAGGTTGATGCGGCCCTGGGAGTCGATCTCGGTCACCTTTACAACGACCTCGTCGCCGGGCTTCACCACGTCCTCCACCTTCTCCACGCGCTTGTTGTCAAGCTTGGAGATGTGGACAAGGCCCTCTTTTCCGGGAGCTATCTCTACGAAAGCGCCGAACTGCATCAGGCGGGTCACGCGGCCCTTGTATATGGCGCCGACCTCGGGATCTCTGGTGATCGTCTCGATGATCTGGATGGCGCGGCGGGCGTTGTCGATATCAAGGCCGGAGACGTAGACGTGACCGTCCTCCTCCACATCGATCTTGACGTCGCACTCGGCGCAGATCTTCTGGATGACCTTGCCGCCGGAACCGATGACGTCGCGGATCTTGTCGGTGTCGATGACCATGGAGAGCATCTTGGGCGCGTATTTTGACAGCTCCTCGCGGGGCGCGGGGATGGCCTTGAGGATTATCTCGTCAAGGATATAGAGACGGGCCTTAAAGGTCTTTTCCAGCGCGCTGCGGATGATGTCCTCGGTCAGGCCGTCGTTTTTAAGGTCCATCTGGATGGCGGTTATGCCATCGCGGGTACCGGCCACCTTGAAGTCCATGTCGCCGAAGAAATCCTCCAGCCCCTGAATGTCCACCATGGTCATC
>CAYONL010000035.1:0-14903 GCA_964405305.1 uncultured Oscillospiraceae bacterium | reverse complement strand
ATGGTGGCGGATGTGCTGGCGGATTTTGCCGACAGGCTTGAGGCCGCGGCCGATTTCGACAGCGAGCTCACCGCCCTCATGCGCGAGACGGTGAACGGCCACCGCCGCATAATATTCAACGGCAACAACTATACGGAGCAGTGGCGGGAGGAGGCGCACCGCAGAGGGCTTTTGGATCTGCCCTCCGCCGTGGACGCGCTGCCTTACTTCACAAGGGAAAAGAACATCGCCCTGTTCACAAAGCACAAAATTTTTACGGAGGCGGAGATACGCTCCCGCTGCGAGATACTGCTGGACAACTACTGCAAGGTGGTGCAGATAGAGGCGGCCACCGCGCTGGATATGGCGCGGAAGGACATAATGCCCGCCGCCATAGCCTACAGCGGAGAGCTGGCCGAAACGGCGAGGGCCAAGGACAAGGTCGGCATGGTCATACGCGGCGGCGCGGAGATGCGTCTGCTGGCCAAGATAGACACGCTGACCCGCAGGCTGGACGAGAGGACGGACGAGCTGGAAAAGTGCATCTCAGCCGCCAAGGCCACGGAGGGCACGCTCCCCACCGCGGTATATATCCACGAAAAGCTGGGCTCCGCCATGCACGAGGTGCGCGCCGCCGCCGACGAGCTGGAAACGCTGGTCGCCGCCAAATACTGGCCGTACCCGACCTACTGCGAGCTGCTTTTCAGCGTATAAAAGTTTTAAGTAACCGCTGATTAATTGCCAAAATTAAGTAGGAGCCTGCGGCGCATTTAACTAAGGGGGCTTCCCGATTGGTCGGTCAGAAACATAGTCGCGCTGCTCGCTTGTAGCGCTTTGCATCGCTCGTTGTTTCTTCCTGCTCTCATTCCCGCTGTATCCGCCACTGGCGGCGCGGGGACGATAGCCCCTAAGTTCCGGTCAGAAATATTGTCGCGCTGTTTCGCTGTTCGCTTACATCGCTCTGTATTTCTTCCTGCTCACGCCCACGCTTTCTCCGCCACTGGCGGCGCGGGGACGCGAGCCCCTTCGGATGCACACTTTTTTATTTTACTGCGGATTGTTCAGCGCTTACCTGATATTGCAATGCGGCCCGCGTCGGAGAAAAAGACGCGGGCCGCATATTTTATAAATTTCTGTTTCAGCCGCCGACGTATTCCTCAAGACAGAGCCCGGCGGACATTATGGCCTTCGCGTTCTCTATCCCGACGTAGCGGTAATGCCACGGTTCATAGGTTATGCCGGTAACCTCCTGCTTGTCCTTTGGGTAGCGCAGGATGAAGCCGTAGTCGGCGCAGTGCTCATAAAGCCAGGTAAACTCGTCGAACTTCTCAAAGTCGTGCTCAAGGTCGGCGTAATAGGTGAAGTAGTCTGAGGACACAATATCCATGGCAAGGCCGGTGTGGTGCTCGCTGGTTCCGGGCGGAGCCACCCATTTGGCGGCCTCGGCTTTCGCGGCCTCCTCACCCCAGCCGCCGTTTATATACTGCTGCACCTTGTTGTTGTAAAGCCGTTCGGAGGTGGCCACCGTCCTGTAGCCGGAGACGACCATAAGGCTGTAGCCGGCTTCCTTTGCGGCGGCAATAAGCTCCCGGGCGGCGGGCGCGGCGAGTGCGTTCATTTTGTAGTCGCCCTGCACAGCCTCAAGCTCCACCTGATAATCGCCGGGTATGGGGTTCGCCGCGTTGACTACTATGAGCAGCGGGTCGCCGGAGACAGGGGCGGAGGTTTCGCTTTCGGAGGAGATCTCAGAGGAGCTTTCGCCGGGATCCTGTTCGGCGTCGGCGCTTTCGGAGCTGCTCTCCTGTTCGGAAAGCTCGGTGTCGCCGGACTCCAGCGCCGAGGAGGCGGAGGACTGTTCTGCGGGAGCGCTTTCCTGCCCGCCGTCGGACAAAGCGGATGAGCACCCGCCAAGCACGATGAGCGCGGCCGCGAAAAATACTGCTGCTATCTTTTTCATGATTCACTCCATGTTCCCGGTGGCGTACAGCACGGCGGCTATGGCCGCTATGGGCGCTGTTTCGCACCGTAATATTCGTGGGCCGAGGGAGAGCATCGCAAGTCCGCCCTCCCGGGCAAACAGGGCCTCGTCCTCATCAAAGCCGCCCTCCGCCCCTATCATTATCGCCACTTCGCCGCCACTGTAGCTCGCCATGGCGCCCTTAAGCGACGCGGAGCCGTGTTCGTAAAAGAAAAGCGGCAGGCTGGCGTTTTTCATGGCGGCTACGGCCTCGCGAAAGCCCGTGAGCCGGCCTATTTCGGGCAGGGCGCCGCGGCCGGACTGCTTTGCCGCCTCATCCGCTATCTTTTTAAGGCGGGAGAGCTTTTTTTCCATGCTCCTGTCGTCCGGGCGCGAGACACAGTTGCGCGAGAGGACGGGCACCACGGCCGAAACGCCCAGCTCCACCGCCTTTTGCACGATAAATTCCAGCTTGTCGGACTTCGGCAGCGCCTGATACAGCGTTATGCGGCAGGAGGGTTCGGCGCCGGAGGGCCGCCTGTCCAGCACCCGGGCCAGCACCTCCTCCGGCGCTATGGAAAAGATCTCGCAGACGGCCTCGCCGTTTTTGCCGTCGCAGAGGGTGACGTGCTCGCCCTTTTTCATTCGGAGGGCCAGAGCCATGTGGCGGGCGTCCGCCCCTGAAACGGCAAGCTCCTCCCCGGAGATATCGTCTATAAAAAATCTCGGCATACCGCGCCCCTCAGTAGTCCACAAGCTGCAGCCCGCCGAAATACGCGCTTCCCAGAGGATTGGCGGCGTTAAAGTCTACGGGATAAAAGCAGCCGTAGTGGGGCCTTTCGGCGTCGTCGCAGAGCTTGTAGAAGTTTCCGCTCATGACGCTGCCCTTGGCAAGGGAAAGCTCGCCATAATACTTTTCGGTGAGGGAAAGCGGCAGCGTGAACTCCGCGCACCAGTATATGCCCTGCAGGTCGCTGCCCGAAAACACGCGGGCGGCCACCTTTCGCGATATGTCGCAGGATTTGCCGCTTTCCTCGTCAATAAACCGGCAGTTCAGACTTCCGGCGCGGTTTGTGGAGAGGAAGAAATAGCGCCTGGGGTATTTTTCCGGAAAGAGGCAGAAGGCGGCGGCAAGTATGCTTTTCGGGCTGGGTTCCACCTCAAAGGAGAGCATCTGAAGAAAGATATCGTCCTGCCCGGAGCAGATGCGGGCCTGAGCATAGGGTTTGTAATCCGCCTTTTCCAGCGGGTAGTTGATTATTTTTGCCGCGGGAATGGAATCCCACACCGGTTCGCCGGAGATCATGCTGACCTGAAACATTTAACTTCCTCCGAAATTTTATTCAGCGCAGCTGTTTGTCCCAGCCGCGCTCTTCCAGAAAATATATCATCGGCAGGCCCAGCGCCGCGCAGGACACAAACTCGCCCAACGCCACGGAGCCGCCGCACGCCAGAAGCGCCGCCATATTGATGCTGCCGGTGGTGACATACGAAAGCTCCAGCCCTATGGCGACGCCGTTTAGCAGCACGGGCGACAGGGCGGAGGCCACCGGTGTTCCGGCGACCCGGACGTTTCGCAGCCAGTAGCTTAAAACGGCGGCGACAAGCGTTGCGGCCGTGCCCACCGCCACATCAATAACGCCCAAAATGTTGACGCCCATGAACGCGCCGATTAGATTTGTAAGAAAACAGCCCAGCGTGACACCCCAAATGTAAGGGCCGGAGATTACGGGCAGCAGCGTAAGCGCCTCAGCGAAGCGTATTTGCACCGCGCCGAAGGACAGGGCCGGAAGCGCCAGGCTCACCGCCGCGTACACCGCCGCAATGAGCGCCTGTATAACCAACTGTCGTGTTTTGTCGTACCTCAAATGATGCACCTCTAAATATGGTCTGTATAGATATTTATAATACATTATTATAAAGATAATTTCAACCTGCGCGGGCTGGGAAATGAATGAATTTGCGGTATATAAATTGACAGGGCGGGCGCTTTAAGATAATATATAGTCATAAATCAGGTGTTGGAGGTCTTATATATGACCGTGAAAATAAAAAAATATCTGGCGGCCCTCGTCGCGGCGTCGCTTATCCTTTCGCTGGCGGGCTGCTCGCTGCTGTCCAAAGGGGAAAGCTCTGAAAGCGCGCCGGAAAGCTCTGAAAGCGAAAGCTCGGAGCCGGAGCCTGTGGACCCAAACTGGCCCGTGATGATTGGGGAGACGGAGATCGCCAAAAAGCCGGAGACGGTGGTCTGTCTTTCGCCGGAGCTGGCGGAGCACATAGGCGACCTCGGCATGACGGACAGGCTGGCGGCGGCTGGGGATTACTGCGACCAGCCGGCGGCGCTTTCCTCCCTGCCAAAAGCGGGCACAGCCCAAAGCCCGAACTATGAGACTATCGACCAGCTCTCTCCCGATTACGTCATATTGCAGGGCCAGCTGGCGGAGAGCGACCTTGTGGAGATGCAGCAGCGAAACATCACCGTGGTGTCGTTTCCCTCCGCCGCCTCAACGACGGAGATATATGAGCTGCTGCGGGAGCTGGCGCTGTTTTTTGACGGCAAAGAGGACGGAGCGGGCGGCGCGGATCAGCTTATAGACAGGTATACTCAGGGGATGGATGAGATAACAGCCGCGGTAAAAAGCTACAGGGAAGCGTCGGGCGCCGAGCTTAAAAAGGCCGCGTACGTCCGGGTGCTGGATTACACCATGGCCACCGGCGACACGCTGGAGGGCGAGCTTTTGGGTCTTGTGGCCGAAAACGCCGCGGACGCCGGGGCGGGCTGGGCATACCCGGAGGACAAGTGGGCGGAATTTGCCGCCGACATCCTTTTCGTAAATAAAGATGTAGTAATAAAAGACCTTGAGCAGAACGAGAACTACAAAGGGCTTAAGGCGGTATACGGCGACGCGGTGTATCAGGTGGATATGGACGCTTTCGCCAGAGGCGGGCTGAGGATGCTGGATATACTAAGGTCCATGGCCGTCACCGCGTGGCCGGAGGCCTTTCCGGAGGAGGAGCCGCTTTCGCCCGCCTACCCGAGCATGTATAAAGAGGCCTGACATATTACCACTTTACAGGGAGTGCACATTCTGCGAATGATTGTGCATTCCCTGTCACTTTATTTGCCAACACTTGATTTTTCTATTTATTGTGTTATAATAGCTCATTATAAAATCAGAACATATAATAGTGGCGTCGGGCAGCCCTTGTCTGGCGTTCTTTCATTTTATGGACAGTTTTGAGTTTGCCGGGACGGAGGCGTGTAAAGTGACGGCGGTAAAGAAAAAGAAAATAGATGGCGCGGCCGCCACAACGCTGATACTGATGTGCTGGCTGGCATACAGCTTCTCATACGTGGCAAGGCTCAATTTTTCCGCCACCATGGCCGAGATGACAAACGTGGGCGTGATGACGAAGGCCGACGCCGGCGTGATAACCACGGTGTTTTTCCTGCTTTACGGCGGCGGACAGTTTCTTTCCGGCTGGCTGGGGGACAGGGTGGAGCCGCGCCTGCTTATATTCGTGGGGCTGCTGGGGACGGGCGCGTGCAATATGGCCATGTCGCTTGCTCCACAGGCGTGGCTGATGGCCGTAATCTGGGGCGCGAACGGGCTGGCTCTGTCGCTGCTTTGGGCGCCCATAGTCCGGCTGGTGTCGGACAGGATACACTCGGCCCAGCGCGGAAAGGCCTGCACTGCCCTTGCCACAACGATGGCCGCGGGAACGCTGGGCGCGTATCTTATAAGTGCCGGAACCATAGAGCTTTCGGGCTGGAGCGCGCCGTTCAAGGCCGCTTCATACATGACGCTCGCCATGGCGTTTCTGTGGATGCCGGTGGTGTCGCATATAGAAAAGCGGGCCGACAGCGCGGGCATAGATGAGGCCCAGCCGGTTTTGGAGCAGGTGAAGCCGGAGGACGAGGTTCCTCACGCGGAGGTGCCAAGGCGCGCGGCAAAGCTGTTCGCGGTTTCCGGCCTTTGGCTGCTGGCCATCGCGGCGGGTACCCACGGAGTTTTAAAGGACTGCGTCAGCACGTGGGTGCCAACCTTTCTGACGGACGAGTTTGGCATGAGCACGGTGACCTCCATACTTACGGGAACGCTGCTGCCGCTGTTTGGTCTGGGCGGGCCGTACCTTGCGAACTATATTTTTAAAAGAAAGATGCAAAATGAGATAGGCACGGTGGTGGTGCTTTACGGTATCGCCACAGCCGGTCTGGCGGCGCTGGCCCTTTTCGGAAAGTACTCGCAGGTTTTGTCCATCGTCGCGCTGGCGCTGACATACACCTGCTCCATCGGCATGAACATGATGCTCATCGGCTACATCCCGATGTACTTTCACAAGGTCGGGCGTGTGGCCCAGGTCACGGGCATAATGAACGCGGTGGCCTGTCTCTCAACGGCGCTGGCAAGCCTTGTCATCGGCTTTTTGGTGGATGGGGGCGGCTGGAGCGCGACGCTGTTTTCGTGGCTCGGTGTGGCTGTGCTGGGCGGCGGCGCGTGTCTGCTGGCGCAGCGGCGCTGGTCGAAATTCAGGAGAAACCTGTTCTAAGCTTTGCGGTGCATCCAATGCTGCCGCACAGGCGGAGCGGGCCTACGAAAATCGGCGCTGCCGCAGGGGCGCTGCGGCCCCAAAGGGCTGGACAAATATCAGAGCTGAAAATTGCCCAAGCGGCCGAGAGGGCCCGTCGTCTGCAAACCGCGGGCGGCGGGCCCTTTAGCTTTGCGCGGAGGGAGGCTTGAAAGCTTACTTTCGACTTCGTGTGTATACGGAGGCGAACAGGGAAGAAATGAGTGCGATGAAAAATGGAAAGAGCACCTGATATTGAAACAGAAAGGGCGTTCCACTTCGGAACGCCCTTAACTTTTAGCAAAGTGCCGGGAGCACACGTTTTCTGCATTATACCCGGGCAAAAAGGTAAAACTGCGGGCCGGAGGGACGAGGCTGGAAAACCAAATTGGATGAAAAAGGCGTGAAATGAAAATAAAAAGGTGACATAGGCTCGAAAACGTTAAATTATTTAGTAAGCGCTTACTAAATAATTTAATAAAAAATAGCATTAAATGCCATAAAGCTATTGACATATGGTGATTAAATTTGTTATTATTAACACGACATATAGAACAAATACAAGACTTGCTAAAGAATAAAATGTAAGTGCTTACTTAATAATTGGAGAGTGCTATTGTGAACATCTATGACATAGCAAAGGCGGCGAATACTTCAATAGCCACGGTGTCGCGGGTCTTGAATGATAAGGGCGGAGTTGGACCGCAGACACGGCAAAAAATACTTAAAATAGTTGAGGAGTCGGGATACGTGCCGAACAGTTTCGCCCAGGGGCTGAATATGGACAGTATCAAAATGGTGGGCGTTCTTTGTTACGATATCATGGATATGTACTGTGCTCAATGCGTATCGCTACTCGACAGGTTGCTGCAGGAAAATGGGTACAATACATTTTTATGTTGCACCGGCAATGATGCAAAAAATAAAAATGAATATTTTGATCTATTGATTTCCAAACGGGTGGATGCCGTATTTCTGGTTAGTTCTAAATTTGGAGATGAGGCGAACAGCGATCATATAGCGCGCGCAGCAGCAGAGACGCCGATATTTCTATTGAATAGTATGCTTGACCTTGATGGTGTTTACTGTATTCTTTCGGATGAGTGTTCCGGGATGGAGGATGCGGTCGCATATTTGGTCAAACATGGACATCGCCGAATAGCTTACCTGCATGATGATCTGGTGTATTCGGGAAAGCGAAAGCTAAAGGGCTATCTGGATGGCATAGAAAAAAGCGGGCTTGAAAATGACGAGGCGTTGGTATTAAAAAATACGTTCGGCACGGATTACGCCATAAACGATGGGATTTTGATGACTAAAAAACTTTTGGACGATGGAGTGCCGTTCACCGCCGTGCTTAGTTACGGCGACCCGTACGCGGCCGGAGCGATTAAGGCCCTTCAAGAGAGAGGGATTTCTGTTCCGGAAGATGTAGAAGTTATCGGATTCGATAATTCCCCCTTCTGCGGGTATACGTCTCCATGTCTGAGCAGCGTTGAAAGTCGGCTGAGTACCATTACCGATGTGGCTGTCAGATATTTTATCAACAACCTTAAAGGCCAGACAATTCCACGTAAAACCGTACTTACAACAGAACTTGTATTGAGAGAATCCACCAGAGAGGATTGAGGAGGTCCCACATGATGAAATCTGAGCTCAGGCACAGCGCCTCATGGAACAGGATAGTAGATGAGATGGACCTTTGCTTTTATGAAAGGGACAAGGAACTGGCCACGATGCTGGAGCGAAAGGATATTCCCGGGCTTCGGTCATATGTGGAAAAGGTTCGAGCGAGGCTGCGAGAGCTTTTTCAAGAGGATTTCGAGCGCTGTCCGCTGAACCCCATGACAGAATCGGTAATAGAGACAGATTGCTACAAAATAGAAAACGTTTTGCTTCAAACCATGCCGGGATATTACGTTCCAGTAAACCTGTATGTGCCCAAAGGGATGGCGGGTGAGAAGTTTCCGGCGGTGCTTGTTCCGATGGGGCATTATCCTATAGGTAAAGCGCTGAGGGAAAACCAGATACTCTGCGCCAATCTTGCGGCAAAGGGCATACTGGCTGCTACGTTTGACCCGCCGTGCCAGGGGGAGCGCGACTTGTTTCCTGACCAGCAGAATGGGCGCGAGAGCGACGATATGTGGGCCGTGCTCGAGCACTCCATACCCGGAAACCAGGCATACCTTATTGGTGATAATTTTCAGTCGTACTTCATATGGGATGGAATGAGAGTAATAGATTATCTCTGTTCAAGGGCCGATGTGGACGCTTCGCGAATAGGGTGCACAGGACAGTCGGGCGGTGGGACCCAGACACAGTTTCTCGCGGCGCTGGATGACCGTATAACCGTGGCCTCGCCGATACACTCCACAACCCAACAACTTTTGGATATGCGTAAAAATGGTATAGGCGACGTGGAGCAAAGCCCGTTTGGCCGGGACGATCACTTTGCCATGGATTACGCGGATTATATCATCGCCGCATTTCCTAAAAAGATAATGCTCAACGTTGGACTGCGCGACATGTTCGATATCCGCGGGGTGCGCCACGCCCAAAGCGAACTGAGCGCGCTGTATGAAATCCTAGGTTATAAAGAAAACTTTGCCGTTTACGAAGATGACTGTCAGCATGTGATAACGCCCGGGGTGCGCCAAAATGCATATCGCTGGTTCACCCGATGGTTTTTGGGCAAAGAGGACGACTCGGAGATTGAGGTAGTCATACAAAAAAAGGAGGATTTGCGTTGCCTGATTGATTCCGGGCGTTCTCCGATGGATATAGTGCGGGAGCGTATGCATAAAACCTATTGCTCGGAGGAGGGCGATAGGGCCGCCGTATGTAAAAAACTGGGCGCCTGTGCCGAGGAGTACACATTGGATGTGATCGACGGCGGAGGGACGGAGAGCTTTATGCTCGGTTTGCGACGGGCTGGCGAGGCTTTTTGCCGGTTGCGCCATGGTGAGACTGGCGTTTTACACATTGTTCTGGATTTTCTTGGGAGCGGTATTTTTGATTGTGTTCCGCAGGAGGATTGGGCACTGGAACTCAGGCCGTTCGGGTTTGTCGACACTACCGCAAAGACCGCGCCGGATTACGACACAGAAACAAACAGCGCATATGCGTCATTCGTGGGCGGAAAAACGCTTTTCGCCCGCCGGGTGAGTCAGGTTCTTACCGCTGTGAATTTCGCCGTTGACCAACAGCCTTTTGATAAGATAGTGATCGATGCTTCCGGACAGGGCGGGATATTGGCCTTGATGGCGGCGCTATATGACCAACGTATCAGCTTGATAAAGGCCAGAAAAATGCCAGCCAGCTATGCCCAATTCTGCGGTGAGAGCTCATATATGCTTGAGGAGAGCGCTATTGTGCCGGGAATACTGAGATATACCGACATACCGCGAATCGCCGCGCTTGTAGGAATACCGGTGGAACTGCGCGAACTGACCGGGCCGCGGCATGAAACGCTTTCGCCAGGCGAGGCGGCGCACGTATATGCGGGTGCAAGAAACGTGACAATAGAATGAGGTGAGGTGCATGGAAAACATGCTGTTCTATGACTGCAACTGCGCCGTAGGTGCAAAAAACGCCCCATCACCGTGGTCTCCGCATATGCCGAAGGATATTCTTCGCGAAATGAGCCTTGCCGGCATAAAACGTGCGTGGGCGTACTGTAACCTGTGTCTGGACTACCACCCGCTAGTTGGAAACGAGGAAATGCTTAATATTGCGGAAACATACCCGGCTTTTTCTCCAGTGTTTGTGGTGATGCCGAACCATACCCGTGAGTTCCTTGACCCGGAGGAGCTTGTGCTGAAAATGAAGCGGGAAAACGTGCGTATGGCGCGCGCCTGTCCCCGATACAACTCCAACACCTTTTCTCTGGAGGACTGGTGCAGCGGAGAGCTGTTATCCGCCCTGGGGGACGCCGGTATACCGCTGCTTTTAGATATAGACCAGAGTGATTGGGAGAGTGTAAGGAAACTCTGTCTGTCGCACCCGAATCTGAATGTGATAGTGACGAACGTCTACTACAGAAATCTGCGCTACGCTGTACCGCTGCTCAAGCAGTTGCCGAATCTGTTTATGGACACTTCGGGGCTGAAAGTCTGCAACGGGCTGGATGAAATGGCAAACCTTGTGGGCGTGGAAAAGCTGCTGTTCGGAAGCGATTTGGGCGAGCTTTCCGCGGGCTCGGCCGTATGCATAGTTACATATTCGGCCCTTTCGGATGAAGACAAGCGGCTTGTAGCCTCGGGAAATCTGATGCGCCTGTTAGAGATGGAGGCGGCGGTATGACTTTTAGAGAAAAGGCGCTGGCTGGGCTTCCGCTAACGGGAGAGACGATAGTGGATTCGCATATGCACCCGGTGCGCGTAGCACAATTTTTTAGCGGCGGGGCCGATATGGCTGACGTTATCGCAAAAATGGACAGGATAGGTATAAGTGGGGGATTGCTCTCCTGTTTGTCCGATATCAGCGGCTCGCTTGGCCGTCAGGAGTGGGTGCTCTCCATATGTGAACGCTGGAAAGGACGTTTCTGGGGGTATATATCGCCCAACCCAAACGAAGAGAATTTTAAAAGCGAAATGGAAAAATGGACTGCAAATCCTTATTTCGTCGGCATAAAATTGCACCCCGTACAATATGGAAAGCCGTTGCTGTGCGACGAGCACCGATGGGCGTTCGGATTAGCGGCCGAGCACTCGCTTCCCGTGCTGATTCATACATGGGGCTGCGGCGATATTTACGACATGGAAAAGGCGGCACGAGAGTTTTCCGGAACACAGCTTATAATGGGGCACTCCGGTGGAGAACGCGATGCAGCGGCGCTGGCCATAAGCATGGCGGCGCGTTATGAGAATCTCTGGCTGGATACGACGCGAAGCTTTGTCTACTGCACCGAGATAGAACGAATGGTGGAGGGAGCGGGAGACAGAAAAGTACTTTTTGGCTCCGACGCCACATGGAATTCCCAAGAGGCCGCTATAGGCCGGGTGTTGTTGGCGGATATTTCAGAGGAAAGTAAGCGGCGCATACTGGGCCTCAATGCCAGGAAGCTTTTCAAGTTGCCGCTCTGACCGAAGGGAGAATTGAGTATGGCTGCCGTTGATGTCACGTTTCATCCGTCGTGGTGGAACAGACATGGTTTCGGGTTTGAAGAGCGCTTTTTCAGCGATCCAAAGTACCGTATCGCAACTGACCGCGAGATGCGCCGCGTGCTTTATGAACATTTTGGCGAATACGGCATAGGCGACAAGGAGCCGCAGCCGCGGCCGATACTGGATTCAGATCTGCTTGCGGGAGAGTACCTTCAATCGCAGATGCTGGGCTGTCAGGTGGATTTTTCCCATGAAAACCTTCCGTATGTACACCCGTTGGAGCTTTCCGATTCCGCCGCAGCAGCCCTTTCCGCGCCGAGTCTGGAAAACTGCGCGGCATGGAGAGATTGTGCAAACCAGCTATCGTGGCTGGAGAGTGAGTATGGCCGCGCGGAGTGCTACCTTGACTGCCACGGCGTTCAAAATCTGGCGATGGATCTGCGCGGAACCGAGCTTTTTATGGATTACTACGACCAGCCCGAGCTGGCAAGACACTTGATAGCTGTTTCGCTTGAGACGATACTGTCCGTATCAAAGGAGCTGCGGCATCACAGCGATTCGATAAGCGTGGGCGTCACATCGGTGATAAAGCGGTTGGATCCAAATATATATGTCACCTCCAACTGCACCTGCGAAATGATCTCGCGGGACATCTACAGAGAGTTTCTACAAGGCCCGGACAGGGCGCTATCCGAGGTGTTTCAGCCCTTTGGGATACATCACTGCGGGCAAAGCGCTGAACACCTGATAGATGCGTACCGCGAGCTGAAGCCCGATTTCATAGAGATAGGGGCCGGATCTGACATAGAGGCCTGCTGTAAGGATGGCGAGGAAAAGTTTGTAAATTTACGGTTCTCGCCGGTACTGCTGCTTGAGCTCACGGCGGAAAAAATCCGGGAAAAGGTCAACAAAATGGCCATTGAGGCCGGTTCGGCAAACTTTTCATTTTCGTGTGTCGGTATTGATGCTGCGACGCCGGATGAAAACACAGCGGCTTTTCTGGAATCAGCATATGCAACATAAAATAACGGAGGGATGAAGAATGCAGAAATTTGAAGCGCGCCATTACGCTATTTATGACGCGAAGTTCGACAACTGGGCAAGCGAGGTTCACGACAAGTGGGTTTATGATGATTTTAAGGCAGACCCAAAATATTCAAAAGAATGGATATCTGTCACGTCTGTCGGATACCACGAGCCATCGGATACTGTTTTTGCCGGGATAGGCAGTTTTGAACGCGAGCTTCTCTGGAAATTCGACCGCACGGGCAAAAAGTTTTCCAGTTGCGGCTACGAAAAGGTGGCCGGACCGTTTGATGCAAAATTTCATCGTTCGCTGGAAATAGACGGCGACACACTGTATGCGGGTACCGCCCTTTTCCACGACATAGACAAGCAGTTTGAGGCGGAGGGCGGAAGGCTGGTATCCTACGATATACCATCAGGAAGGTTTGAGACCCTCTGCGTCCCGGTGGAACGCGTATATATACAGTCCATTGCGCTTGACAAAAAAAGACGGGTGATCTACGGCTTTGGAGCGGTGCCGGAGGTTTTTTGGAGCTATGATCTGGACGGCAAAAAAAGCAAGTTTATAGCCTATATAGGTAGCGGGGCCGAATTTTGCGAGGCCCACTGTCCCGTGATAGATGACGACGGATGTGTTTGGGGTACATACGGTATACTCCGCGCCTTCGCCTACGACACGGGGCCGGATTCCATCCGCCTGTTTAAGTATGACCCTCGCACTGGCGAGATGAAATTCTTTAAGCATGGGCTTGTGAAGACATGCTATGAGGACAAGGCCAAGCCAGATACCGCACTTAACATAGGCGACGGGTATATCTATTTCGGAACAGACTATGGCACTTTACAGCGGGTAGACCCAAAAACCGGTGAGGCGGAGTTGTTATGCGTTCCCTCAACAAAGGGTAGCAACCGCCTGGCGGCGCTGGCGCAAAATCCGAAGGACGGTCTGCTCTACGGAGTGACCGGCTCCCATTACGACACCGAGCTGTTCTGCTACGATCAGAAAGCCGGAAAGCTGCTCGGCACGGCGGATATTGTTGATGTGGATACCGGTGACCGCCCGGACAAAATACATAATATGATATTTACGCCGGATGGCACGATATATGGCGGCGAAAACGACAACAACGACCGCTCGGGCTATCTTTGGGAGATTGTATTTAAATACTGAGCTGAACCGCCCGGTGTTTGAATAGCGTCATTTGAATATTGGCGCACAATATATCAAAATAGGAGGTCAAACCATGAAAAAGGCACTGGCAATGATTTTAGCGCTCACTATGATCGTCGCGGCGTTAGCAGGGTGCTCTGGCGAAACCGCAGCGCCATCTGCGAGCGGCACGAGTACGGCAGAGAGCACAGGCTCTTCGGAAGGCGGAGAGTCTGAATCTGCAGCCACAGACAAGCTGGTAATATGGTCCTATATGAACGAGGGTGAGCCGATAGGAACATGGCATCAGCAGGTCACCGAAAAGTATGAAGAGCTGTATCCTGACGTTGAGGTCGAGCTTGTGTTTTGCGGGCGCGAGATACTCACACAGTTCCAGACAAAGCTTCAGGACAAAGACGCCGATGACTTTCCGGACATAATTTCCCAAGGCACCGGCGTGATGAAGCCTCTGGCTGCCGAAGGACAATTCATTTGCATAGATGACTATCTGGCAAACGAAATGAACTTTGAGGGCGATAAAAACTGGGGAGAGACATTTATTCCTCAGCTCCTGGAAGCCGATCAGGTGGACGGTAAGAATTACTTTATCCCCGAAGGGCTGTACACTCACGGCTTCTTCTATGACGCGGCAATGTTCGAAAAATACGGAATCTCCGTTCCTACCACCTGGGAGGAATTCGAGGCCGTCTGCGAGACATTGAAATCCAACGGCATCACCCCCATCACCCTTGACGGCACCACCGATGTGTACAACGCCTGGTGGTTCGTGCGCTTTGCCGAGCGTCTGGCCGGCATAGACGACCTTCAGGCCGCCGCCCGCGGCGAGATCGCCTGGAAAGACAACCCCGGATTCCTAAAAGCCGCCGAATACGTCTACTCCTTCCAGGAGAAGGGCTATTTCCAGAGCGGATTTGAAGGCTCCGTGTTCCCGGCCGCGCAGGCTCTGTTCACTCAGGGCACCTGCGGCATGCTGTTCTGCGGCGCGTGGATCCCCACCGAAATGGCCAGCCAGACCCCTGAGACCATGGAGATGAAGATGTTCTCGCTGCCCGAGCTGCCGGATTCCGTTTCCGCACGCCATGAGGAGATTTGGTGC
>CAYONL010000034.1:0-15246 GCA_964405305.1 uncultured Oscillospiraceae bacterium | reverse complement strand
ACGCTCTGCGTGCTGCTGTTCGCGCTGCCGCTGCTGCTGATCGACCAGCCGTACCGATGCGGCCTGCTCGTCATGGGCGCGACGCTCTGTTTCTGCCTGTGCTCCGCCGCCTGCAAAAGCCCGTATATGTTGTCCCAGGACCTTGTGAACTCCATAACCTTTATGTTTTTGAGCATGGCGGTGAACTATTTCGTTATGAAGACCAAGCTGCGGGAGCTTGTCAGCCGCAGGTTCATAGAGAGGGAGCTGGACAACGACGACCTGACGCGGCTGCTGAACAAATCCGCCGCCTACCGGGATATAACCGCCTACATCCACGCCACTCGCGCCATAGCCGCGTTTATAGTAATAGATTTAGACAGGTTCAAGTCGGTAAACGACACCATGGGCCACGCCTACGGCGACTCCATGCTGCGCCTGGTGGCCGACTGTATGCGCGACTCCTTCCGCCGCAGCGACGTGCTCGCGCGCTTCGGCGGGGACGAGTTCGCGGTGTTTCTGCCCTACGTTTCCGGCCGCGAGGTGGTGGAGCGGCGGCTCGACTCGCTGGAGCTTTGCATAAAAGAGCGGCTTGCGGCCGACGGCAGCGTGCCCGGCATCACCTGCAGCATGGGCGTAGCCTTTTTCCCGGCCGACGCCGACGAGTACGAAAAGCTCTTCGACCGGGCGGACGAGGCGCTGTATTACTCCAAAAAAGCAAGCAAGAACTGCGCCACCTTTTATTCGGACCTTCCAAAACCGTAAAGAGAGTTTCCCAACAGGGCGCGCGGAACACAGCGTCCTGTTTTTTTATTCAAAACGGCTGCCTTTTTTAAGGACGGCGTAAAAAAACTGACTCCAATCTATCCTTTAGGATAGTATGAAAATGGAATTGCCAAGATTATAATTGTATTTGTAATGAAACGCCCGCTCCGGCGAAACGAAAGGATGCTCCTATGCAAACTGGGCAATACACCGAACTTGTCATGATGGAGCTTTGCCGCGACCTAAAGGCGCTGGGCCTTTCCGGCATAGCTGAAAAATACCCCTCGCTTTTCGGAGAATACTCCCTCGTCACCGACGCGGAGACAAAAGAGGCCCGCCGCGCCCTGATGGAGAACGACAGCGCGATGACAAAGCGGCTGGCGAGGGTCTATTCCATTTGCGGCGAAACGGGCGCGCGGCTGTTTGACCTCGCCTTGCTCTGTCTGATGCAGCCCGAGGCCGCCGCTCTGTTGGACGAACAGTTTTCCGGCTGCTGTCTCGAAAGCTGCGTCGCGCTTTCCGGCGGCGATCCTGATATAGGCTCCCTGCGCCGGGACTACGACAGAGTCAAGCTGCTGCTCATATCAGAAGGAGCGGCAGCCCCGTTTTTCAGAAAGCGGTTTTCGGCGGACGACAGGCTGCTCTGTTTCCTTGAGGGCGACGACACGCCCGACCGCTCGCTTCAAAAACTCGTCTCGCTGCCCAATACCGACGGCGGCCTGCAACCGCTTTACATGGACGCCGACCGCCTTCCGTTCATAAAGACCGCGCTGGGAAAGCCGGGCACGCTCATCCAGTTTGCCGCGGAAAAGGGCCGCGGCCGCAAGCTGCTGCTCTGCCACGCCTGCGGCGAAATGGGCCTCACCTGCCTTGTGGCTGATGCGGGCCGGCTTCGCGCCATGAGCGAGGAGCGCCGCGCCGACGCCATAAAGCGCATACGGCGCGAAGCGCTGCTGGAGGGCCACGCGCTCTGCTACTCCGCCATAGAAAAGGACGAGGACTGGCCGCTGGAGGACTTTCTGCGGGACTGCGTAGCGCCCATGGCGTCGCTTCGCCTGCCCATCTGCGTCTGCACGGGGCCAAAGGTGGAGCTGATAGCGGCGTCGGACACGCCGGTGGAGCGGCTCGCCCTGCCTGAAACGGACCGGGACGGGCAGATAGCGCTCTGGAAGGGCTACAGCGGTCAGTTTGGCCTTACCGGCATAGACTGCCGCTCCATCGGCAGCAAATATAAACTTAGCCCGCTACAGATACGCAAGGCCGCCGGTCGCCTGGCCGAGCTGGAAAAGCTGGGCCGGCCGGCGGACGCCCAGGCTGTTTCCGACGTGTGCGCCGAGGTGCTGCCCCCCGCCGAGGGCAACATAAAGCGGGTGAAGGTCACATATACGATTGACGACCTGGTGCTCCCGCCGGAACAGATACAGGTGCTTTACAACATCTGCGCCCATGTGGAGCACAAACGCCGCGTTTACGACGACTGGGACATGAAGAGCCGGTTCTCCTACGGGCGCAACGTCTCCGCACTGTTTGTCGGCGCGCCGGGCACGGGCAAGACCATGGCCGTACACGTGCTGTCCAACATGCTGCACCTGCCGCTTTACCATGTGGACCTCTCGCAAGTGGTGGACAAATACGTGGGCGAAACAGAAAAACGCCTTGAAGAAATTTTCAACGTGGCCGAGCGCAGCAACACCATCCTCTTTTTCGACGAGGCGGACGGCATTTTCGGCAAGCGCAGCGACGTGAAAGACTCTAAAGATAAATACGCCAACACCCAGTCGTCATATATTTTGCAGCGCATAGAGCAGTACGAGGGCGTGGTGATACTGGCCACAAACTTCAATAAAAACATCGACGAGGCGTTCATGCGCCGCATAAGGTACGTTATGGAGTTTCAAAAGCCGTCGGAGGAGCTGCGGCTGCGGCTCTGGAGGGGCGCCTTCGCCGAAAAGACCCCGCTGGAGGGCGTGGATTTCCCGTACCTTGCCCGCAGCTTTGAGCTGACCGGCGGCTCGATAAAAAACATAGCGCTAAACGCCGCGTTTTTGGCGGCGCAGACCGGCGGGCCGATAACCATGGAGCACATACTGCTGAGCCTGCGGGACGAGAACCAAAAGCTCGGCAAGACCATGCTTAAAAAGGATTTCGCAGAATACGGCATATTGTTTTGAAACGGAGGTATCAGAATGGGCTTCGGAGATTGGATCAAAAAAAAGCTCAACATCGGCAGCGCGCCGGAGGAACAGGCAGCGGAGCCTGAACAGGCGCAGGAGGAAGCTCTTGCCCCCCAAGAGGACGAGGAGGTCATGGCTGACCAGCCGCAGCCCGCCGTGGAGGACGCCATACACCAGCAGGAGGGGGAGGTGGCCGAAGAGAGCATACAGCTCCCCGCCAACGGGCTGACGCAGCTGGGCCAAAAGCTGGGCACGCTTAAAAAGGGCCATTTCCGCAGCACCAACTCCGCACAGTACGAGGCGGTGCGCACCGCCATATCCGACGTTACCGCGTTCATGAGCACCGGCTTTACCGGCGACCGGGCGGCGAACCAGCGGATGGCCATGGATATGCTGATAAGGTACGGCGCCCTGCAGTCGGCCTGCGAAACCTACCTTGCCAAGGCCAGCGACAGATTCTCCAGCGGCCGCGCCAGAAAAGAGACGGTGGAGTCCATACTCGCGCTGGCGCAGAAGGATATATCCGGAATACGCATGGCCATCGACCAGATACCCAGCATGTCCGAGGCCGAGCTCTCCAAATACTCCTGGCAGGACGTGCTGGCCGACGCCCGTACCCGTAAAATAACTCTGAGCAAGGATATACACAGCGTGGAAACTCTGGGCGGCGCGGCCTCCACCGTCAAGCACCTGACCGGCGCGGACGTTACAGGCGAGGGCGGCACCGGCTTTTTCAAGGAACACGAGTCCATGAAACGGTATGCCGCCGAGGATTCTGTTGACACTCCTATATTTAATAAGATATGCGCCGATATGAAGCCGGTCGCGATGAAGCTCTCGCCTCTTTCGCCCGCCGCGCAGCAGCAGATAGCCGACGTCAAATCGCCCGGCACTATCAATCACGACCCCAAATATTTTACAAAGGAGCTTTTGGACTTCGCTGCCGTCTGGGAGAAGATCACCTCCGGCCACAAAGAGGTCTACAACCACATGTTTGGGGACTGGGCCGTAGATACGGGCACCGCCGTCGGCGCCGACGTCTCGGTCTCAAAGCGGAACGTCGCCTCCAGCCGCATGGCCGAGCTGCTTGGTCAGGGCAATGTTATAGCTCACTCGGAGCTTGCGCAGGTGACCGATAAAAGCGGCCGGGTCCTTGAAGGCATATTGATGCAGCAGGCGGAGGGAAAATCCGGCGCGGATCTCGCCGAAGCGTTCCAGACCCAAAAGCAAAAGGAATGCTTTGAGAGCGGAAAAGAATATGAAAAAGCCATGGGAAATTTCACCTATGACATGACGACGCCCTCGCTGCAAAAATCCATGTCCACCCTGCAGATCATGGACTGGATAAGCGGGCAGGTGGACAGGCATAAAGGAAACTATTTCATACAGCGGGACGCGCAGGGCAAAATGACCGGCGTCACCGGCATAGACAACGACTTTGCCTTCGGCAGGACCGCCGGAGGCGGAAACTACGGCGCCTACACCGTCCAAGACGGCAGGCTGAATATCCCGCACATGGATAAGGACCTCGCCATGCGGATAATGGCGCTGACGCCCGATACGATCCAACTGTTTTTGGGCGACATCCTGGACCCGCAGCTCACCGACGCCTGCTGGGGCCGTGTCAAGCAGCTTCAGGACGCCATACAGGCGGAGCTGGCCGATACGGACTCCAAAGTCTTCATAGATAAGGACGAGGATTGGAACGAGGACACCCACAGGGACTTTATGGCGACCGCGGGCGCCACCAGACTTGATGACTTAAAACGGTCAAACTACTACGCGAACTTTATGGCGGACCCGCTCAACGGGGTATGGAATTTCGCGCAGCAGCAGTGGATCGATGATTATACCAAAAAAGAATATGAGGAGTATATTCGTATACGGTGCATCGACAGCCCCGGCCTGTTCAGGGAGTACCTTGTCAGGGAGATGGACATGGACGCCAAAACGGCCGCGCGTCATTACGCCCGGGGAAATCTTGACCCATTACGCGTTGAATACAAAGACCTGCCCTCAGACGTTAAGAGCTGCATGACAAAATTCTTTGGCTCCAGCCAGGCTTATTCGGACAAGAAAGCGAAGATAAAAAGCCAGGCTGCCGCCGGCGAACAGTAAGCATTTTTAACAATTATTTATGCTTTTACGGCGCACTATTGCATGTATTAAGCAAGGTTACTAAAAAAACAGGGGTGTTTTGTGGTAAACTACAAAATACGCCCTGTTTTTTGCGTTATTCTTTCGGTTTCCTCCCTTGTAATCGCAGGGATAAACCGCTAAAATTGGGTTGTAGGCGGAAACGGATCTGACAAAACAGAAAACGGCTCCGCTTTTTTTATTTTGAACAGGAGGCGTGCACTTTGATACGTAACTTTCTGGACGTCATAGAGCGCGGCAACAGCGGCCCCCGCTGTGACAAGGAGAGCTGGGACCTCGACCACATAGCGATGCCCATAGCCGACCTGGTGGACAAGTACGGCCTGCACCGCGAGCCGGACGAAATAATCGCCACCGACCCCGGCGAGATTGTAAAGTACTACGACGCCGCCCGGGAGCTTTTGATCGGCTCCGGCATATATAACCAGAGCACGGGCCGCATAATCGAGCTTTCCGCCGACGAGATAGACGAGGCCGCCAAAAACCAGCGCCGCGAGCTTGTTATCGGCCGCGGGCAGGACGCTTTTAAGTTTTACAACCGCTATCCGGAGGACAACCGTCGCCCCGGCGTGGTGGCCGGAAACCCCGGCTGCCCCATGACGGAGGCGGAGTTCTGCGGCACAGTCCGTTCCTGGGCGCAGGAGCCGTCCATAGACATGGTGACCTGCGGCTCCATAGTTGAGGTGGACGGACATCCCGTCCGCCGGGCGGAGGCGTCGGAGCTGCTGGCTGTGCGCCGGGAGCTGCAATACTTAAACAACATCTGCGCCGACGTGGGCAGGCCGGGCATTGGCCGTCTGGCCGCCGAGAGCAGCGTGTCCGAAATAGGGGACCTCGCCGCGTTTGCCGCCGGCTTCATCCGCGAGGGCGACGCGCATCTGGTGGCGCTTAACAACGAGCTTATCACCAACACCGACAACCTCATCCGCGCGGCCAACACCATCGGCTTCCCGGCGAAAAACGCTTCCCTCGCCTGCGTCATGGTGGAGGGGCTGGCCGGTGGGGCCGAGGGCGCCACGGTCTGCATGATCGCCTCCATGCTGGCGGCGAACATAGTCTGCCGGGCGGATTACCACCTGTGCCACCCGATCCATCTGCGCCATATCGCCACCTCCACCCGCGAGTGCATGTGGCTTCAGAGCGTGGTGTGTCAGGCGTTTGCCCTGCGCGCGCCGAACATCATCATCGGCGACATCTATCCCAAGAGCGGCGCGGGCACCAAAGAGCTGCTGCTTGAGACGGCGGCCAACTCCATCGCCATCACCGTTTCCGGCGGCCATCTGGAGGGGGTCGGCTCCTGCGATGGCTTAAAGCCCAACTGCTCCGGTCTAGAGGCCCGCGTCATGGGCGAAACGGGCCGCGCCGTGGCCGAGATGGGCCTTTCCCGCGGGGACGCCAACGGCATACTGCTTTCGCTGCTGGCGAAATACGAGCATGTTTTCACCGAAGGCAACGAGGGCCTGCCCTTTGCCGAGGTCTACGACACGCTCACCTTTGCTCCCAAGGCCGGGTGGCTTGCCATGTACGACGAGACGAAGGACGAGCTCGCCGCGCTGGGTATAGATCTGTAAAAATCACGGCTCCCCCAAAAAGGAGCCGTTTGGTTTTTAAATTTTCATTTTACAGGAGGGTATTATGGAAACAGCGGCAAAACCGAAAACGCTGATCCCGTGGTTCAGACGCGGAGACGTGGGCGGCCTCGTCTATATGATCAGCAACAACATCGTAAACTACATAATCATCATCTATTCCCTGCAAAGCATGGGCTGGAGCGACGACCTTATCTTCGGAAGGGTCATACCGGGCCTTTCCATCGGGCTTATGTGCGGCGGCTTCTACTACGCCTATATGGCCAACAAGCTCTCCGCCAAAACCGGGCGCGACGACATAACCGCCCTGCCTTCCGGCATATCCACCCCGGCAATGTTCGTCATTCTCTGGGGCGTTATAAGCCCGCTTTCCTATGAGCTGGAGCCTGAGAAGGCCTGGGCCGCGGCTGTGGCTGCCTGCTTCATCGGCGGATTTGTGGAGTTTTGCGGCGGCTTTATCGGCCCCTGGATCAAAAAGAGCCTGCCCCGCGCCGCCCTGCTGGGCACCGTTGCCGGCATAGGCTTTATCTGGATGAGCACGCAGGGCGTGTTCGACGTGTTCGGCGACCCGGTTGTCGGCCTGCCCATACTGGCGGTGTCGCTGCTGGGCCTGTTCGGCGGCTACCTGTTCCCGAAAAAGGTTTCGCCCTTCCTGGTCGCCATTATCGGCGGCATAGTCTACGCCTTCTGCCTGGGGCGCACCACCTTTGATTTTACCGGCGTGGGCTTTTACTTCCCCAACCCCGTAAACACCGTTCAGGCGCTCATAAACGGCTTTATCTATGTGGCGCCCTTCCTGACGGTCGTCATACCGATAGAGATCTACAACTTCCTTGAGACCATGGACAACGTGGAGGCGGCCAACGCGGCGGGCGACGAGTACAACGTGCGCGAGGCCCAGTTCGCCGACGGCATATTCACCATGATATCCTCCCTTTTCGGCGGCGTTGTTCCGAACACTGTGTGGCTGGGCCACGCGGGCCTGAAAAAAGCCAAAGCCGGCACCGGATACTCCTGGATCTCCGGCCTGGTGCTGGGCCTTTCCGGCATCTTCGGTCTGTTCACCTTCCTGTCCAAGCTTGTGCCGGCGGCCGTCTGCGCCATAACCTTCCTGTGGTGCGCCACCATCATGGTGTGCCAGGCGTTTAAGGACGTGGAGATCAAGCACTACGCCGGTGTCGCCATCGCCATGGTGCCCTCCGTGGCCGACTACGTATACACCCAGGTGACGGGCGCCGTGGGCGTTTCCGGCGTCTGGACCGAGACGATCTCCAGCGGCATCATGACCGGCGTTGCCGGCTATGGCGAGGAGACGACCTCCGCCCTCATCGGCGCCGGCGTCATGTGGAACGGCACCCCGGCGGTAAAGGCCGGCGCCATCGTCATCGGCATACTGCTGGGCGCGCTGACCTGTTTCATCATAGACAAGCGGCTGGACAAGGCGGCCATAGTCTGCGGCTGCGGCGCTGTGCTGTCTCTGTTCGGCTTCATCCACCACGCCGCGCTGGGCTTCTACCCCATGAGCCAGTTCGTCTGGGGCTGGGCCATCGCCGCCGTGCTCATGTATGTCTGCCATCTGGGCCGCAAAAAGTGGTGCAAGGCGCAGGACGATTTCGAGTACGTATAATAGCTTTCTTAAAGCGCAGAGCGGGGCTTCCGATACCGGAGGCCCCGCCCTTTTTTGTATATTAAAATCTGTTCGACGGCACAGCGCCCCGCTTTTCCGCAGCAAAAACCGCGCCCGCTCTCTCTAAGTAACCGCTGAATAATCCGCAATAAACTAAAAAGTGTGCATCCGAAGGGTCTTAGGGGCAATCGGAATGCCCCTAAATCTAATGCGCCGCAGGCTCCTATTTAATTTTGGCAATTATCCAGCGCTTGCCCAAGACGAAAGAAGCGGGCGCGGCGATTTGCGCTTTATTTCACCTCGCGGAAATAGAGGCCGCCCGTGTGCTCGCCGGGATAGGGAAGCGCTCTTTCAAAGGCCTCAAGCTGGGCGCGGCACTGGGCGGGAGTTTCGTTCGTAAAATACACCGTAACAAAGTCGGCTCCGCGCACCTCCCTGTCCCCCAGCCAAAGCGGAACGGAGTTGAGCACCGTCACATACCGCCTTGCCGTACAGATCACCGGGAACCGCGCGCCGCGTCTGTCCGTGAGCACGCCGTGCCCGGGACAGCCCGAACAGCCGTTTTCTCCCTGTATCGGGCAGGCGCGGCACCGCATGAGCGGCAGACGTCCAGCGGCGAGTATCCCACGCGGAAGGCTCCCCTTCATGGCCGAGAGCCGCGCCATGGATATTTCAAAGGAGACGGTGGCGTCCTCAAGGCCCAGCCGCTCGTACTCCTCCAGCGCGGGAGTGTTCAGTATGTTCAGCCCGTGCCCGCCGTGAAGCGTAAAATGCGCCTCTCGTGCAAGCTCCAGCGCGCCGAGATTTTCCACCACCGCGTGCCCTACGCCCGCCACACGCAGCGCCGCCAGCCTTCCCGCCAGCCTCACCTCGTCCCGCGGCCATACCAGCGCCGGCAGCTCCGCAAAAAGCCGCCCGCCATAGGCAGCTATCGCCTCCGGGTGCGCTTCTATTTCCATGATCGGCAGGATCACGGCGTCGGCGGCGCAGTCGGACCCCAGCTGCTCATATTTTTCCGCCCGCACCCGCAGTTCAGGCGTGGCCGAGTGGGCGCGTTTCTCCGTCTGCGAAAGCGGCAGCTCCGCAAAGGGACGGGGTCTTATCTCCGACCGGTGGGAAAGCAGCTCCTCCAGCGCGCGGCGGCGAAGCTCGTTCAGCTCTCGGGCGGGAAGCACCGGCTCACCCTCCGTCACAAGGTCGAAATCCTCCAGATAAAACGGCGTGCCGCCGCATTTTGACAGGCTTCGCGCGGTTAGGGCGCGGTCTGTGGCACGGGTCTCGGCCCGCTCCGGCACAGGGCCGGCCACCGTCACCGTACGTTCCCCATCCGTAACCGAAAGGGTCGAGGGCGTGCCCTCCTCCATCGTAAGCCTCATGGAGACAGGCACCCGCGCCGTCTCATCCTTATATATCGCGGCCAGCGGACGAAGCACCCGCGCCGCCGCCGTCACGTCCTCCCGCTCCCGGTGGCCGAACATATCCAGCGTTCTGCGGCCGGTCAGGTACCCGTCCGTAAACCCGCCCCGGGAAAAGACCGAGCGCAGGGTGTCCATGTCCGGGTCCTGCCCCTCCAGCGCCATACGGCAGGCGGTAACGGCCGCGGCCACATACTCCGGCCGCTTCATCCTGCCCTCTATTTTCAGCGAGCACACACCGGCGCCGGCCAGCTCCCGAATCATGCCCACCGCCGTCATGTCCTTGAGCGAAAGAGCGTACTCCCGCTCTCCGCTGTGGAAATCCAGACGGCAGGGCTGGGCGCAGAGGCCGCGGTTCCCGCTCCGTCCCCCAAGCATGGAGGAAAGGTAGCAGCCGCCCGAAACGCACATGCAAAGCGCCCCGTGTACAAAGCACTCCAGCTCCATGTCCGTGCCGTCGGCTATCAGCTTTATCTCCTCCAGCGAAAGCTCCCGCGCCAAAACGGCCCTGGAAAAGCCCAGCTCCTTCAAAACGCGCACCCCGGCCAGATTGTGAACCGTCATCTGGGTGGAGGCGTGCATCGGCAGCTCCGGGCAGCGCTCTTTAAGCAGGCGCGCCACGGCCAGATCCTGCACTATAACGGCGTCGGCCCCGCAGTCGGCCACGCTTTTCAGCGTCTCCAACAGGGCGGGAAGCTCCACGTCCGTCACCAGCGTGTTCACCGCCACATGCACCTTTACGTCGCGGGCGTGGCAGTAGCTTACCGCCTCCTCCAGCCCCAGTTCGTCAAAATTTTCCGCGTTCCTGCGGGCGTTGAAGCCGCGAGCGCCCAGATACACCGCGTTAGCGCCCGACCTCACCGCCGCAATAAGCTGTCCCCTGCCACCCGCAGGAGCAAGTATCTCCGTCATAAACATCCTTTCGCGGTCACCCCGCTGTCAGTAGCTTGTTTTATCCTTTATCGCCGCGTAATCGGCAAAAAGACGTCCGCAGGCCTCGGCGTCCACCTGTTCCAGCGGCAGCCTTTTGCCCTCTATGGCGTCGTAAAACGCGCTGTCCCGGAAACCGATCTTTTCGGCCTCCTCCCGCCCACAGCCGTAATAGACCCGCGCTATGCCGGCCCAAAGTATCGCGCCAAGGCACATTGGGCATGGCTCGCCCGTGGTGTAGATGTCGCAGCCGGAGAGGTCGAAGGAGCCGAGCCTTTCGCACGCATCCTTTATGGCGCACATCTCGCCGTGCAGAGTCGGGTCCTTTCCCGAAACCACCCTGTTGTGGCCGCGGCCGATTATTTCGCCCTCCCGGACTATGACCGCGCCAAATGGCCCTCCGTCACCCTTCCTTATACCTTCGTACGCCTCTTTCAGCGCTTCCTCCATGAAACCGTCGGACATGTTAAGACCGCCTTTCAGGTGTATTATTCCAACACTTTTATTATATCATTTTAAAGGCGGGCAGTTATTACTAAATTCTGAAAAATTAATTCAAAATTTCCCGCCGCATTGTGTTTTTGGCCGCGCCTTTATGTTATAATTCTATTATGTGAGCAAATTCGCTAAAAGGAGGATCATTCATGCCATCGGTAACATTTAAATGCCCCAACTGCGGCGGCCCGCTAAAATTCGACCCCGGGGAGCAGATGTTCACCTGCGAATACTGCCTGTCGAAATTCAGCGAGCAAACCCTTACGGAGCTGGCCAAAAAAGAGGAAGCTAAGGCCGAGGCGCAAAAGGACGAGTATAAAGCCAAAGAGGCCGAAGCCAAAAAGAACGAGGCCGGAGAGGGCGGCTTCCACACCGTGGTGTATTCCTGCCCCTCCTGCGGCGCGGAGATTGTCACGGACGAAACCACCGCCGCCACCTACTGCTATTTTTGCCACAACCCGGTCGTGCTCTCCACCCGCCTGACCGATGAGTTCAAGCCCGACCTGGTGCTTCCCTTTAAAATTGAAAAGGAAGACGCAAAAAAGAAGTTTCTGGACTGGACCCGCGGCAAACGGTTCGTGCCCCGCGGCTTTTTCACCCAGCAGAACATAGATAACCTTTCCGGCGTATATTACCCCTATTGGGCCACCGATTTCAAGACGGACGCATCCTTTAACGGAGAGGGCGAGATAATCACCACCTACTCCACCTCCACGGAGGACGTCACCGAAACCGCGCACTACGCCGTCATGCGCAGCGGAAACATAGAGTTTAACAACCTTATGCGCTCCGCCCTGAAAAAAGAGGATCACCAGCTTGGCAACGGCATACACCCCTACGACCTTACGGACGTAAAGCCCTTCTCCATGGCGTATCTCTCCGGCTTTCTGGCCGAAAAGCGCGACATAACGAAGGACGAGATCCGTCCTGAGATACTTACCGAAATAGACGACTACATAGAGCCGCTGCTGACCGCCGACGCGCATTACACCAGTCTGCACGGCTCCGTCTCAAAGCTCATAAAGGGCGAGAGCTTCCGCTACATCATGCTGCCCACCTGGGTGCTGACCTACCGCGACAACGCCGGCAAGCTCTGGCACTACGCCATGAACGGCCAGACCGGAACGCTCTGCGGCAAGCTGCCCATAGACAAGGGCCGCCTTATGGGCCTTTGCGGGATAATTGCGGGCGCGGCCGCCCTGATAGGGATATTGGGAGGGCTGTTCATATGGTAAAGAAATTTTCAGCGTGCCTCGCGCTGGCGCTGGCGCTTGTAATGCTCTGCTGCGTGACCGCCTTTGCCGACCAGCGCGTCTACGACGACGCCGACCTCTTTTCGGATGACGAGGAATACTACCTTGAGTCCGCCATAGCCGACTTTATAAACAGCTCCGGGCAGGACATGTATGTGCTGACCGCGGCGGAGGGCGACGACTCCTACGGCTCCGCCCGCGACCGCGCCGACTACTTCCTGCTGGACATGGGCTACGGCAACAGCGACGACGGCGCCATACTCTACCTCATCGACATGGAGTACAGGCAGGACTACCTCTCCACCGCCGGCGTCATGATAGACTATATCACCGACTACCGCCGGGACGACATTTTTTCCGATACTAAATCCTACCTGCAAAGCGGCGATTTTTACGGCGCGGCGGACACCTTTGTAAGGGACACCGTCTACTGGTACGAACAGGGCATACCCGACGGCCAGCACCGCACCGAGGAGTCCGGCGAAAACAGCTTCACCCTCTTGGACGCTGTGATCACGCTCGTGCTGGCGGCGGCGGGCTTCTTTATCCCGCTGTTCATAATAAAGGGCAGCTACGAGCTCAAGGGCAGCACCTACAGCTACGACTACAACAGCAACAGCAAGGTGAACCTCACCGGCCGCAGCGACCAGTACCTGCGCACCACGGTCATCCGCACGCCGAAGCCACAGGACAACGACTCCGACAGCAGCAGCACCCACGACACCGGCGGCGGCACCTTCGGCGGCGGCGACGGAAACGACTTCTGAGTGCCGCGACTGTGACATCAGGAGACAGGAGACAGGAGTCAGGAGTCGCGGTACAGGAAAACGGCAGACTTAGATAAAAGTTTTCACTATCTTTTAAAAAGGGCGGGCGGCCGAAGGATAAATAAGGGCGATCGAACGTGGCGCTGTCCAAATCTCTGATTTGGTTTACAGCGCCGGTGCAAGGCTCGCCCAAATCTCTGATTTGGCTGCGAGCCACTGCAAAGCCCCCTTAAAGATTCTCACTAATTTATAAAGCGGGCGGCCGAAGGGGTTCGGGGGCAGCGGAATGCCCCCGATTAAAATGCGCCGCAGGCACCTCTTAAAAGCCAATCTATCACTTACAAGCCATTATATAAGAACACCGCGCAGACTGTCTTTCAGCGAAGAAAGATGACCGGCGCGGTGTTTTTTAAGTTTGTGTTTTAAGAGGAGTCCGCTTCGCGGACAATTACAATCAGGGGCATTCCGCTGCCCCTAAGTTCCGGTCAGAAATATTGTCGCGCTGTTTCGCTGTTCGCTCACATCGCTCTGTATTTCTTCCTGCTCACGCCCCCGCTTTTTCCGCCATAGGCGGCGCGGGGACGCGAGCCCCTTCGGATGCCACCTTCATAAATTAGAGGGAATTTCAATATTTCGCAACTTTAAAATAGAGGCGTTCATCCGAATGGTTTCGGGGACGCGGTGTTTATTTTGAGTTTAAAAGCGTCCATATTATACGATTTGTATTATTTTATCGTCTCGCGGTCTGCTTTATGGCCTCCAGCGCGTCGTCCACCTCCCGCTCGGTGGTGCTCCAGCCCGGCGAAAAACGCACCGCGCCCTGTGGAAACGTGCCCAGCGTCCTGTGGGCGGCGGGCGCGCATTGCAGTCCGCACCGGGTCATTATGCCGAACTCCCGCTCCAGCATGTCCGCCGCCGCGCCGTTGTCCACCCGCTCGAAAACCACCGGAAAGACCGGCATACGCATATCTGCGTTCTCCGCTCCGGGGCAGCGCACGCCGTCTATGGCTCCGAGCCCCGCCAGAAACCGCTCTGTCAGCGCTTTTTCGTGGGCGCGCACAGCTTCCACCCCACGGCGGCGAAGGAACTTTACGGCCTCCAGCAGCCCGCAGACGCCCGGCGTGTTCCCTGTGCCCGCCTCAAACTTGTCCGGAAGCTCCGCCGGCTGCAAAAAGCTGTCGCTGCGGCTGCCTGTTCCTCCCGTGGTCAGCGGTGAAAGCTCCGCCGCAAATTCTGGGGAGAGCAGCGCCGCGCCTATTCCCGCCGGACCCAGCAGCCCCTTGTGGCCCGGCACTATCAGCGCGGAGAGGCTGAACGCTTTAAAATCCAGCGCCATGTGGCCGGCGGTTTGGGCTGCGTCCAGCGCAAAGGGCACCCCTTTGTCCGCGCAAAGCTCGCCTATCTCTGCGGCGGGCAGCACGGTTCCGCAGACGTTGGAGCCGTGGCACAGCAGCACCAGCCGCGCGGGAGTTTTCAGCGCCGCCGCGAGACGCGAAACCTCCAGCGAACCGTCGCCGCCGCAGGGCACGGCCTCCGCCTCCACACCCATAGAGCGCAGCTCCGCAAGCGGACGCATGACGGCGTTGTGCTCCATTGATGATACGACCACTCTGTCGCCGGGCCTCAAATAGCCCTTTAAAACCATATTTATGCCGAAGGTGGCCCCCGGCGTCAGGATGCAGGTCTCCGGCTCACCGGCGTTAAACAGGGCGCAAAGCTCGCTTCTAAGCTCAAAGGCCAGCTCCTCCGCCCTCTGCGCGCCGGAGTAGCCGCCTCTTCCCGCGCTGCCGCCCACCGTGTCCATACAGCGCGCCATGGCGTCTCCCGTTCCCGGAGCTTTCGGATAAGAGGTGGCCGCGTTGTCCATATATATCCCTTGCATGAGCGTTCTCCTTATGATAAAATAACGGTATATTTAATGTGAGGTGAGTTTATGAAAAAGCATATTGGCGTGATCGCCACGGGTGTGCTTGTCGGGCTGGCGGCGCTGCTGCTGTCAAGGCTTGGCAACCCGGGAAACATGGGCTTCTGCATAGCGTGTTTTTTGCGGGACACGGCGGGCGCCCTTAAACTGCACGGCGCGGCGGCGGTGGAG
>CAYONL010000033.1:8792-15515 GCA_964405305.1 uncultured Oscillospiraceae bacterium | reverse complement strand
TAATATTATATAATACATAATTTGGAGTATTATAATGTAAAATATTGTTGGGCACAAAAAAACAGGGGCGCGGGATAGCGCCCCTGTTTCTATTTTGTATATATGCCGCCCGGCGGCTTACGGGCCGGGGCTGTCGATATCGAGCTGCCGCATGACGGCGCGCTTATACTCTATCGGCGACATGTCCTCTTTCTCCTTAAAGTAGCGGCTGAAATAGTGGATGCTTTTGAATCCGGTCAGCTCTGATATCTCTGTGATGCCGTAGTTTGTGTAGCACATAAGCTCCTTGGCCTTAAACAGGCGGAAGCGGCTGACAAATTGCAGCACAGTGCAGCCGTATTCATATCTGAAAATATCGCTCAACTGTTTTACACTCAGGTGGACGGCAAGGCCCATGTCGGCGACGGAAAACTCGTCGGACAGGTGCTCGTCTATATAGTTCAGCGCGACGTTCAGCTTTTCATTGGGCGAACAGGTGAATATGTTTTCCTCCAAAAGCGCGGGGTGCGGCGTGTGCTCCTTTGAGGAGGACATGTAGCCGAAATACAGCAGCGAGATCACGCAATAATTTATTGAGTCGGCGTACATTGGCGGCTGAAGGGAGTAACAGCTCATTATGTTGAGTATGTTTGAGCGGAGAGTCAGACGATCTATCACAAGTTCCGGGCCAGCAAGGCTGAAAGCCTGTATCAAAGCCGGGTTTGTGAGCGCGAACTCTATGGAAAGCAGCGTGCCATCCCCATTTTTCGGAGGGAAAGCGGAGAAACGGCTGCCCGGCGGCACACAAAACAGCGAGCTTTCGCCGCAGTCATACCGCTTGTCGCCGATATAAAGTCGGTCGGTACCCTTTGGGAAGAACATCAGGCAGTAAGCGCCCTCCGCAGTAGTAAGAGAGGAGGGAAGGCAGCGCTGACGCACGCAGAGTGGAGTTATTCCGCTGAAAAACATAGCTACCTCTTATGTACAGTTGCGGATATAGTCGGCGCCGCCCTTTATGTGGTCACCCATCAGCGCGGAGGCCTTGGCGGCGTCATGCTCGGACAGGGCTTCGTATATCCTCTTGTGATATATACATGAGTTTACAAGAGCGTTGGGCGGAGAGGTGCTGGCGTGTATTGCGTCGCATATCATGTCGAAAAGAAGGCCCTGTATGGTACGCAAAACCTCGTTCTCGCTGCACTGAGCTATTTCGTAATGGAACTGCGCATCGCAGTCGTTATAGTCGTCCAGCTCGCCGCTGAGGGCGTAGGTGTCCATCTTGTCCAGCAGCTCGTGTATGCTGGAGAGCTGGGCGTCGGTCGTGTGCTCGGCGGCCAGGCCGGCGGCCTTACATTCTATCAGCATACGGACCTCAAAAATATCCTGAAGATTCTTTTTGTTCAGGATGAGCATGGGGAGCAGGGGCTTCATAAACGACTCCGGGCTTAAACATTTTACGAAGGTGCCGTCCCCCTGGCGCACATCCAGAATGCCCATGATGCTGAGTTTCCTTACAGCCTCGCGCACCGTTATGCGGCTGACCTGAAACATCTGGGCCAGATCGTTTTCCACGGGCAGCTTGTCGCCTATGCGGTATTTGTTGCTGGATATCATGCTTTGCAGCTCGTTTGCAACCTGATCGGACAGGCGCTCCTTGGTGACGCTCATGATTTTACCTCCAGCCAAAACATATAATGATTAGAGTATAGCATTCTGCTTTCATTTTGGCAATATCAAATTGGATATCAATTTAGTTTACAATGATATTTTTTATAGTACAATAAAAATGTGCAAAATAATTGTATTGTTTGTGTAAAGACATTTCAAAGCGAGAGTATTATAATATGATCATTGAAATTGCGTTGCAATTAATCATCATATGATTATACGAATGTAGCGAGGTAAATGATGGAGAATCCTTATGTTGACTATCTTGACGCTATCACAGGGCTGATAGACAAGATCAAAACCACTCAGAAGGAAAAGTTTGAAAAGGCGGCGGATATCCTGTCGGACACCGTTATCGGAGGGCGACTGATATACCTTTGGGGTCCGGGCGGTCATTCGTCCATCTTTTCCGAGGACGCGATGTACAGGAAGGGCGAGCTGGCCTCCGTGTGCCCTATATATGATCCCAGTATATCACTCTCCCACGGCGCGGCAAGAGAGATAAACGGTATGGAGCGCGTGGAGGGCTACGGCAAGGCCGTGGTGGAATACAACAGAATAGGCAAGGGTGACACGGTGATATTCGGAAGCGCCTACGGCATAAACCCCGTCGCCATACAGGGCGCTATTGAGTGCAGAGAGCGCGGCGCGTATGTGATATCGGTAACATCGCCATCGTTTTCGGATGAATCCACCTATGCCGGCGCAAAGCACAAGAGCGGAAAAAGCCTGTACAGCGTGTCGGACATGTACATAGACAGCTTTGTGCCCTACGGCGACGCGGTGCTCAAGTACGATATGCTGGAGCACAAGATCGCGCCGGTGGCAACGGTCATGCAGGCGATAGTGCTGAAAGCCCTGATGGCCGAGACGATGGTGGCCATGAAGAAAAAGGGCGCGGACCCCTTCACCTGGACGAACTCGTTGCAGGCCGGCGGCATAGAGGCCAACAGCGCCTATATGCATGAGATCTGGGGCAAAGTAAAAAGCATGTGAGGCGGTTTTGAAATGAAGGAGAACAGCGAATATCTGCAAAGGGCGGCGGCGGCCGTGGCGGGGCTTGAAAAAGAGAAAGCGGGCATAACGGCCGCAGCAAAAATGATGGCCGACGCCGCGCTGGAGGGCAGGCTGGTACATATTTTCGGGGTGGATTCCCGGGCGGCCGACATAGAGGGCGAAATATTTTTCAGGGCCGGCGGACTGGCCTGTATAGACCCGCTTTATGATCCGGCCTTTGCGAATTCCCACGGCGCGTACAGAAGCGAGCTTTGCCGCCCGCTTGACGGTCTGACGCCGAGGATATTGGATTATTACGAACGGATAGAGCAGGGCGACCCCATGCTGCTGCTGGCCTTCGACCAGAACTCGCTGGCGTTGGCGCAGGCGGCAAAGTGGTGCGGCGAACACGGACTGCGCACAGTGGCCATAGTTCCGGAGCCGCCGGCCGACGGGCGCGTAACGGAATGTATCGACACGGTGATTTCTTTCGGCCGCGATACTGAGAACGAAAGACTTTGCATGACCGCCGCGCTGGACGCCATATCGGCTGAGGCGGTGGAGCTGGCCCCGGGCGCGGAAGTGTGGAAGGGCGATTTCTTCCCGGATCTTGAGGCGAACAGAGAGACGGTGGACTCCTACCTTTGGCGGGTAAGACATCTGTGACGAGGTGAGCTGCGTGGCAAGGAAGGTAAAGATCGGCGCGCTTTCGCGTATTAAATATGTGGAGAGCCTGCCGCGCGAGACATACATATCCATATGCCTTGACGAGGCGGAAAAGGCCGGAGAGCGCGGCTGTGACGTCTTCCTGCTGCCGGAGCATTTTGACAGCTTTGGCGCGGTGGAGACGGAGTGCGCCGACGGAGGGATATATGATCCGGCCACCGACCGCTCGGCCGCGTACAGGCGCGTGGCGGAGACGGCGCCGGGCGCTTTGACGGAAAGGTTTGGCTCCGTCTGCCGCAAATATAATATGTATATAATAGCGGATTTTGTGGAGCGGGACGAAGACCGGCTCTACAACACCGCGGTAATTTTGGGACGGGATGGCAAAGTTGTTGGAAAGTACCGCAAGACGCATTTGTGCGGCTCGGAAAAACGCTGCTGCGGAGTGGACGCGGGCGACGAGCTGCCCGTGTTCGATCTGGATTTCGGCCGGGTGGGCCTGGCGATATGCATGGACATGTACTTTCCGGAGGTGTTCCGCGTGTTAACGTTAAAAGGCGCGGAGATTATCTTTTGGCCGCACCAGACCTACGGCCCGTCGGAGGAGACAATATTCATAACCGCGAGGGCGAGGGCGATAGACTACTGCTGCTACATGGTGGGGGCAAATTTTGCAAGCCCCGATTATTTTGCCCCATATGAGCCGGGGCACGCGCTGACCGGCCGGGCCATGATAATAAATCCCGACGGGATGGTGATCGCGGACACGGGCCACTACGCCGGCGCCGCGATGGCGGAGATAGACCTTGACGTGCCGCGGCTGGGCAAGGATATAGCCGCGGTAAGGCGCTGTGGGGTGGACGACATAAAAAGCGATCTTTTGCACTTTCGCCGCCCCGAGCTTTATTCTGAAATTGTTAAGCCCTGCGATAACTCCGCCGTTATGAACGGGGAATTCCTGGACTGACGATTAAAAAAACAAAGGAGAACTGACTATGAAAAAGGCACTGGCATTATTGCTGTCGCTGCTGCTTGTCATAGGCCTTGCGGCCTGCGGACAGAGCGCGACGGAATCAACCCCGGCAGAGAGCGGTTCCGCCTCCACTCCGGCTGAAAGCGGGTCCGATGCACCTGCTGAATCCGGCGCACCGGAATCAATAACCTATGTCACCCTGGGCGGAACGGGCATGGACGTCCTCAAAACGGCGGCCGAGCAGTTCAAGACCGAGACCGGCGTGGAGGTCAAGCTTGAGGACTGGGCCTACACCGACGCCTATCAGAAGATACTTACGCTGGCCGAGGCCGGCAACATGCCCGACGCCATGTATGGCTTCGCCTCCTGGACCAGCGAGTTCAAAGAGGCCGGCTACATAGTCTGCGCCGAGGACTATATCAGCAAAGAGCTGTACGACGACTTCTCCGAGGGCGCACGCAAGGTCTGCACAGTGGAGGACAAGATGTGGAGCGTGCCCTCCTACATGTCCGTACGCACCATACTGTTCAACCAGAGCATGCTGGACGCGGCCGGCGTGGCTGTTCCCACCACCTGGACCGAGTTCCTGGAGATAGCGCCCAAGCTCTACGACCCCGCGAACGGCAAATACGCCTACTCGCTGGTTGCCGGTCAGGCGAAGAACACGCTGGACTGCTTCCTGCCGATACTCTGGGCCTACGGCGCCGACGTTATGAATGAGGACGGCACCGCCAACGGCTTCAACAATGAAAAGGGCGTCGCGGCGCTCCAGATGTACTGCGACCTTGCCAAATACTCCGTACCGGATTACGGCGAAGCCTCCATCAATGAAACTCAAAGCAACTTCACAAGCCAGGTCGCCGCGGCGTATTTCCACAATGCGCAGGGCATGACCGCTTTGGCCGACTCCGGCGCGGACTTCAGCTGGGTCACCGTGGCGGAGCCGCTGGCCGGACCGGACGGTGAGAAATACTCCCTCGGCGTCATGGATATCGACCTTATATTCAAGACCGGCAACGAGGAGACCACCGCGAAGTTCATTGATATGTGGCACACCTCCGATTATCAGGGCCTCGTAATCGAGCAGACCGGCTGGGTCCCGAACCAGGCCAGTTATTTTGAGGACAGGGCCGCGTTCAGCGACGAGACGAACGTCATGGTCGCCCCGTTCTGCGCGCTGGAGCCTATCGCGAAGTTCAAACCCTCCATCGTTGGCTGGGAGCAGGTTCAGAAGGCCATGGCCGACGCGATAACCAAGGCCGTTATGGGCGAGGTATCAGCCGCGGACGCCTTTGCACAGGCGGGCGGAGAAGTGGACGCTTTACTGGCGGGCTGATTTACGCAGCTTGATTTCTGTGTGGGCAGGGGGAGGGCCCTCTGCCCACACATCTACGCGAAAAAAAGGAGGGAACAGCATGAAAAACAGGAAAAAGAGCGATTTGGCGGAAAAATCTTTTAATATGCTTTATATCCTCCCGATGCTGATCATTTATTTAGTGCTCATCATCTATCCGATGGGAGAAGTGATGAAGCTGTCGCTGTACGAAAAAAAGGTAAACGGCGATATGATATATGTTGGATTACAGAACTTTGCGGCATTTTTTGCCGACCCCGATACGCCCATGGTCATGATGAACACGGCCATATGGGTGTTCGCGGGGGTGGCCCTCAAGCTGGGGCTGGGCCTTATAATGGCGCTGGCTCTTTACAAAACGTTTTTTGGCAAGCAGCTTATCACCGGCATAATGCTCATACCTTACGCCATGCCGGCAGCCGTAGCCTGTATGGTATGGCGGCTGATGTATAACCCCATGTTCGGTCATATAGGCCAGTTCCTGCGCGATGTGGGTATAACGGACCAGGCCGTGAACTTCCTTGGCAACACAAAGACGTCTCTCCTGGCGGTGATGATAGTAAACGTGTGGGCGGTGGCGCCGTTTTGTGCGCTGAACATACTCTCAACGCTTTACTCCATACCGAAATACATATATGAGGCGGCTTCCATAGACGGCGCCAACGCGTGGCACAAGTTTACAAATATTACTATGCCGCTCATCTCGTCGTCGCTCAAAACCCTGGGGATACTGGTGGGCATCTGGGCGTTCAACTCCTTCGACGTTATCTACATGATGACGGAGGGCGGACCCGCCAACTCCTCCTCGATCCTTGTAAACACGGTGTATCTGAATGCGTTCAGGTTCAACAACAGGGGCTATTCGGCCGCGGTTAGCGTGGTGTGCTTCATCCTGCTGTCAATTTTCGCGCTGATGTATGTGCGCGCCAAGGAGGATGACGTATCATATGAATAAGGCGCTGGTGAAAAAAAGAATACTGAACGTGTTCTTCGCACTTTTTATATTTGTAATGCTGATTATCCTGCTGTTCCCGGTGGCGGCCATGCTCTCCGTCTCGCTGAAAAGGATGGGGGACGTGTTCACCGT
>CAYONL010000033.1:0-8782 GCA_964405305.1 uncultured Oscillospiraceae bacterium | reverse complement strand
CATGGGAAAACTACATAGATGTTTTCTATAAAATGGACATCCTTGACGGGTTCAAAAGCAGCATAATCATAACCGCCGCCACCATTGCCTGTATCATGCTGATAGATATTCCGGCGGCTTACGCCTTTTCAAAGCTGCGTTTTTACCTGAAAAAGCCCATATACTATCTGGTGCTTGTCAGCCAGATGTTCGCGCCGGTCATCATAATCATTCCGCTGTACATAATGATGAACTCGCTGGGCCTTATCGACACATATACAAGCCTTGTCATAATGAACACCACGTTCAACCTGGCCTTCATCGTGCTCATGCTCAAAAGCGTGTTCGACGGGGTACCGAAAGAGGTGGTGGAGGCCGCGAAAATAGACGGCTGCAGTTCGTTTATGACGCTGAGCCGGATATTTGTGCCCGTATCAAAAACGGGTATCGCGGTGGCGATAATATTCGCCTTCACAAGGACGTGGAACGAGTTTCTGTTCGCCTTTACCTATGTTTCAAGCACTGAAAAAAAGACAATAATCGTCAGCCTGTATGAGATACTGAAAAACAACCCGGCCCTTGGCATACCGTGGCACTATGTTATGACGGGCGCCGTCTATGCCACCGTTCCGCTGGTCATCCTGTTTGTTTTGATAAGGAATTATATTACGGGCGACATGACCGCCGGGGCCATAAAATAATGGATCACAAGAAAGCGTCCGCCCTGCGCTGGAGGGGCTTTTACGAAAACACGCTTACAAACGATATTCTTCCGTTTTGGCTGGAGCGGTGCTCCGACGAGGTAAACGGCGGATACTTCAACTGCTACGACAACGCGGGCAAAACTCTGGTCAGCCGGGATAAATACACCTGGAGCCAGGGGCGCTTCGTCTGGATATTTTCGCGGCTGTCGGAGATGGAGCGGCTTTTCCGAAAAGAGGAGCGGGAACGGTTTTTCCGTCTGGCCAAAAGCGGCGCGGACTTTTTGACCGCCCACTGCGCTCTGCCGGGCGAACCGCTGCGCTGCGCCTACCTTATGGATGAGACGGGCAGGCCGAAAAAGGCGGACGGCTGGGACGACCTTGATATGAGCATCTACGCGGACTGCTTTGTAATATGCGGTCTGGCGAGGTTTGCCCATGCCGGGGGCGGAAAACCGGTCTACGACTTTGCGGCTCGGCTTTATGATTCATGCAGGCGGAGGGTTGCGGAGGGGGATTTCAAAACTCTGCCCTACCCGCTTTCGCCGGAGTTTTGCGCCCATGGCATACCGATGATATTTTCCAACGTGGCGTCGGAGCTTTGGCGGGCGGCGGACGCGCTGGGCGACGGACGGGCCGAGGGCTTTCGCGCGGATATGCACAGCTTTTCAAAGCGGGTGCTGGATAACTTCGTAGATGAGAACTTTTCCATACATGAGGTCATAAAAAGGGACGGGGGATTTTTCGGCGGCCTTTTGGGCGAGCACGCGAACCCCGGCCATACGCTTGAGGACATGTGGTTCGCGCTGGAGGCGGCCGATGCCTCCGGCGACACGGAGATGGCCGAAAAGGCCGCCAAAGTCGCAAAAAGAGCTTTTCAGATCGGCTGGGATAAGGAATACGGCGGGATCCTCCATTTTGCTTCTGTCAATGGGGGAGCACCGGAGGAGTTGGCCGGAGAGTTTGCGGAGGAGCCCACGGTAAAGCAGGTGCGGGGCGGCTGGGGCGACAAGCTCTGGTGGGTGCACTCCGAGGCGCTGTACAGCTCCATGCTGTTTTATCTTCGCACGGGGGACAGGGAGTTTCTGGACTGGCACGAGCGGGTGTTTGAGTATACGTTCGCGCGCTTCCCGAACCCGGACAGAGAAATAAGAGAGTGGATACAGATACTCCGGCGGGACGGCGCGCCGCAGGACAAGGTGGTTGCCCTTCCGGTAAAAGACCCGTACCATATCGTCCGCAACCTGATAATGCTGATCGAGCTTTTGGATGCGCAGGTGAACTGAGAACGACATGGAAAAACTGAAAACCGGCGCTGGGCACCCGGCGTGGAAAATGCTTGCGGCCTGCTGTTTTATACAGTTTGGCGGCTTGGGTGTGCTGGCAAACAGCATAGGGGTGTTTTTTCCGTCGGTGTGCGGAGAGCTCGGCTTTACGCTTTCAGAAATATCGGTTCACATAATGATACGTGGCATAGCTACCACGCTGACGCTGCCGCTGGCGGGCCGGCTTATAGAGAAATACCCGGCCAAAAGGGTGCTGACCCCGGCGGCGCTGGCCTTGGCGCTATCCATCGGGAGCATGGCGTTTTTTAACGAGCTGTGGCAGTGGTACGCGGTTTCGGTCGTCTATGGGGCGGCGGGCGCGTTTCTGTTTCTAAACATGTCGCCCATCATCCTGACAAACTGGTTCAAAAGCCGCAGAGGCTTGGCCGTGGGCGCGGCAATGGCCAGCGCCGGCCTCGGCGGGATGATAATGAATCCCCTCGGCACGTGGCTCATAGAGACTTACGGCTGGCGGGCGGCGTATCTTATTTTTGCCGCGGTCGGCGCGGCGGCCATGCTGCCGTTTACCCTTTTCGTGCTCAAGCGCGCGCCGGAGGACATGGGCGCGGAGCCCTATGAGGAGCCCGGCGATGAAAAGCTAGAAGCCGTGGCGTCATCTCGTCTTCCGCAAAAGCAAACGGGGTCGGCGGGCGTTTTTGGGTCGCCATCGTTTTGGCTCTTTATCGCGGTGGTCGTGATAACGTCGTATGAGACGGTGTATATCTACCATTTTCCGCAGTACGCCATATCGGTGGGGCTGACGGCGATGGCCGGTTCGGCCATGTCGTCGGCCAGCATGGCGGGCAACCTGACGGCGAAGCTCTGTCTCGGCTGGCTGAACGACAGGCTTTCGGCCAAGAAAACGTTTTTTGTGGGTATGGGCGCGACGGCGGCAGGCCTTGTCATGATCACGGTGTTTCGCGCAAGCGAGGGCCTGATGACAGCCGGCGCCTTTTTGTACGGCGCTTGTATGGCGCTGACGGCGGTGACTGTGCCGCTGATAATTTTGGAGCTGTTCGGCAGCGCCGGGTACGCAAGGCTCGTTTCCGCCGCCACCATGGCCGCCTCGGCCATGGGCGGGATAGGGACGACGCTGGTGGGCGCGCTGTACGACGGCTTCGGCGGCTACGGGCCGGGACTTTACATAGCCGTTGCTCTTTGCGCGGCGGCGGTGGTTTTCCTTGCGTGCGCGTTTCATTTACAAAATAAATCAAACATGGGGGCTGATGTGCGGTGAGAACTGAAAAGGGCTGCTACTACTGCGAGCGGGACGAGGAATTTCGTGAGCTGCTGTACGAGCTTTGCGATCTGAAGGCGTCAAAGGTGTTTTTCTGCAAGGACCAGACGCTTCCCGGGCGCTGTACTATAATGTTTAAGGACCACTACGAGGAGATCTACCAGATACCCAAAAAAGAGCGGGACGAGTACATGGACGACGTCTGCGCGCTGGCGGAGACGATAAAGGAGCTGTATAATCCCGACAAGATAAATTACGGCATATATGGAGACAATGTGCGCCACGTGCATTTCACCGTGTGCCCCAAATACGAGGGCAAGGTGGGCTGGGGCGGTCCGTTCCAGATGTTCCCGGAGAACAGGGTGTTTTTGACGCCCGCGGAGTATGAGACAGAGATGAAGCGGCTGAAAGAGGCGCTGTTAAAAAAGAGAGGGCTGTAGGATGGAGATAAAACTGCCGTACGGGCATGAGACAGTGTCCTTTCAAGTGGAAGACAGCCGCTTCCTTCGTATGTACGACCCGGTCCATACGCCGGGAGCCGAGGATTTTGATGGCGAGATACTGCGCGCCATAGAGTCGCCCATAGGCTCCAAAAGGCTGGAGGACATAGTTTATCCGGGCGCGCGGATAAACGTGATCGTTGACGATGGCTCCCGCCCGACGCCCATAGCGCGGATACTGCCGGTGTTGATAAAGAAGCTGGGCAGCCTCGGAGTCAAAGATGAGCAGGTTCGCGTGATCGTGGCGCTGGGAAGCCACCGCTACATGACGGAGGATGAGCTTAGGGAGCGCGTGGGACCGGAAGTGTTCCGCCGTTTCCGTGTGGTCAATTCGGAGTTCCGCGACCCTGAAAAGCTGGTCTACGTGGATAAAACGGCGGAGGGAGCGGATATTTACGCCACAAAGGACGCCATGGACGCCGACATAAGGATAGGCGTGGGCAATTTGGTGCCGCACCCGGTCATGGGCTGGAGCGGCGGCGGGAAGATACTTTACCCCGGCGTTGCGGGACAGGACACTGTTACGTATTTCCACCTCAAAGGGTCGCTTGAAAACGGCAACCTTTTTGGGCGGGAGGACAGCCCAATACGTCTTATGATGGAGAACTGGGTGGATACCATAGGGCTGGATTTCATTATAAACACGGTGCTCAATACAAATATGCAGCTTTATAAGGCCGTTGCGGGGGACTACGTAAAGGCCCAGCGCGCGGGCGTGGAGATAGGTAAAAAGGTGCTGGGCTGCCGGGTGGAGAAAGAGGCAGACGTGGTGGTGGTAAGCTCCTACCCGGCGGACCAGGATTTCTGGCAGTCGCCAAAGGGCATGTATTCGGCCGAGTATGCGCTGAAGGGCGAGTCCGGCGGAACGATAGTGCTTGTAAGCCCCAACTACGAGGGCGTAGGCCCCCACCCGGAATATCCCGAATGGATGGGCCGGGACGACGGGGACGAGCTGGTCAAAAGCATATTCGCCGGAAAGCGGTTCGAGGGCGACGCGCTGGCCATGGCCATAGGCAACAGCATGTCTAAGATGAGGCGCAGAAGAAAGCTTGTGGTGGTAAGCGACGGAGTTACGGCCGATGAGATGGCCCTGTGCGGCTGCAAGCACTACGGGCTGTCGGAGCTTCAAAAGGCGGTGGACGACGCGCTGGCTGAATATGAGGGCGGCACTCTGGCGGCCGTGAGCAACGGCGCGGAGACATTTCTGTATAAATAACGAGGAGGATGGATATGGGACAGAAAGAGATAGAGGGCTTTCGGAAAAGCCTTTGCGGAATATTTGAGGGGATAGAGGGCGAGCTTCCGCAGATACAGAAGGCCGCGAAGGTTATAACCGACGCGTATGAGGCGGGCCGGATGGTGCATGTCATAGGGCCGGGCGGTCACTCCAACCTCGGCGTGGAGGAGATACTCTGGCGGGCGGGCGGCCTCGCCATTTGGGACGCGATACTCGACCCCGGCACGAACCTTATCCATGGGGCCAAGCGCTCGAACTACATAGAGAGGACGCCGGGCTACGCCATGGGCGTTTTGGACTCATACGGAGTCGGCCGCGAAAAGGGCGAGGTCATGGTCATAATCAACGCCTACGGCATAAACGCCATGACGATAGACACCGTGATGGAGTGCAAAAAAAAAGGGCTTACCAGCATAGCGGTTACCTCCTCCAGCTTTGCGAAAATAGTGCCGCAGGGCGCGAAGTCCCGCCACCCCAGCGGAAAGAACCTCTATGAAGAAGCGGATATCTTTATCGACAATCACCTGCCGCTGGGCGACGCGGTGGTGAGCATAGACGGCTACGACCAGAAGGTGTGCTCCACCTCCACGTTCTGCAACTGCTTCGTCATGAACTGTCTGACGGAGGAGATCGTCTCCGAAATGCTGCGCCGCGGGATAGAGCCGCCGGTTTTCGTCAGCGCGAACATGCCGGGCGGCGACGAGCACAACAAGGCGTTGGAAGAAAAATACGGAAGAATAATCAAGCATCTGCTTTAATATGCGGGAGGAATAAAAAATGGCGGTAATCAAGGATTTTATGGCTGAAAAGCTCCACGTAAGGGCGTTCGACACAAGGCTTGCCATGGGCAGCTGCGCCGGAAAAGAGGCCGCGGAATACATAAAGAAGCTGCTGGCCGAAAGGGACGAGATAAACGTTCTGTTTGCCGCCGCGCCGTCGCAGAATGAGACACTGGCCGCGCTTTGCGAGGATAAAGACATAGACTGGAGCCGCGTCAACGCTTTCCATATGGACGAGTATGTTGGGCTGGATCCGGCGCACCCGGCGGGCTTCCGCAACTTCCTCAAACGGGCGATATTTGATAAGTATAATTTTAAAAGCGTGAACCTGCTCAATGGAAACGCGGCGGACCCGGAGGAGGCGGCAAGGGAATATGACGCGCTGCTCCGTGCTCATCCGCTGGACGCCTGCCTGATGGGCATAGGCGAGAACGGCCACATAGCGTTCAACGATCCGCCGGTGGCCAATTTCGATGACCCGGTGCTGGTCAAGGTCGTGAAGCTGGAGGAGCGCTGCCGTATGCAGCAGGTACATGACGGCTGCTTTGACAGCATAGACGAGGTGCCGACCCACGCGCTTTCCGCGACTATACCGGCGCTGATGCACGCTAAACGGCTGTTCTGCTCTGTTCCGGCGGCGACGAAGGCCGAGGCTGTGCGCGACACGGTGAATGCGCCCGTTTCTACCGCCTGCCCCGCCACGATAATGCGCACTCATCCGGCGGCGGACATGTATCTGGATGCGGATTCCGCAAAATACATCCTGTAAGAGGCGTAAAATGAAGACTCTGATAAAAAATGGCTGCGTGATCACGCCGCAGAGAACGCTTGAGCATGGCTTTGTGCTCATGGATGGCGGTTCGATTTCAGAAGTGAGCGAGAACCTGCCGTCTGAGCATGCGGATATTGTTTACGACGCCGAGGGTAGATATGTAAGCCCGGGGTTTATAGACATACACACCCACGGCGGCGGCGGCTATGACTACATGGATGGCACGCCGGAGGCGTTTATAGGCGCGGCTAAGGCCCATATGGCCCATGGCACGACCTCCATAGTGCCGACCACACTCACCTGTCCGGACGAGGAACTGTTCGGCGCCTTTGCCTGCTTTAAAGAAGCAAAACGCCGGATGGAGGACGGGCCGAACCTGTTGGGCCTGCACCTTGAGGGACCGTATTTTTCGCCGGACCAGGCGGGCGCGCAGGATCCAAAGTATTTGCGTGTTCCCGAAAGGGAGCACTATGAAAAAATACTGAACGGATCCGACGACATTTTGCGAATGTCCGTGGCGGTGGAGCTGCCGGGTGCGCTGGAGCTGCTGGACGAACTTGGGCGCCGTGGTATACTAGCCTCTGTCGGCCACTCCGACGCGCTTTATCCGGAGGTGCTCAAGGCGGTGGAGCACGGATGCTCACACGTGACGCACCTGTATTCCGGCATGTCGGCGCTGCGGCGCATAGGGCCGTACAGACACCTTGGCGTGGTGGAGAGCGCGTACCTTATAGACGAGCTGAGCGTGGAGATAATCGCCGACGGCTGCCATCTGCCGCCGGAGCTGCTGAAGCTCATCGTAAGACAGAAGCCCTGGGACAAGATCTGCCTGATAACGGACTCCATGCGCGGAGCGGGGCTTCCTGAGGGCGAAACAGTTAAGCTCGGCAGCCTTGCGAACGGTCAGGATGTGATCTTGGAGGGTGGAGTTGCCATGCTGCTGGATCACACGGCCTTCGCGGGCAGCGTGTGCACCACCGACCGCTGTGTGCGTACCATGGTCAAAAAGGCGGACGTGCCTGTGGCCGACGCGGTGCGTATGATGACGGCGAATCCCGCCAGGGTGATAGGCGCGAAGCACAAGGGCGCGCTTGTTCCCGGGATGGACGCGGACATCTGCGTGTTCGACGGCGACATAAACATTGCGGCTGTGTTTGTCGGCGGAAAGCGCGCCGTCTGACCGGCCGGGCAAACAGCGCAGCGAACAGCCCTCCCGTTTCGGATGAACGCCGAAGCGGCCGGGCTGTTTCATATATTTCGCGTTTTATCGGAAAGCCGCGACGAAAGCGCGCCGCCCGGCCAACACCGCGCGGATAAAGGCGCAAAAAGCGGCAATATAGTATAATACATAATTTGGAGTATTATAATGTAAAATATTGTCGGGCACAAAAAACAGGGGCGCGGGATAGCGCCCCTGTTTTTTTATTTTGTATATATGCCGCCCGGCGGCTTACCGGTAAATTATTCGTCCTTGCCGTCCTGGGGCTCGTCCGCTCCGAAAACGTCCTCGTAGTTCATGCGGGCTTCGATGGCGTCCAGCGAGGCATAGGCCGCCTCGTCCACGGCCAGCAGCGCCATGGCTATCGCGTCGGAGGCGTAATCCTCCATGGCCTCGGTGGCCTTGAGCGCCTTTTTGCGGTCGTGCTCTAGCTTTGCGGCGGCGCGCTCGTCCCGTGCCTGCTCAAGGTCCATTTGCAGCTTCAGCATCTGGGCGCTCAGCTTGCTTCTGTTCTTCTCGTCCGCCAGGCGGATGCTCTCCTTGGCCGCCGCGACGTTGCCCCTCGTTTCGGCCATCTCATCGTCCAGCTTTTCCAGCGTTTCGTTCTTCGCCATCTCCGCGCGCACCTTGGTCTTGTCTATCTGGTCATACAGCGCGTCCAGCTTTTCGTACATCTCTTCGCGTGTCATTAAATTTTACTCCCCTCTAACGGTTAAAATTTTATTCGGCCTGTGCCGGGTCCGCGTCTTTTTCAATATCCGCTGTCTCTTTTTCGCACTCTGGCTTGGATCTAAATGGGCAAAGCGCGTCCTTGCACTTAAAATAGAGCCTTTCCCCGTCGTCCTTCAGCGCCTCCGCCGCTTTGTACACTCCGTACGCGGCCGCGGCGACCGTCATAAATTTCAGCGCCCACAAAACGATGTCAAACCAGCTGCTTCTGTTCTTATCTCCGGTCTTAAACATATTTACCGCCTCCCAAATAACGCTTTGTTTCTTTCTTTATCTACATTTTATCCTGCGGCGCAAAAAAAGA
>CAYONL010000032.1:4119-15673 GCA_964405305.1 uncultured Oscillospiraceae bacterium | reverse complement strand
CTGGCGGCGGGAAAGCCCTGGGTGCTCCGTTTCCGCAGCGAGGGCGACCCGGAAAAGTACCTCCATCTGACGGATCTGATAAAGGGCAAGCTGGATATGCCGGAGAACGATCAGGACATAGTGCTGCTCAAATCCGACGGCATACCGACGTATCACTTTGCCCACGTGGTGGACGATCACCTTATGCGCACCACCCACGTCGTCCGCGGCGAGGAGTGGCTGGCCACCTGGCCCATACATGTGCAGCTTTTTGCCGCGCTGGGCTGGAGGATGCCGAAATATTGCCACACCGCCCAGCTTATGAAGATGGACGGCGGCAGCAAGCGCAAGCTTTCCAAGCGCAAGGACCCGGAGCTGGCGCTGGATTTCTACCATGCGGAGGGCTTCCCGGTGCCGTCGGTCATAGAGTACCTGCTGACGCTGCTCAATTCCAACTTTGAGGAGTGGCGGCTGGCGAACCCCAAGGCTCCGATTGGAGAATTTAAGTTTTCAACAAACAAGATGAGCGTTTCAGGCTCGCTGTTCGACCTTGACAAGCTGCGCGACGTCTCCAAAAACGTGGTCGCCATGCTGTCGGTGGACGAGGTGTGGCAGTACCTGACCGGCTGGGCAAGGGAGTATGACCCGGAGTTTTATGCGCTGCTGGAGGCGGCGCCGGAGTACGCCAAAGCGATAATCGGGATAGGGCGCGGTATTCCGAAGCCTCGCAAGGACATAGCGGTCTGGAGCGAGATGAAGGAGTATATGTCCTTCTTCTACGACGAGCTGTTCCACTCGGAAAAGCAGTGGCCGGAGCGGGTGAGCACGGAGGACAGGCTTGCGGTGCTCAAAAGATATTCCGCCGCGTATGATGAGCACGACGACCAGGACGCCTGGTTCGACAGGGTGAAGGCCCTGTGCTCGGAGCTGGGCTACGCCGCGAACATGAAGGATTACAAGGCGTCGCCGGAGAGCTACAGGGGCAATATAGGCGACATCAGCGCCGTGCTGCGCATGGCCGTCACCGGGCGGGTTAACTCGCCGGATTTGTTCACCGTAATGGGCATCCTGGGCCCCGAAAAGGTGAGGGAACGCCTTGCCGCCGCCGAAAAAGAAATCTGACCGAAAGGACGTTTCATATGCCTGAAGAGACAGCGAATTTTATACACGATATAATCGACGCGGATCTGGCCGAGGGGGTCAACACCGAGGTCCACACCCGCTTCCCGCCGGAGCCGAACGGCTATCTGCATATTGGCTCGGCCAAGGCCATCTGGATAAATTCCAGCACGGCGAAAAAGTACGGCGGGCTTTTCAACCTGCGGTACGACGACACCAACCCGGCCCGGGAGGACGACGAATACGTGCAGGCCATTTTGAAGGATCTAAAGTGGCTGGGCGCGGAGCCGACGGGCGGCATTTTTTACGGCAGCGACTATTTTGACAAATGCTACGAGTGCGCCGTAAAGCTGATAAAGGACGGCAAGGCCTATGTCTGCGACCTTTCACAGGATGAGATGAAGGAGTACCGCGGCACGCTGACCGAGCCGGGCCGACCCAGCCCTTTCCGGGACAGGGGCGTGGAGGAAAACCTCGACCTCTTTGAGCGCATGAAAAACGGCGAGTACCCCAACGGAGCCAAGACCCTGCGCGCCAAAATAGATATGGAAAGCCCAAACATGAATATGCGCGACCCGCCCATTTACCGCATTCTGCATCAGGGCCACCACCGTCAGGGCGACAAGTGGTGTATCTATCCGCTGTATGATTTTGCCCATCCGATACAGGACGCGGTGGAGGGCATAACCTATTCGCTGTGCTCCATCGAGTTTGAAAACCACCGTCCGCTGTACGACTGGGTGGTGGAAAACTGTGGCTTTGGCCCGCACCGCCCGCATCAGTACGAGTTCGCGCGTCTCAACGTCACCCACACGGTGATGAGCAAGCGCTACCTGCGCGAGCTGGTGGAGACCGGCGTTGTGGATGGCTGGGACGACCCGCGCCTGCCCACTCTGTGCGGTATGCGCCGCCGCGGTTATACGCCGGAGTCCATAATTGAGTTTGTAAAGACGGCGGGCGTTTCCAAGGCCTACTCCATTGTGGATGTGAGTCTGCTGGAGCACTGCATACGGGACGAGCTGAACCAGAAGGCCCTGCGCCGCCTGGCCGTGCTGGAACCGGTAAAGCTGACGATAACGAATATTCCGGAGGGCAAGACCGAGTATTTCGACCTGCCCAACAACCCCAACGACGAAAACGCCGGCACCCGCAAGGTGGCCTTGACGCGGGAGCTTTATATTGAGCGCGGGGACTTCATGCCCGTGCCGCCGCCGAAGTACTTCCGTCTGAAACCGGAGGGCGAGGTGCGTCTTATGGGCGCATATATTGTGAAATGCACCGGCTTTGAGGCGGACGACGAGGGCAACGTGACGTCGATAACCTGCACCGCCGACCTTGAGACCGGCAACGGGAATCCTGCCGACGGGCGCAAAATAAAGGGCACCATCCACTGGGTCAGCGACGAAAACTGCGTGTCGGCCGATGTGCGCATGTACGGGCGCCTGTTCACGTATGAGAACATGACCGCGCTGCCTGAGGGGATGACCTACGGCGACTGCTTGGACCCTGATTCCGTTAAGGAGTACAGCGGCTGCAAGCTGGAGGCAGCGCTTGGCGACGCCGGCGAGGACGAGCGCTTCCAGTTCGTAAGGAACGGCTATTTCATCCGCGACAGCAAGCACAGCGGAGTTTGGAACAACATTGTGAACTTGAAGGACACCTGGGCCAAAGTTGCTGCGAAATGACCAAAGGAACTATTGATATTTTTATCTGATATGGTATAATTGTTAAAAAGGGAGTGGCGTCATGGAATACGTTGAAAGAAAGCGGTGGGTGCTTTTCGCTCTGCCGTTTACGTTCACAAAATACACCATCACCCCGGAGCAGGTGACTATCGACAGCGGCTTTTTAAGCAGGGCGGAGAACGACTGCTACATGTACAAGATACAGGATACGGTCCTTGAAAGCACGCTGTTCGAGCGCATGTCGGGTCTTGGTACCGTGGTGTGCAAAACGGGCGACGCGACCCATCCCGAGCTGGTGCTGCGCCACATAAAGCACGCTAAAGAGATCAAAAACTTTATAATTGAAAATTCCGAGCGGGAGAGAATGGAGCGGCGTACGATCAACATGCAAAACATCGGCGCCGACAGCGACGGAGACGGCGAAATAGACTTAATGTGAGCTGTTGAAAGAGAGAGAGGAAAGAAAAATGGCAAACTTCACGATCATCAGGGGCAACATAGTAAACCAGAAGGTGGATGCGATAGTGAACGCGGCCAACACCAGCCTTATGGGCGGCGACGGCGTTGATGGTGCGATACATCGCGCGGCCGGAGCGGAGCTTATCTCGTACTGCCGCAAGCTGGGCGGCTGCAAGACGGGCGACGCGGTCATAACTCCCGGCTTCAAGCTGGACGCGAAGTATATAATCCACACAGTCGGCCCCGTTTGGAACAACGGCCTCTGCAATGAGGAGGAGCTGCTCTGCCAGTGCTATCTCAAATCTCTCAATCTTGCTGCGGAAAATGGCTGCCGCACAGTGGCCTTTCCGTCTATTTCCACCGGCGCGTACCGCTTCCCTCTCGTCAGGGGGGCGGAGATAGCTGTCGGAACCATACTCAAGTTCCTCGAGAACGACACCTGCATAGAGGACGTCTATATGGTCTGCTTCGATTACAACACAAAGGTCGCCTACGACAACGTCATGAAGAAATTCGGACGCGAGGTGCCTGAGGACTGAGTCAAGGCAACAAAAGCCTCTTTGGTTACATCAGCCGCGGAATATTGAATAAACAGCGGAAGGGCCTGCTTTCTGCCTGTAGCGGACGGTGGGCCCTTCGTTTATTCTGGCGCGCAGCTGTGGAAAAGGAGCCGCAGAAACACGGCCGAGGAAAACTCCGCTGTTTTATATTCTTATAGTATAATAAACGCCGCAATCGTCTTTCAGTATACAATACTGGCGGGCGATAACGGCGTTTTTTTGCTGTGTGCAGGTCAGCCGCAGGAGACGATCAGATCCTCGAACTCCGTGGCGGGCATGGGGCGGTGAAAGTAGTAGCCCTGCGCCACTTTGCAGCCGGCGTTTTGCAGGAAAGCGGCCTGCTCCGCGGTCTCAACTCCCTCGGCAATAACGGGAAGGGACAGCATATCGGACAGGCGAAGCACAGAAGTCAATATGCTTTCGCCGCGCGCTCCGTCGTCCGGCGAGCAAAGAAAACGCATATCCAGCTTTATAAAGTCAGCCGAGAGTTCTTTGAGCATAAAGAGGGAGGAATAGCCGCGCCCGAACCCGCCAATCTCCACCGAAAAACCGTTTTTCTGAAGCTTTGTGATCACGCTTTCAAGCAGCTCCGGCTCGTCGGTATAGGAGGTTTCCGTCACTTCAAGGGTGAGCAGTCCGGGCGGCAGGCTGTATTTTTTGGCGAGGTCGGCCAGCGTGGCGCAGAGGGAGGGCGAATATATGTCGGCCCGCGAAATGTTTACAGACACGGGTACGACCCTGTCGTCGGGCATTACATCCAGCCATTTGCGCAGCAGGCGGCAGACGGATTCCCATATATATGCATCCATCTGCATAATGAAGCCGTTTTTTTCAAATATCGGGATGAAGGTGCCGGGAATGATAATGCCGCGCTCCGGGTGGTTCCAGCGGACAAGCGCCTCCGCTCCCACTACCTTACCGGTCTCAAGCGAGTATTTTGGCTGGAACCATACGGTAAACTGACCGCCCTCCAGAGCCAACCGCATTTGTCCGACAATATCCTTTTCCTCCAGAGTGGCCTGAGCCAGGTCCTCGCTGTAAAGCGAAAAGCGGCGCGCAAAGTTGCCGTTTATAGCTTTACAGGCCATACGTGCGCGCTCAAGGCCCTGCTCGGGCGCTATGGAATCCCCTGAGAAGGAAAAGGCGCCGCAGTTGAGCATAACTTCAAAGGGCAGGTCGTAGCCGGAGAGCGCGGCGCACAGCCTGTCGAAGGAAGCTTTGGCGTCGTCGGGTCCGCCGGGAACAAGGATGGCAAAATCGTCGGATTCTATCCGGGCAAATATGCCGACGCCGAAAAATTGTTTGTGGATCAAGCCAGCCACACGGCGAAGCAGGCGGTCGCCCTCGTCGTGGCCGAATATCTCGTTGATGACCCGGAGCCGATCCACATCTATGTAGCAAAGCGTATAAGAGACGTTGGTGCGTACGGCCATTTTCTCAGAAATGGCTCTGAGAAAGGCGGATTTGTTGTAAAGGTCGGTAAGCGGGTCATGCTCCGCAAGATACAGAAGGTTGGCGTTTGAGCGGGTCTCCTGTTCCTTTTGCAGCAGAAGCAGGCGGTTGCTGGAGCGCAGATCGTCAAGCTCGCGGCGGGTCACGGCGTTGGATACGCGCAGTTTTACAAGAGCGGGATCCACGGGCTTATGAATAAAATCCACAGCGCCGAGGCCGATAGCCTTCGCGCTGTATTCCATCTCATCGGCGGAGGAGAAAGCAAGCGCGGGTATGGAGGACAGAGCGGCGTCCCGCCTCATCTCCTCCAGCATTTCCAGCCCGCTCTTTTCAGGCATTAAAAGGTCGAGCAACACAACCGCGATGCTGTTCTGATATTTTTTCAAAAGCTCCATGGCAATGGCGCCGTTGGAGGCCTCCAGCACGTCATATTCTCCCCGGAACAGCTCAGAAAAAAGTGTGCGGGTGGTTTCCGAGTCGTCGGCCACCAGCATGCGCCGGGTGGAGCTGTTGAACCTTGACGTCAGATTGATGGTTGGCGCGGACGTGTTTTCGGCGGAGGAATCTATGGGCGTGGCGCTGACGTTGCCGGGCGCGGCATCCAGCTCCGGAGAATATGTCACATAGCAGTGCTTGCCAAGCCTTTTGGCGTGATAAAGCGCTTTGTCGGCCCGCTGGTACAGGGCGTCGAAGTCGGCTCCGTCATCGGGGAACATGGCTATGCCTATGCTTCCGGAGACGCTTATCGCGCCGCCGTAGTTTTTCTCAAGCAGGTCGCAGATAAAGCACGCCCGTCTTTCCAAAACGTGGCGGTCGGGGGGCAGGTCGCGCAGACATACTACGAACTCGTCGCCGCCTATGCGTCCCACAATATCGTTTGTCCGCAAGGTCGAGCGCAGGCTCGAGGCTATGTCGCACAGCACCTGGTCCCCAAAATGGTGGCCAAAGGTGTCGTTTATACGCTTGAAACGGTCAATATCTATCATGATCAGCGCGTGTTCGGCTCCCGGGGCCGAGGCCGCTATGATCGCGCTCATCTGCTCAATAAAGGCGGTGCGGTTCAATAGGCCCGTAAGCGGGTCCTGCTGCGAACGGGTGCTCACCATGAGCTCGGCGCGTTTGGCGGCGTCTATATCTTTAAGCAGCACAAAGCATTTTATATCGTTGGAGTACGGGTCGGGCACCATCTGTATGGAGGCCTGAGTCCAAAGCAGCTCCGTCCCTGATTTGCGCAGGTAATCCATGCTGTCGCAGCGGAGCCCGTGTTCGTAGGAGGCGATCAGGCGCTCCATGGAAAAAAATTTGACAAAGTGTGCGGCGGAGTTTGGGTCGGTGTGGTTTTCGGATATATGCCGGGTTACGGCGGACAGGCTGCGTTCCACACTCTCCGGAACCGGCGGAAGCATGCCGCCCTGCTCCCGGTCGAACGTGCCAATGGAAAGATTGTATTCATAATAATTCATGCTTTCCAAGGGCATGGACTGGTACGTCTGCTGCCATTTTTCGTAGGCGAGCTCCTTTTCACGCAGGGCGGTGACGTCGGAGAAAGAGACCACGCACTGTAAAGCGGCGTCGCGTATGGCGCAGGAAACAGTAAAGTTGAAGCGAAACCAACGTACCTCGCCCTCGGAAGTTACCAGACGCAGGGTGGCGCAGCCGTTGGGTTCGCCGCGCTTCATGGCCTCGCAAAAGAGCTTGAGATCCTCCGCGCTTTCCGTACAGACGCGGCCCTTTTGCAGTATGGTGTCGGGTATTCCGGATACGTTTTCCGGGCAGTCAAAAAGTTTGGCCGCGTCCGCTGGAAAATGGATTGTGTCGGCGGCCGGGTCATAGCGGGCGATATATTTGCCGCCCTGAGCTACGGCTATGCGGCACTCCTCCTCGCTTACGCGCAGGGCATCCTCGGCGCGCTTTCTGTCAGTTATGTCGAATACGGCCAAAAAGATCTCACCGTCACAGCGGTGACTGCGGACAAGCACCCAAATGGAGCCGCCGTCACTTTTTGTTGTGCAGAACTCGGCGCTGGCGTAAACTTTGCCGCCGAAGCTGTTTAGTCGCGCCAAATCGTCCTCGTCGCCGGTGGGGCAGAGGAAAGAGGCAGCGCTCGTAAGTCTGGCGCCCGCGGCTTCCTCCGGCGTATATCCGAACAGCTCATAAAAGAAGCTGTTGGCGATTATTATGGTGAGTTTTTTGTCCGTTTGCGTGCGGCAGACACCGCAGGGCAGCAGTCGGGAGATATTATCCGTGTCCGGTAAAGAGGTGCTGCTAAAAGTCCGGCGGGCGAGAGAAAACATATAAAGCACAAGCGAGAGCATACCGGCGGCGTACAATACCCATACGCGGCCCGTGTATTCGGCATTCATCGCGTCGGCGCACAGAAAGGCCGCGGCGGTAAAAATGACGGCGGCGGATAATAACAAAATTATTTTTGTCACGAAAGCTCTCGGTTTCAAACGCAGCCCTCCATAAAACAAACAAATCTCTTGTTGTGTCGGGGCAAATCTATGTAAGTTATATTTATTATATGATACTGCGCGTATAAATGCAAGGGTTGGAAATTATACTGCGAGGCAAAATAAAAATTATGTGGATGGAAGGGGGCGTGCCGGGCGCCGAGTCATAGCGCGCCCGTGGGGTCGGAATGGAGATGGGAGCGGTAAAAGAGCGGAGTAACGCCGGTCATCCGCTTGAAAACCTTGGTAAAATAACTTTGATCCTCGAAGCCCACGGCCTCGGAAACGTCGCTTAAAAGCAGGTCGCCCTCGCTCAAAAGTTCTCTGGCCTTTAATATCCTGACTTTATTCAGGTAGAGCTGGAAGGGAACGCCCGTTTCCTGCCGAAAGATACGGCTCAAGTACGCCGGAGACAGGTACACCATGCCCGAGAGCTGCTCAAGAGTGATCTTCTCATAGTAATGGGTCTCTATGTACTGGGCGCAGTGGTGGATGGCGTTGGCGTGGCGGGTGGAGGCGTATCGGAACACCATATCCATGAACTGGTTCAAAGCGCCGCTTAGCCAGCTGCACAGCTCGTCTATGTTTCGCTGCTGTCCTATCATATTGCGGCATTCGTGGCACAGGTCCAGCGTGTGCTCCGAGTCGGCTCCGGCCTCCACCGCCGACCGGCTGATAAGCGCCAAAAGCTCCGAGATGCGAGATTTCACAAGCTCGAAATTGTAACCCGTGGAAAAAAGGATGTGGCCCATCAGCTCGTTTAAAAGCCGCTGCGCCGTTTTTTTGTCGGCGGAGGAGATGCTTTTAAGCAGGGCTTTCTCCGTAGCGAAGGGGTAGGGAGGAGGCGGGTCGCCGCTTTTTAGCTGCATGATATAGGTGGTAAGCTGGCCCTGTATGGCGTTGGACGACTGCTTGTCCATCATGCGGTTTTCGGCGGAGACGTTGTTCATGAAGCCCACCGACATAAAAAGCAGCGTGGACAGCTTGTTGACCTTTTCGGGGGCCAGCGTTGGGAAGCCGCCCAGCATATCCATGACCACAGCCCTTGTTCTGTCGGACAGCGCGGCAAGCTCACAGTCGGCGTAATCCTGCCGCTCCACCATGAGAAACGGGCCGGCGGTTATCCGGGCCACGCTGCGTACATCGCCAAGTATGGGCGAGACAAAGCAGGTCAGCCCCATTGGGCAGTAATATATGTACTTTCCGCCAAAGCGTTCCGCCTCCGCTGTGCCATAATTTTGCGCCTGTATACAGTTGTCCTTGTCGCGGCCAACGGCAGAGCATATATGACAGCTTTGGCAGCCGGCTCCGTATTCTTTTATTACGCTCCCGCTCATGTCGGAAACGACGCAGCCGAGGCCCGTGGCTCCTGAAAAAGCGCCGGCGCAGTCAAGAGCCAGCTTCATATCGAACTCATCTTCGTTTAAAAACTCCAAATTTATCGCCTCACTATTGGTAGGTGTTTAAATAACAATAAGATAGTACCAAAAATAGCGAGGGAATACAAGAGAGAACTTGATTTCTGTGATAATATGGAGCTTGAAATAAAATACACAACGGAGGGTCGTCATATGAGCGCTGATATACTGGTTGAGATTTCTGAAAATCTGCAAAAGGGCAGGGCAAAAGTGGTCAAGGACCTGGTGCAAAAGGCCGCGGACGAAGGGATGCCGGCCGAACAGATACTTGCCGACGGACTGATAGCCGGAATGGGCGTCATAGGCGAAAAATTCAGAAACAATGAAGTGTTTGTGCCGGAGGTGCTGGTGGCGGCCCGGGCGATGAACATGGGCGCCGAGGTGCTGAAGCCCATGCTTGCCGAGTCGGGAGTTAAGGCGGTCGGCAGAGCGTGTATTGGCACAGTAAAGGGCGATATGCACGACATAGGCAAAAACCTTGTCAAGATGATGCTGGAAGGAAAAGGGATGGAGACGGTGGATCTGGGAGTGGATGTGTCGCCGGAAGCCTTTGTGGAGGCCGTGAGAGACAAGGGCTGCAGCGTGATATGCTGCTCCGCTTTGCTGACAACGACTATGGGCGTCATGGAGGACGTGGTGAAGGCCATAGAAAAAGCCGGCCTCCGCGACAAAGTGAAAATAATGGTGGGCGGCGCTCCGGTTACCGAGGCGTTTTGCCGCAAGATAGGTGCCGACCGCTACACCTCCGATGCGGCCAGCGCGGCTACGGCGGCGGTGGAGTATTGCAAAGCGAGCGCATAAAGAAGTATTTGCCGGAGAGGTACATATGAAGAAAAAAGCAGTTCTTATGGACGGCGCGGTGGGCACAAGCCTTTGGGAAAAGACCGGGGACCGCGGCCCGGTTTGGAGGTACAACCTTGAAAACCCGGGAATAGTGCGGCAGCTGCATGGTGAGATGCTGGAGGCCGGCGCGCAGATAATTCTTGCCAATACCTTTGGCGCGAACGGCGGGGCGGTAAAGAGATCCTCGGAGTATGCGGCGGACGCGGTGGTGCGCGCCGGAATGAGGATTTGCCGCGAAACAGTGGGCGATAAAGCGAAGAAAGCTCTTTCGATAGGGCCGCTTTTGGGCCTTATGGAGCCGTATGGAGATATAACCGGGGAGGAAGCGGCGGTGCTTTACTCCGAAATGATCGACGCCGGCGTGGACGAGGGCGCGGATATAATCTACCTGCAAACCTTTATTGATCTTTCCATGATGAAGGTCGCCGCCGGGTGCGCGCGAAAGCATGACCTCCCTCTTTTTTGTTCCATGAGCTTTGAAAAGGTGGGCAAGACGATAATGGGAAACTCCGTGGAGGATATGGTGGCGGGCCTTGCGCCGTATGGGCCGGAGGCGGTGGGCTTAAACTGCTCGCTGGGGCCTGTTCTTGCGTTGCCGGTGCTGAAAATGTTTTTGGAGAGCACGGAGCTTCCGGTAATATTTAAGCCGAACGCCGGGAAACCCATACTTCTGGATAACGGCAGCGTCACCGAGTACGACGCCGGCACCTTTGCGGGCGAGGTGGTTTTGGCCGCGAGGGATGGGGCCTCCTATGTGGGCGGGTGCTGCGGCGCAAACGCTGAATACATTAAAAAGCTCGGGGAGAGGCTGGCGGACGAAAACATAGACCCAGAGCTTTGAGCATATACGGCGGCCCGGATATGACGAAAAGCGGCCCGCGTTCTGATAATAAGTCAGGGTGCGGGCCGCTTCTTATAGCTATATAGGTGTAAAAGGTATTAACCTCCGCGGGTCAAACGGTCTGCGGTTTATCGCGCAGTATAAAGAACAGGGCGACGGCAGACGCGGCGGCCAGTGTTCCACCCAGCCAGAACGGAGCCGAGGGAGAGACGGAGGTATACAGCGCACCGGCTATGACGGAGGCGGGAAGCAGCGCCAGCCCCACCAGCGACGAGTGCAGCCCCAGCACGGTACCCTTTATGTCCGGCGGCGCTATCTCGGCCACCAGCGCGCGCTCCACGCCGGAGGTAAGGGCGGTGTAAAGCCCGTAGATAACGAACATGCAGGCGATGGCCACCTTGCCGGAGGACAGGGCAAACCCAAAATACGTCACCGCGAACATGATATAGCCGGCCACCAGCAGGCCGCGCCGCCCGATCTTGTCGCTGCGCTTTCCAAACGGTATGGACAGCAGGGAGGACACGACCCCGTAAACGAAGTACAAAAGCACAGCGCCGGTGCTGCCCCAGCCGGATTCCTCCGCCCGCAGCAGCAAAAAGGCGTTGGAGGAGTTGCCCAGCGTGAACACGAAAGCGGTCAGCAAGAACAGCTTTAGCTTTAACGGGAGAGCTTTAAAACCGGATATCAGGTGCGGGGGCTGTACCGCCTCGCCGCGCGGAACCTGCTTTTCCTTGACGAACAGCAG
>CAYONL010000032.1:0-4109 GCA_964405305.1 uncultured Oscillospiraceae bacterium | reverse complement strand
GTCAAGCGCAAAGGGAACCAGGAATACGCGGAGCAGCAGCACCACAAGGCCGATTGCCGCCGGGATTATCGACCAGAGGAACACGCCGTGGTAATCGGATATTTCGCCGCCGCCGCTGACCAGCAGAAAGTAAGCCGCCAACACGCCCAAGGCGGTTCCGGCCATATCCAGCGCCTTATGTAAGCCGAAAGCGCTGCCCAGCTTGTCCTTGTCGGCGGATTCGGAGACGAGCACATCGCGTGGAGCGGTGCGCAGGCCTTTGCCAAAGCGGTCTATCACCCTGGCGACCAGTATGCCGAACCAGGAGGTGGAGACGATGAGCGCCAGCTTGTAGATTATAGCCGTGGAGTAGCCCATAAAAACAAGGGGCTTGCGGCGCTTGTATTTGTCGGAAATATATCCGCTCCACACCTTGAGCAGGGAGGCAAGGCTTTCCGCTATGCCCTCTATAACGCCGACCACGGCCGGTGTGGCACCCAAGGCGCCCGTTAAATAGAGCGGGATGAGCGGGTAGACCATTTCGGTGCTAACGTCCACAAAGAAACTGACCAGCCCGATGAGTATGACGTTTAACAATGCTAACACTCCCAATTCGTATGGCGCAGCAGCGTCAAAATTCCAATATACCGGTGGCCACACGCCCGGAAAAAACCCGGTCGTGCTCAACAAAGACCATGGTGGGCGCATACTCCAAAAGCAGATCCTCTATCTGCATGCGGCTCTCGATGTCGATAAAGTTGAGCGGCTCATCCCAGACGTAGAGGTGGGCGCTTTCACACAGGCTTTTTGCGATGAGCACCTTCTTTTTCTGTCCACCGCTCATCTCCTGCATGGGTCGCTCCAACTGAGCACGAGAAAAATCCAGCTTTCGCAATATCGTCAAAAACCGGCTCAGGTCTATGCCTGCGCCCTCGGAAAAGTCGGAAAGCCCGCCCTGCAAAAAGCCGGTGTCCTGCGGCACATACGATACCACAAGCCCGTTTTTCCTCGTAAAGCCGCCGTCATGCCGGATCTCCTCGCCCATTATGAGCTTGAGCACGCTAGTCTTGCCGCAGCCGTTTGGCCCGCAAAGTGCCAGCCGTTCGCCGGCCTCAAGAGTGAAGGATACGTGCTCAAACACGGCTCTGCCGCCGTAATTTATTGAGAGATCCCGCGCTTCCAGCAGGCGGCCGCGACAGGGCAGAGAGGTCAGCTTTAAAGCGTCGGCTCGCTCCACGTTTTTGAGCAGGCCGCTTTTTTCCTCTATGGCCGCGTCCTGACGGCGCTCCAAATTTTTTCGGCGCTGCTGCATCCGGCGGGACTTTTCGCCTATATATCCGCGGCTGGCCAGCTCCTGCTTTTCCGGGCGCTTTACGCCTATCTTTGTGGATTCGGCCTTGTCAGCCCAGTTTTCGGCCTTTCGTGCGGATTCGCGCAGGCGCTTTATATCTTTTTTCAGCCTGTCGTTTTCCGAAAGCTCAAAGGCGTCGCGCCGGCGCTTGTTTTCGGCCCAGCTTGAAAAGTTGCCCTGCTGCACTTCTATGTTCGCCCGGTTTATGGACAGCACGTGGTCAATGCAGCCGTCAAGAAAGGCCCGGTCGTGGCTGACAAGAATGAAGCCGCGCTTGCCCGCAAGATACGTCTCCATGATCTTGCGGCCGCGCGCATCCAGGTGGTTTGTGGGCTCGTCGATGAGCAGAAAACTGTTTTCACGCAGGAACAGCGCGGCCAGAAGCAGCTTTGCGCTTTCGCCGCCGGAGAGGGTTGAGAAAGGCCGGTCAAGCACGTCGTCGCCAAGCTCCAGCAGGGCCATTTCCCGGAGCAGCCGCCATTCCGGAACGCCCGGCGAGATATCCCCGGCTATTTGGCGGCAGAGAAGGGAGCCGTCGGCCACCGGGAACGGAAAATAGTCGAACTCGGTGCTGGCCGTTATGCTGCCGGAATATTGAAGCTCGCCCGTCAGTAGCCTTAAAAATGTAGTCTTGCCCCGCCCGTTGCGGCCGATAAAGCCAAGCCGCCAATCGGTGTCTATGGAGAAAGAGACGTGCTCAAACACCGGCTCAAAGCTGCCGTCATAGGTAAAAGAAAGGCCGTTTACTGAAATTTGTGACATAAAAAATACACCTCGCCGGATTTTTAGTAAGGGTCGCCTTGCCGAAGCGCACCAAAACAGGGCGGCACAGCCGTCCGGATTTCAGTATGCGTAAAGTCGGCGTTTAGCGAATCATCCTTACACCTCCAGCTCAGTATGTGAAAATTATATGACGAAAGTCGCGCCCTGTCAACCCGGATGGGACAAAACAGAAAAACTGCCGGAAAACCGATTGGGGACGGCTTTCCGGCAGCTCTTTTAGTTTTTCAGATATTTGTCGAACCACTCGGTTATCTCTTTCAGGCGGCGGACGCGGTGTTTTGGCTTGCCGCTGCGGGACAGCTCGTGGTTTTCGCCCTTAAAGATGCACATGCGGGCGGTGACGCCGTGGGCGCGTATGGCTGAAAACATCTGCATACCCTGCTCAAGAGGGCAGCGGTAGTCCTCGTCGGAGTGGATGAACAAAGTCGGCGTGACGCACTTGTCCGCGTAGTGGATGGGCGACTGTGCCCAGGCCTTATCCATGCTGCTCCACAGGTCGGAGTCGGTCTGGTCCGGCCCGAAATAGTAGCCGATGTCGCTGGTGCCGTAAAAGCTGGTCCAGTTGGAGATGCTCCTTTGGCTGGCGGCGGCCTTGAACCTGTCCGTGTGGCCTATGACCCAGTTGGTCATAAAGCCGCCATAGCTTCCGCCGGTGACGCCAATGCGCGCCGGGTCTATGAAGTCGAAGCTCTCTATGGCCTTGTCAACAAAGGTCATTATGTCGCGGAAATCTATATCGCCGTACCGGCCGCGTATATCGGAAAAATCGTCGCCGCGCCCATCGCCGCCCGTGGGGTTGCAGAATATTACCGCGTAGCCCTGGGACGCCCAGAACTGCATCTCGTGGAAATAAACTCTGCCGTAGGCGCATTTAGGGCCGCCGTGTATGTCGAGGATGGTCGGGTATTTCTTGCCCTTTTCCATGTCTGCGGGAGCCAGCGCCCAGCCGAATATCTCCGTGCCCTCCTCGTTTATAAAGCTTATCTGGCGCGGCTCGGAGTGCTCGTACTCCTCCATTATGGCGGCGTTGAAGGAGGTGAGCTTCACCATGCCGCCGTTTTTGCCGATGCGGTAGATTTCATATCCGCCGCAGCCGGCAGAGGCGATGGCCGCGAACCCGTCGTTCCAAAGCACGGCGTCGGCGATGTCGAACTGGGTGTGGGTGAGCTGCTCCACCCGGCCGGTGCTCATGTCGATACTGATTATCTGGCCGCAGTCGGTTACCGTGTCTATGCGGTAGCAGAAGCCGCCCTCAAACATGGGCGTGCGGGGCAGGGCGCGGCCGGGTTCCAGATCGCTGAGCACGGTGTTTTCGCCGGCGAGCATGCCCTCGTCATATATTCTTCGCCAACCGGTACCCTCCTGAACAAATATCTTCGGGTTTTCGTTCAGCCCGTGCTTTTCGGATACGCAGGCCCAAACGGCAAGCCGGTTGTCGGGCATATAGTTGGCGGACCAGTGGGATATCTTTTCGCCTATGGATATGTCGCGCTTTTCAAGGGTGGCCACGTCAAGCTCCATGAGGCTGTCGGTCAGGGGCATGACGCCGTCATACTCGCTGTAAATATATATGAGCTTTCCGCCGTCGGGCGAAAGGGCCGCGATGCTTGCGGAACCCAGCTCTCCGGTGAGCTCTGTCACCTTGCCGCCGTCGTAAAGGCACAGACGGCTGCGTTTTTTATTTATGTAGCCCTGCCCGTTAAAGTGGAAGGGCAGCTCGTCCACCACGTGGTAGTCCTCGTCGTCTTTAAGCGCTTTAGCGGCCTTGTCGCGGTCGCCGTCTGACGCCTTGAGAGCGGCGGCTATCTCGCCCGAATACTCCTCTATGAAGAAAAAGCGTCCGTCCGGCAGGAAGGTGAAGCTTTCCGCCGCCGTGTCCAGACGCAGGAACTCCTCGGCCTCGCCGCCGTCATAGGGCAGCTTTTGCAGTACGGTGAAGGGCAGAGTGTCCTTGGCGCTTTTCTTGTCCTCGTCGTCCCGCAGAGAGGAAAAAACT
>CAYONL010000031.1:924-15725 GCA_964405305.1 uncultured Oscillospiraceae bacterium | reverse complement strand
CGCTACACCCCGATGACAGCTTTTTTATTATATCTAATGACCGGGGCTTTGTCAAGAAGTTTGGCGCGCGAATGTTAAATTTTTGGCGCATCATGCAATATCGGCGCAGGGGCTTTCACCGTAAAACCGCTTGTACGCCCTGGAAAAGCCGCTGGCCGTTTCAAAGCCGTATTTTACGGCCACATCCGGTATCCTGCAGCCGCGGCGTATCTCCTCGGCCGAAACCTCCATACGCCTCATGCGCACGTAGCGCATAAGAGTTTCGCCCGTATAATCTTTAAATATACGGCAAAAATGAAACAGCGAATAGCCAACCTCCGACGCTATGCCATCGGCGGTTATGTCATCGGCCAGATGCTTTTCTATATAGTTCATCGCCCTGTCCATATCCGATTTGTAATCCATGCCGATCTTCCTTTCATCATATATTACGGGAGGTGTGCGGCGGAGATAATGGAAGTGAGGAGCCCATTATCTCCGCCGCACATTTGATTCTGACGCACCGCGCGCGAAACGCACTAAACGCCCGCTGTGCCGAGTCATATGTGAACCGCGTTGACCTCCGCGGCCGGCCCGAAAAATAGCAAAAACGGACCGCTTCAGATTTGGAGCGGTCCGTTTTTACAAAAATCGGGGCTGCCAGTATTGACAGCCCCATTTATGCTTAAATATAGTTGTGGTGCTCTCCAAACCCGAGAATGATCTTACGGAAATTATCCTGACTTATGCCTTGACCTCCGGAACGCCTTCCCGACTATGCGTCAGTGGCTGCGGAAAAACCGCGGTTCCTTTGATGGCAATTACAGTTGAGGTTACAGTAGCGGATTCGCACCGCTTTCCCTTTCGTTTGCACGAAAGCCAATTGGCAACCGTAAGACCCACAATATTAAGTTTTCAAAATACTCAGTACAATAAGTTTACCACCCCCATGGTGACCTGTCAACTCCAAACTTGCTGAAATGCCCGCCATCGGTCAGCGGTCCGGCACCTCGTCCGGCAGGCGCTCGGAAACCACCACCGTCAATATGTCCGCCGCGGCCGAAAGCGCCTTGTCGGCGTAACGGCCCGTCAGCACCAGCTCGCAGGTGTCATGACGCATGGCGATAAGCTCCAGCACCTCCTCGTCGCTGATAAGGCCAAAATACATGGGTATTGTTATCTCATCCAGCACCACAAGGCCGAAGTTACCGCTTTGCAGGGCCGCCCTTGCCCGCGCCATGCCCTTTTGTGCGCACTCACGGTCCTTTGCGTCCGGGTCGCGGCCCGCTATACATCCGGTGCCGCAGCCGAACTGTGCCGTAACTATGCCCGGAACAGCTTTCCTAAGCGCGGTTATATCGCCGTGCGGGTCATCCTTGATGAACTGGCCAAAAAACACGCGGCGGCCCTCTCCGGCCACACGCACGGCCATTCCGAGCGCCATGAGCGTCTTGCCCTTGCCGTCGCCCGTATATACTCTGACGCACCCGCTGTCCATTTAAAACCCACCTTTCATTTTCCATATACATTATAGTGGATTATTGCATGTAAATCAAGCTCGGCGCTGAAATACATCATAAACGTGCTGACACAAGCTGGCGCGGAAGTATTTTGTTTTGTGCTCGACAGAGGATGCTGTTAAATATATTATAAACACAATAGTACGGCAATTTTACAGTATCTTGTTCATAATATGCTTTTCTGACGGACGCCTCGTTTTTTATACATTTATAAGCTCTTATTTGTAAAACACCAAAACACCAAAACATCACAGCTTAAGTGAAAAGGAGATCAGCATGGAAGACAAAAAGGATATACAGCGCGACAATGGAACCCGTGTTCCCGACAAGGAGATGGAAAAGGTTTCCGGTGGATGGCTGCTTTTTCCTGACGCCACCAACGCAAGATACGCGATAAACACTGATGAGTGTATCGGTTGCATGTGCTGCATAGACGTTTGTCCCTGCGACGCCATCAGCGAAGACAAGGTTGACGGATACAGCGTCTGCAAAATAGACCTCCAAATCTGTGGGGGTTGCGGAGTGTGTGAACAACAATGCCCGGTGGCAGCAATTAACGTGATTTGACATTTTTTCTATTGACCCCGCAAATCAGATCTTATGTCTTAGCGCGATGGCCTGAGCGCACGTGTCGTTCAGGTTAGGTAACTTCTGCTTAATTGCCGAAATCAAGCAGAAGACTGCGGCGCATTTCTACTTAGTGGCACAAAGCCATGCCGCATCCAGTGGCTCATAGTCCCACCGCCGGCGCCCTTGTTGGCAGCAGGGTGAACATTATGCACAGGCACTGCGCAACGCTGATCAGTCTTTTCATCATATTTTGGCCCTCCCCCTATTTTTTGAATTTACAAAGGCCCTGCTTTTCATATTCCGCGTTGGGCTCAAATTTGGCGAAGCGGCAGTAGCGGCACCTGGGAAAACCCATGGCGCAGCCCTCCCGTCGCTCAAAGAACACGCAGCTGTCCTCCGGAAAAATCCGGATCGCTTTAAGCCTTTGCTCAAGCTCGCCCGTTCTGTCGGTTGAGGTGTTTTCCATACGCAGTTCCCCTTTTTAGTTCCTGCCCAAAGGATAACGCTTTTTGGAAACTATTTGTTGTGTTTTGTCGTGAAGCCAACATAAAAAAACGCGAAACGTACTTTTGACAGCCGAAATAAAAATGCCCCCCAATTTCTTGGGAGGCAATAAAAAACCGCGCCTACAAAGGCAAAATTATCCGGGTAAAAAACTCGTTCCCCGCCTGTGAAAAGTTCAGGATCCCGCCGTTCCTTTGGACGACGCGCAGCATGCTTCTCGTGCCTGTGCCTCCGCCGGTTTTTTGTGAGACCGGCACGCCGTTTTGAAAGCCCGTCTCTCCCTGCACCGAATTGCGGATCTCGATCAGCAGGTTGTCGTCCTCCATAGCGGCGTTAAAAGAAATGTAGCCGTCAGTCACCTTTTGAGCTGCGTTGAGGGCGTTTTCCAGCGCGTTCCCCAAAAGCCCGCCCAGTTCCGCAGGGTTGAACCGCAGACCCTTTGGCGCCTGTGCCGTTGCGGAAAACCTCACTCCCAATTCCGACGCCCGGCGGTCATAGATGCGCAAAACCGCGCTGATGGTGGGTTCGTCGCAATAGCGGATCAGGGCGCTCTCCTCAAGGGCCTGCTCGTGGGACCTTAAATAGGCTATGGCGCCCGCCGTATCTCCTCCCTCAAGGCAGGAAAGAAGCAGCGCGTCGTGGTGGCGCAGGTCATGCCTGCTCTGGCGGGCGCTCTCCAGATACTCCTGATAGGAGGATATCTCCGCCTGCAGGAGCTTGTTCTGGCTCTCCTCCCGGCTGAGAAAATGTATCCGCCTTATGCTGCGGTAGAGGGTGTAGACGTAGGCGAACAGCGCCAGCTCCGCCCCCAGCATGATCACCGTGCAGAAGATGGGGTGGTTGGCAAAATTTTGCGGCGGATAGATGGGGATGAGCCACGCTATCAGCATGGAAAAGACCGGCAGCACAAAAAGCGAACCCAGTTTGTCGGGCAGATTGTCTATCAAATAGCGCAAAGGCTTCGCCCAGAATTTTAGCCCCACAAAAAACAGGATCGGGCTGAAAATCGCGAACAGGATCAAAAGCGTGGTGTAGGACAGGTCAAACACCGTCCTCACCATGCTGAGTATGACCGACATCGCCGTGGATATACCGCTTTGCGTCAGTTGGATAAAGACGGTCTTCCCCACGGAATCGGTCGAAAAGATCAGCACTGCCATGCCGCCCAACACCATGACCAGAGACGAGATATGGGTAAATTCCCCATACCCTATGGCGGTGATCAGCACCGCCGGCACGCCCATGGTGTAGGCGGTAAAGACAAGCAGCCCCAGCGCCAGCCGCCGCTTTGATATATAGCCAAAGGCGGCGGCCCGGAATAAGACGGACCAGAAGGCCGGGATATAGAACCGCAGCAAATAGACAAAAAGCTGTTCAGCCGTCACTTTGCGCTCCCCCTTTGGCCAAACCGGTAGGCCACATATTTTTCCTGAAGCCGGCGAAATTCTCCCCTCGGAATGAGTATTTTATTCCCGCAGCGGAGCAAAATGCCCTTCGCGTCAATTGTTAGCACGCTGCGGAAGTTCACTATATATCCCTTATACGGCGAAATGAACTGTCCCGGCGAAAGCCGCTCCAGCTCCTCCAAAATGCGGGAAAGGGAACGCCTTGTCTCGCCAAAAACGCCCTCCTTCAGGTGAAACTCCTGCGTGTGGCCGCGGCTCTCGATGTATTGTATGGAATCCAGGTCCACAAAACGAATATCGCCGTCCTCGGTCTTGACAGGGAGCTGCTTCGGCTTCGCACTGCTTATGGCGGCGAGCGCCCGCTCCATGGCGTCGGCAAATTGCTCCCCTGTGCACGGCTTCAAGAGATAGTGCGCCGCTTTTATGGAAAAGGCCTCCACCGCGAACTCGTCGCTGGTGGTCAGATAAATTATCTGCGCCCTGTCGCTGCGCATCCTCAGCTCGCGCCCCACATCGATCCCCGTGAGCATGGGCATCACAACATCCAGCAGGTAGAGGTCAAACTTTGTTTTCTCACTTTCGGAAATCAGCGCGTCGGGGTGGGAAAAGCATTTCACCTCCGCCGAGATCTCTCGGGCCGTCAAATATTCCTCCAGCATGGCGGCTTCCTTTTGCAGGTCCTCCAGCCGATCGTCACAAATCGCAATTTTCATCTCTGGCTTCACCCCGGGTCATTATGCTTGATTATATATTAACATATTTTGACGCCCCGTGTCTATGATTTTACATATTTCGAGCGGGTTTTGCCCCCTCCCGCGCCGCGCGGCGGAAACGCTCCCCGTGCTCAAGGGGTGGATTTTTGAGCACGGGGATTTTGCGGATAAGTCGCAATAGTTGCCAAATTAAAAACACAGAAAAAGGCGCGGCCTGCAAGGCTCCGTCAGAATGAAGCTGTAAAACAGACATTCTTAAAGGAGACGCAGGCCGCGCCCTATGCGGTCCTACAGTCGAACGGGCAAGCAGCCCATGGTCAAATCGTGGGGAACCGTTACTTCAATATTTTTATGCCGCCGATCAGCGGAAGGGGCTTCATCGTGCCCTTTGCCGCGCTGACAATGCCCATTATGGCGAACACAAAGCACGCAAGGCTGATTATGCCGGACAGGATAGAGATGATCGTCCCCAGCACGGGAACGTCGTAAGCGACGGCTCCCGCGATCGAGGACAGGATGCTGGCCACTATCTCCACCGCGAATATCATCAGGCCCTGATTCGCGTGGAAACGCGCGAACTGGTCATCCTTGGCGGCAAAAATGGGCACGAGCACCAAAAAGCCGAAATAGGCAAGTATGCCCATGAGCTTGTTGGGCTGATCCGTTGCAACGGCTGCGGGCTGCTGATACTGCTGCGTCGGCTGCTGATACTGCTGCTGCACCGGCTGCTGGTACTGCTGCTGCACCGGCTGCTGATACTGCTGCTGTACGGGCTGCGCCGCCGGGGCCTGCTGGGCCGGGGCCGCCTGTAACGGTGCTCCGCAGCCAGGGCAGAACTTCACTCCGTCATTTACCTGTGCTCCGCAATTGTGACAAAACGCCATAACATATTCCTCCATTCATTTGCCGTGCGGGCAGCTTCGCCAGCCGGCATCATTTCCGTTTTTTGCCGCTAAAGGGCCAAACGCCGCCCGTCTATTCCTCCGCCGGCACGAAAGAAACCGTCCCGGTCAGGTTATAAAGCAGGCTGTTCCCCTCAAGGCAGGTGACATCCAGAGTATCGCCGCCGTGTTCCACGATGGAATAAACGCCCCAGAACTCATAGGGCTCCACATCCTCTAAAGCCGTGCCGCCCGTAAGCTCCATGCTGATGATCGTATCTCCGGCCGAATACTGGCTTCCGGCGGCCTCCTCCTCGGCAGTCAGAGTATGGTAGGTCCCCTCAAAGTACTCGATTATCTCCTGGAACGGGAAGCCGTACCAGTAATTCATGGAGCCGTCCGCGTTGAACTGCAGGTGGCAGATCATTGTCGCGCCGGCCTCCTCCGAATAGACCTCCTGCTGCCAGCTTCCGACAAAGCCTGCGGGTTTCGGCGTGAAGTCGTAGACGCCGGGGCCCTCCGTAACGGCGGGATAGCTCAGCGAGCCGTCATAGCCGCTCAGGCAGGGGGAGTACTCCAGCCGGTTCCCCGCGCTGTCCTCGATCACGACGCAGAGATTCGGCACAATGTCGCTGACGTTGCCGCGCAGCAGCACAGGGCTGCCCGCGCTGTTCTCGTAAAGAAGCTCGCCCAGCGCGCCCTCAAAATTATTGCTCTCGTCCACGGAATACTCATACACCGATATGGAGGCCTGCGGGTCCACGGGCACTACGCAGTATATTTCCATGCCCTCCGCCGAGATCCGCGCCTCCTCCGGTATTTTCTCTACGAACGGGTATTTGAGCAGCAGCGACCGCCCCGCGTCCGTTTCAAAAAACTCCTCCATGCTTTCGCCCGTGCCGAAAAACGCCGCGGCGCAGATATCCATCTCCGGGTCCAGCCCGCCGCGAAACTCCGCAAGCGCCGTGTTTTTAGGCGTTTTGGATTGACTCGGCATCGATGTTTCGGCGTCCGCTTGGGAGGATGTCTCCTCGGCGACCGAGCTCTGCTCCTCGGACGGCGAGACCTTCTCCTTTATCGTGTTCAATATGCCGCAGCCGGAAAGCGCCGTGCTCAACATGAGCACCGAAAGAAGAAACGCAATTTGTTTTTTCACCGCACATCCTCCTCTTTATCATTCGGCGCCGGCACGCTCATATCCAGGGATCCTCGGAAGCCGGCAGACGAATACCGACCAAAATGTTGGAGTAATTCCAAATATAATAGTTCCCGTCCTTGATACGCAGCACTATGCGCCGCTGGCTGTCCGCTCCGGTGGTTTTGACGTTCACGTAGGCGTAGCCCTCCTCCGGCACAACGCTGTCCCCGTATATGATAAGGGTCAGCGGCTCCTCCGGCGTATAGTCGTTTTTCGGGTTGGCGCCCTCGAAATACGCCTTCGGCAGGTATTTTTTATCTCTGAACCGGTCCTCCATAAAACTCTTGTCGTACTCACTCATGGGCCGCGGCCCGCAAAGCACGTCTATCATGGCTGTGCCGTCCTCCGGCGAGTCGATATAGCGCACCAGCGCGGTCATAAAGAGCGCCGCGACATATTTCGGGTCGGTGCGGTCAAGAACGCTCTCCATCTGCGCGGCGTTCTGCGGCAGCTCGCTGAAGGTAAAGGTCTTGGCGTCGCCCGATTCACTCATCTCGGGAGCGGCTATCGTTTCGGAAACCTCTGTCTCCGACGCAGACGCGCTTTCAGACGAGGCCTGCTCCGACGGGGCCTCCGTTTCGGAAGCCGAGGGCGCGCTCTCCGCTTCACTTGAAGCAGGTTCGGGTTCGGGTTCGGGCGCGGATTCGGCGACGCTCTGCGATACCGGCGGCGTGTCCTCCCCGGACGTAGACTGCTCCGGGCCTTCACTCGCCGGGTCTTTCCCCGCGCCGCAGCCCGTGAGCACGAGCACCGCCGCAAGCAGCAATGACATCGCCATGTAAATGTGCCTGTTTTTCATGCTGGTCCACCGCTTTCCTTCGCTTTGTCTATAATATACCCCACTGAGGATACAGTTGTCAAACATTATCGCAGTCGGGCCTCCTGTTGTTTCAGTTTTTCGGTTTTGCCCACAGGCGCGCGGGCTTTTTCCGTGCGTATCCCGGCAGAATGAACAAAATTGCCCGGCCGCCTTTGAGGTCCGTTCCCTTAGCATCGGTGATTTTCAGGCTCACATAAATTTCAGCGTCCCGTCCGGGCGGACCTCGACGCCTGTCGGCAAAAATTTGTTGCAGCGCGAGCACCTTTCAACGCTGCCCAGCAGCACGTTGTTTTTTGTGCCGCAGTAAGGGCAGATCATATCCATATGTATATTTTTGCCCTGCCTGTAGGGAGCGTTCAGCGTCACCGTCTGTCCAGCGCTGTCTATTACAACATTATTTATGTATCCGGTTTTGATAAGCATCTGCATATTTTTGATCAGATTTGACATGGGGATCTTTTTTTCCAATCTGCTGAAGCTCAAAACATCCTCGGGGATATCCTCCAACGCCATGGTTATGTCTCACGCGTTCGTTCGCCGTTTCCAGCTCCGTACGCTTATATAGACCGGCCAAAGCGCCAGTATGCCGATAACAAGGCAAAAACAACCGGTAGCCACATCTTTTTCCGCAAAAAGCTTACCGCCGGCAAGCAACATGAGCAGCCCGAAAACGCCGCTGACACTGCTCAATACCGTTTTCCATTTTCACCAACTGTTATATTTTTGCGTAATAAACGGGTTCATAATTTCGTCCCTTTCGGAAATGAAGGTGGAGGCGTGCTTCCGTACCGTCCACACGCCTCCGCGCATTTTTATTTTGCCGCGGCTACGCTGGCGATGATCGCCTGCACATCGGCGTCCTCCAGAGTGATCGTGCCATCGCCCATATCTGTCCAGACCGTTACCTGGAACTGGTCAGAGCCGGCTTCCCCTGTCCAGAGGACGGTCATCGGAGTATCCAGGCTTTTCGCGGTAAAGCCATTCCAGGTGCGTCCGCCGATCTCCTGAGGCTCCAGATCCTTGCCCTCGTCATACAGCTCCTTGTCGATAACCATCATATCCGTCTCAGCGTCATAATAATTTATCAGGACGGACGGCTTGCTGTACAGCTCATAGTCCTCGGTGGCGCCTTTGGCTATTTGGACCGAGTTCGGGTCCAGCGCGCCCTCCTCTTCGGCCCAGATATCCGCGATACCGAAAGCCTTCCAGCCCTCGGGCACAAGCGCGCTGACATTTCCGGCGTCATAGGTCTCTCCCTTGACCTCCGCAGGCTCGGCCGCCGGCTGGCCCCCGTTTCCGCTGTTTCCGCAGGCAGCGAATGAAAGAGCGATCAACAGCGCCATGATCAGCGTGAATAGTTTTTTCATTTTGTTTTTCTCCTTGTATAATATTTATTGATATTGGAAGGATTTAAGATCCTTCATATCATTCGAAGGTTTCCGGCGCTTCGGTCACTCCGGCCTCCACCTTGGGCAGATACCAGTCGTAGTAGCTGCCCGGCATCATGTCGTCATAGGGCATATAGGTCGTGTCCGCCGCCGCGACATCGTCCCAGGTCATGCCCCACGGGCGCAGGAAGATGTAGTACTCCATGTAGTTGTCGCTGTTGCCGGAATCGACCGCCGTGGCATGGATCATGATCATATGGTCAAATTCCGACACGTAGGAGACGCCGGGGTCGATCATCCAGTCGGCATAGAAAATGTTGCCCGCGCTGAAGAAGGAGCCGGTTTCAGAGACCATGCATCCGGCGTCAGTCTCGCCCTCCCTGAAATAAACATCACAGGTGCAGAAGGCCTCTCCCGCCGCGTTGGTCTCATTCCACGCGGCGAAATAGCCCGTGTCGTCGTCGTATACATTTATCAGCGCGCAGGCGTCCGTATAATATCCCTCATACTCTTCCCAGGCGCCGCCGGCATCGCCCACTATCCACCAGCCGTACCAGTCGCCGCCCCAGTAGTCGGCGTAAGAGACGGCGCTTCCCGGCTCCGTGCCCATGTCGTCCACGGGCCTTGATACCTCGTCGGAGCTGCGGTGGAATTTCATCGTGATGTCGTCAAAGCTCAGTGTCAGCTCGTCGCCGGTTATCGTATACGCGAAAGCCATCGTTCCGCCTTCGCCATCCGGCACGGTCAGCTCGCCGTTTTCCCATGTAAAATCCGCCTCATTGTCAAAGACGGACGTTCCGGTCCCGTCGGCGTTAAACTGGATCGTATAGTAAATGCCCTGCTCCTGTTTTTCCTCGGCGGTCAAAGGCTGGCCGTTCTCGTCCTCCTCGTAGATCACCCAGAAGCCCACCTCGGAAGCCCCGGACTCCGCCGGCGCCGGCGACGCGGACGCGCCCTCTTTTAAGAAGGTCATCATCATATCCATGCCGAAGTAGTCGGTCGTGATGAGCCCGTCCTTCAGCGTGCCTGTGCAGTTCTGCCCGCTGGCGGTCATGGTCAGAGCCTCGCCGTCAACCGTCCACTTGATCGCCGTCTTTTCTCCATCCAGGCAGAAGGTGCCCTTTCCGCCGGCTTTTAGCTCAATGTAGTTCTCACCGGCGTCGTAGACGTCCCCAATGGGCTCCCAGCCGAGCAAGTCTATCTGATAACCTATGTATTTGCCGACATTGGGGTCGTCTCCCTTTGCTCCCTTCGTGCCGCCGTGCGGGATAACAAACAGGACCACCAGCACAATGAGCAGCACCGCCACGACGGCGCCACCGATAATTATAAACAGCTTCGTATTGTTCTTGGGCGCCCCCGGTTTTTTTGCCATATTATCGGCGACGGGAACGAACCCGGTCGGCGTAGACTGTGGAGCGGCAGGTTCATACTGCGGGACCGGGCCGACGCCGCCGGTCCCCGGCTGCACCGGTGTCTGTGGCTGCGCCTGCCTTTCAAATGGAGCGGCTTCCGCCGCGCTCTCCTGAGCGTCCGATATTTTCGCTCCGCATCCCTGACAGAATTTTACACCGTCTTCAAGCTTTGCTCCGCATTCCGGGCAAAAAGCCATGATAATACCTCCTTAGAAATTTATCTGTTTGATGGATTGACGATATCAGTTTACCCGTTTACCCCGCCGCCGCAGAATCCGCATCTTCCCGAGGCGTCCGGCACGGTCGCCGCGCCGCACCAGGGGCAGGTCACGGTCGCCTGCGCGGCGGCGGCCTGCGGCTGCGGAGCGGCGGTTTGAGCGGCGGCGTAGTCCCTCGCCTGCTGCCGGACGGCCATCAGCGCATCCTTGATCTCGCGCCCCATATCCTCATACTGCTTGTACTCATAGCTCCGTTTGCCGGGGCTCTCCGTGGACATATCAAAAAATCCTCCTCGGGAGGCCGGCGGAAACACCTCCACGGTGCGCCGGTTGAGCTTCACGCGCATATCGTCGAACCAGGGGTGATTGACGCGGATAACGACATAAAACTCGTACTCATAGCGGTAGCGGGGCGGATTATAGCTGACCTGGTTTCCGTTATCATCCTCCCGCTTTTCCTCGTAACGGTTTTCCTGCACATCCAGCTCGCAGCCGGTCACCTGGGAAAGATCCAGCACGTCCGGGTTCTCCGTATGTATGTCGGAGGTGCAGGCCACAAGAAACTTGCGCTGGTCCTCGTCAAGACAGATCAGGTCGTCCTCGCCAAAGGTGCGGGTGATATGAAAACCCTCCACAGCCCGCTCGTTCGCCTCGCGGTAAGCGAGCTGGGCCCTGATCTGCTCCACCGTGGAATGGCGGCGCTCGTCAAACCAGGGTGAAAGTTTTTTCGCGCAGTTCTTGCAGAGATTGCCGTTTTCGAGCTTGCGGTTGCCCAAAAGGCCGATTTTTTCGCCGCATATGTCGCAGTATTTTTTGTCAAAAAGCCCCATTTTGTACCTCCTTAGTACGATAAATATAAAATTTGTATATAAGCTCCGCGCCGCAATGATGCCCAATTTGTCCCCTACTGATTTTTATCCTGTTCTTTTTCAAATTCCAAAGTCCGGACGTCGCCGTCCTCACAGGTCACCTGCGCTGTAATGCTGCCGCTCTCAGTTCCCGCCTCATGGCGCAAGCTGTCTATCTCTCCGAGCACGGTTCCGTCGTCCCTTTTCAGCTCGCTGGAATCAAGGCTGAACTCCGTGCTCAAAACCTCTCCCGGCTGCAAATATGTGAAATCCATGTGGCTGTCCAGCACGGCCTCGCCGTCGAACGCCAGCGTGACCCGGCAGTCGTCATCCAGCGTCATACGCCAGTGCCCGTCGGTGCTTTCCCACGAACCCGTTATCACCAGCAGCAGCGCCTCGTTGTCCACATATGTATAATCTCCGTCGACGAGATAGCTCTCACTTTCGGAAACATCGGAAGCGTCGGGGTTCTCCATGCCGCCCCTGTCCATGATCCTGTCGGTGACAAAGTACCGATAAAGCAGCATTCCGGCCACCAGCAAAACAATGATCACAGCTATCGCTAAAATAACACCCTTCAGTCCTCTCATCATCTCACATCCCTATTGTCTGATGGATCCCCCGCTTTTTCTGCGCCCTCCTGCGGATGCCGCAATTCGGAAGAACGCCGTTTCTTTGTCCGATGAACAAAGCCGCTACGCCCACGGATTTGTGCTTTCCGGCGGGCGGATGCCGAGCAGGACGCTGGAGTATTCCCACAGATACCACTTGCCGTCCTTGGCCTGACGGAGCGTGACCGGCCTTGGGCTGTCCGCCCCGCCGGATTGGATAAACAACTTGGCATAGCCCTGATTCTCATAGGAATATGTGTTTTCGCTCACCGAAACAACATAAGGCTGCGCCGGCGTATAGTCGTTGCCCGGGACCGCGCCCGCAAAATATGAGCGCGGCACATAGTCCTTGTCCCGGAAACGGTCGGCGATAAACTGTCTATCCATCCCGTTCATGGGGCGAGGCCCGCGCAAATATTCCAGCATTTGCAGCGACAGCTCCTTATTTTTAGGGTATACGTCGAACGCCAGAATTGCCAGAGCCACGGTGTCAAAGGGCGTAGACATCGCCGCCTGCGGCAGAGCCGCGAAGCTGTCAAAATTTTCAGGTATGGCGTTAAAAACCACGGTGGTCATACTGCTCCCCCTTTTTTACATTTATAATCTATGATCAGCCGCCATCATCCGACCGCCCGCGCGTCCGTTCCGATCACATAGGTCGCCCCGTGCTCGCCGCTCCCGTCGTAGGTGGCGTACCACTCAGCCGCAAGATCGCCGTATTCCGCGACGATGCGATAGACGGGTATGGTCTCGGCCGGCTGTATATCAAGACAGAAGCCCTGGCCGCGCACGCTCGGATAGATGATTTCGACCGTTTCCAGAACGGCAAAGCTGTCATTTGCCGCGTCATATTCCAACCTCTCCACCCGGATGCTCGCGCCGGAACGCATAGGTATGAGCATGACCTTGCCCAGCCCCTCTTCTCCCTCGCAGGCGTACCAGTATTCAGGGTCGTTGGGGTCGGTAAACACGGCGAACAGCACATTTTCGGCCCATTTCTCATAGATACCGGCTAGCGTATTGACAGGCTGCCACTCATCGGCGAGGACGTCGTACCGGTATATCGCGCCGCCGGAGGACACCGCGAAGGAGTACTCCCGCACAAAGCTCTCCGGATGGTTGGTGCCCGCATAAACGACCGCGCAATTTTCCCCCGCGACCAAGACCGTTTCGCCGGCCGACATCGTGCTCATCCCTTCAATGATGCCGGACTCCTGAACGCTCTGATCCGCAAGCAGCATATCCGTCGCCGCGCCGTCCTCCGGCGCGCGCTCCTCACCATAAGCTCCCTGTTCCTCCACGGCCAGCGGCAGCACCCGGTAATACCAGTCCGCCCCGGCCAGCGAGGCTACGGGAACGATCGCGGTGAGCCGGCCCGCATCGTCTATGTACAGCATGGCCCCGTCCCGGACATATTCATTTGAGACGGTCCGCGCCAGCGCGTCCGTATAGAAGCTCTCTTTGCGCCGTTCCTCCGGCAGGGCGCTGTTCCCGTCGACAAAGCATTCCCATGCCGCCCGGCGCGTCGCCTCCAGCGCGTCGGCCTCGGAGATGCCCAGCGTTTGCAGCAGCCCGTCGTTGCCGTAATACCGCTCCCCCGACGTCGGATCATAGCAGAAAACGGAGTATTCCCTTGCGTTATATATATCCTCCGCGAAGACGATCAGGCTGAGAATATCCTGTTCGAGCGCGGGAGCGCTGTAACGGCAGGCGTACCAGCCGATCTCGGCGTGCGCCATTCCGGAGCCGCCCTCAAGGCCCTCCAGATCGCTCACGGCGTAGCGCTCGTACCTGTCACGGATCTCTCCGTTGATTTCCCGCGCGGCCTCGGTATCGTCCGTAATTTGAGGAATGCGGAAGTCGTAGCTCCATGTACCGCTCTCCGGATCCGTGAAGCTCCCGGATTCCGAATAATATTCCTCAACAGGCACCTCGCCCGAAGAAAACAAGCCGTCGGGAAACGCCCACCCCGCCCCGGCCGGAAGGAAGCTGTGTTCCCCCTCCTCGGGGAGCAGGGCTTCCCGCGAGGCGTCCGTCAGCAGCAGCTCTTCTCCGCTGACGCTCCAGTCCAGCGTGTACTCCCACCGGCGCGTGCCTTCGCCCAGCTTCTCGGCGACGACCCGCAGCTTTCCGTCGGCATCCACGCCCCATGCGCCGGTCAGCGCGAGGACGGGCGCCGCCTTCACCTTACAGGCATATTGGAAGCTGCCGTCCGCCCGCAAGGATATCCACGCGGCGCAAACCTCCCCCGTAAAGCTCCAGTCGCCAGTCGGCCCACCTTCGGTCTCAAGAGCGAGCGCCCGCTTTAGTTCCGCGGGCTCCGTGTGGAACCAGCCGCCGTCCTCCACCCGCTCAAAGGTCTGTTCCAAGCCATCGGAGGAAAGGCTCACCCCGGTATCGGTGACGGAGACGGAGACATCCCCCGGCGCGTTCCAACACTCCCCGTTTTCGGACATCTCCGAAAAACGGAGCCTTTTACATTTGAGCACGGCGGTTTCGGTGCTTTCGAGGGCCGCGCCATCCTCCGGCCGCAGCTCGTCAGCCCAAAACGAGCGGACCGCCCCTTCCTCCAGCAGGCCGTATTCCACGATGATCAAGCCGCCAACGCAGCTCAGCCTGGCCACGCGGCCGCCGCCCTCTGACGACTTATCGCCAAGTTCCCGATAAACGCCCGTGAGCTTTTCCGAAAGCGTCCCGGTGCCCGGCTGCGCCACAGCCGCCGATGGAGCA
>CAYONL010000031.1:0-914 GCA_964405305.1 uncultured Oscillospiraceae bacterium | reverse complement strand
AAGTTTTCCCTCCGCCGCCAAATTTGCAAAAAGCGCATGGTTTTTCGCCTCGGCTTCCTCAAAAAAGAGGCCGAATGCGTTTTGACAAATTGAAAACGCGCGCTAATACATTTGCCGAAAGCGTCCCGGCGCCCGGCTGTGCCACAGCCGCCGATGGAGCAATATTTGAGCTTCCAGATTTTTCTCCGGCGCTCCTTCCCACGCAGCCCGCCGCTGTCAGCAGAAGCAGGAAAGTAAGCCCCAAAGCCGCGATTCGCCTCATTGTTTTTCTCCTTTATTTCGAGCCGCCCCGACAGATGTATTTTCTCGTTTCAGCCCGCGCGCCGGAGCGGACAGCCCCCTCCGCTCCGCCGGTAAAGCCGCGGAAGCGTTGAACGAAGCCCCGCTCACAGCGTATCCAGCAGCGCCACAAGATAGCTTGCGGAGGTGGAGCCGTATATGAACAGGTCGATCAGCCCGTCCTTTTTAGCCTGCTTGACCTGCTCCGCCACCTCTTTGTCCGCGTGCTCATCCACCATCACGGCGATTTTGCAGTCGGGACATCTCCTTTTGATCTCGCCGCGGAGCTTCAGTCGCTCATCCAAAACATAGGGGGGATACCCGGTTACCTCCATCAGCACAACGGTCGCCGCAAGCGAATAGGCTTTTTTGGAGGTTTCCTCCGGCTTTTCCACAACGGTCACCTGGAAATCCCCGTTGTTTCGAAGCGCCATCTGCACCGCCTCGCCCAGAACATACTTACTCATGTCTATGATGACCCTTTGCACGGTATCTTTCCCCCTCCCGAAACGATTTAATAAAAGATCTGTATATAGCTTAAAGGATGCGTCAAAAAAATACATCCCCAAAAATGGGGATGTCAGCCTGTCGAAAAAGGTTCGCCTACACGGCGGACTTTTTTCATTTCAAATCCC
>CAYONL010000030.1:15968-16236 GCA_964405305.1 uncultured Oscillospiraceae bacterium | reverse complement strand
TTTTTAAAAAATAGCGAAAAACTATTATCTAAGTCTGCCGCTTTCCTGTTCCGCGTCTCCTGTCTTCCGGTCAGAAACATAGTCGCGCTGCTCGCTGGTAGCGCTTCGCATCGCGCTGTATTTCTTCCTGCTCAATGCCCCGCTTTCTCCGCCACCGGCGGCGCGGGAACGCGAGCCCCTTCGGCCGACCGCCCTTTTTAAAGATAGCGGAAGTCTATCGTCTAGGTCTGCCGTTCTCCTGTCTCCTGTCTCCTGTCTCCTGACTCCT
>CAYONL010000030.1:0-15958 GCA_964405305.1 uncultured Oscillospiraceae bacterium | reverse complement strand
ACAGCGCAGCTCGTCCCGTCCCTCTATGAGGTCGTAAAGCAGCGAGATGACCGCCCGCCGGGTAACTATGCCGCAAAAGCAGTTGCGCCCGTCAACAATGGGCACAAAATTCTGTCCCTGAACGGAGGATATCACCTGGCCTATGGCGGCGGTTATCTGTAAAGAGGGGCAGAAGTCGGGCCGGACGATGGAGCCAATGAGATAATCCTCATGCGCCTTCATATCCGTGGTACCCACTGCGAACACATGGCGCAAAAAATCTCCCTCGCTGATACAGCCCACGTAGCTGTCGTTCTCATCCAGCACCGGTATGGCCGTGTAGCCGTGGTGGCGCATTATCTCAAGCCCTTTGCGCACCGTGTCGTCGGTGTGGAGAAAGGCCGTGACTGCCTTCGGTATCATTATTTTCGCTATGTTCACGCTGCTCATTTCGGAGCGTGTGGACTCCTGCATATGTTATCACTCCTGTCATATTGCCCAAAAAGGGCGGCCAATGTCTTTATATTAATTATACTACACTCGGGGACGGGTTAAAAGCCTTCCGCCCGTCCACAGATGAAAGTTAACAAAGCGTTCGCGTCATGGACAAAATTTCCCCTGTTTTGCCCATAAAAAAGCGGTCGCTCCCCTTTTCCCAGGGAAACGCGCCGCAAAACCGGTGCTTTTCAGCCGTCTTTCTCTTTATCCTTTTTATCGCAGCCGTCCCGCATGGGGCAGGAGCCGCAGCCGGAACAGCCCTTGCAGGAGCCGCAGCCGCCCTTGTTCTTTTTCGCGCTCTTTAACGCCGCAAAAAGCCAAAGGCCCAGCCCCGCCAGCAAAATATAATCCCAGGGTCCCATATTTTCCTCCGTTTCTTATCACTCTATCTCCGCCAAAGCGGTGAGCACGTGCCTGTACGCGCTGGCCGGGTCGGAGAGAAAGCGGGCCTTGGCCTTTTGCGCCTGCTCAAAGGTGGGCATGAAAAGCCGCAGCTCCATCAGGTCCGCGCCGATGTCGGTCACCCGCATGTGTACAGTGTAGCCGTTTTCCACCTTGTCTATGGCGACCAGGTTCTCCTTCTCTATCCGGCGGCGCTTGATAAGCGCCCGCACGTTTTCCCCCGCCCGTTCCCGGACCGCCGGCGGCAGCTCGTGGGAAAGCGTAGCGGCCACCTCGCGCCCCTTGTCGGTCAGCTCGTAAACCAGCTCGCCGCCCGCCCCGCGAAAGGCCCTTACGCAGTCCAGCCCCGCCAAAGCCGTGGCCGCGCCCGCGAACTCAAAGTAGTTGGCCACCTCGTCCGCCAGCACGGCGTCGGTCAGCAGGTCGAAGGAGAGCGGTTCCCCCGCCGAAGCCAGGATGTAGCAGATAAGTATGCGCACCTTGTTCTCTCCGGTAACTCCGCCGGGACGTATGCCCGCGGTAAAAGCTTCTTCCATCCTGTAGCCGCCTCCTCTGGTCTGGGCCGTCTTTTCTTTCGCATAAAATGGCTTTTTAGCGCCATTTCGCTTACCATTTATTTACAATAACATATTTGCGGATATAATACTCAAAATTATTAATTGCTATTTTATGGAAATATCCTTGCCGAATATCTCCGTGTAGACGAGCTTGCCGCCCACCCGCTCCGACCTCATCAGCGATACGCGCCCCGCCGGGAAAGAGATACCGGAAAGACGCGCCGAGAGCTTCGCCCTGTCAAACTCCGGGCCGGCGGCAGCCTCCCGCCCCAGCGTTATGTGGGGGCGGTATTCGCGCCGCTCCACCGAAAAACCCCGGCGGCGCAGCTCATCCGCCAGCTCCGATTGCAGCGCCGCAAGCTCCCTTACCGGCCTTATCCCGGCCCACCAGGTGTCTCCGCCCTCCCGCTTAAAGCTGCCCGCCGCCGCAAGCTCCAGCAGGCACCCCGGGGCGCTGACCGCGGCCACGGCCTCCCTCGCGGCGGCGACGTTTTCCGTCTCGCCGATAAAGCAGAGGGTCAGGTGTATGTTTTCCCGCGGGACGGGCCGAACGAAGGCGCACATGGAGGAGAGCTCGCCCACCGCGGCAAAGATCGCCTCCCTCGCTCCGTCGTCCGGAAGGACAGCGGTAAAAAGGCGCATACGGATGCCTCCCATATCATAAGAACTTCGAAACTTTTTTATGCGCGGCCGCCCTCCGCCGTCAGAGCGCCGCTTTTTCCGTCCGGCGGGACTTTTGCGGAAGCTGGGCCAAAATTATCGCGCCGAACACGAGGGCGCAGCCCAAAAGCTCCCTGGTCGTCAGCTCCTCGCCCAGCAGCAGCCAGCCGGAGAGCACAGCGAACACGGACTCAAGGCTCATTATCATGGAGCCGACCACCGGGCCCGTCCGCTTCTGCCCCAAAATTTGCAGGGTGTACGCCACGCCGGAGGACAGCACGCCGGCATAAAGCAGCGGTATCCCGGCCCCGAGCACCGCCGAAGCCGTCGGCTTTTCAAATATGAGCATGAGCACGGAGGAGATGACGCCCGCCACAAAAAGCTGTATACAGCTCAGCCGCACGCCGTCAACGCCGTCCTCGCCGCCCACAAACCGGTCTATCAGCATTATGTGGACGGAAAAGAGCACGGCCGCCGCCAGCACGAAAAGGTCCCCGGAGGAGATGGAAAACGCCCCGTCAACGCAGAGCAGGTACATGCCCGCCATAGCTGTCCCCACGGCGCCCCAGACCAGGCCCCCGACCTTTTTACCGTAAAACAGCCCCCAAAGAGGGATCATTATTATGTAAAGCGAGGTTATGAACCCGGCCTTGCCCACGGTCGTCATGCCTATGCCCACCTGCTGCAAAAGGGAGGCACAGGTCAAAACTATTCCACAGAGCGCGCCGCCGGCCAGCAGCTTTTTGCGGGCGGCGGGGTCGCTTGTTCCGAAAAGCGAGAGCTTTTTTCCCGCCGCCCGGTCAAGCAAAAGGGCCGCCGGAATGAGCACCAGAAAGCCGATAAACGAGCGTATCGCGTTGAAAGAAAAGGGACCCAGATGGTCCAGCCCCACGCTTTGGGCCACGAAGGCGCTGCCCCATATGAGCGCACCGGTAAGCAGCATAAGGTTGCCTTTAAGTTGTTCCTTTTTCAAAAGCCGTCCTCCGAATTCCCCCGCGCCGCGAAAACATAAAAACATCCGCGAAGCAGGACGCATAACAACAATTATACCCTGCTCCGCGGATTTATCAAGCTTTGTCGGCCTCGTCGCCAGAATTTTCTTCAAGCGCTATGGCCTCTATCTGCGGGCGGATAGCTATAAACGCCGCCGCCACCGCCGGGTCAAAATGGGAGCCGGACTCCCGCTCTATTATATCAAAAGCCTCGTCGAAGGTCATGGGCTCCTTGTAGCTGCGGCGGGAGACCAGCGCGTCGAACACATCCGCCACGGCCATGACCCGGGCCGCCAGCGGTATTGTATCGCCGCATATTCCCTCCGGATAGCCGTCGCCGGACCACCGCTTGTGATGATAGTGGGCCACCTGCTCCGCGACCATGAGGTAGTTTTCGTCCTCCACTCCGTCCAGCGCCTCCCTTAGTATGTGGCTTCCGGCGGTGGTGTGCTCTTTTATTGTGTCGAACTCCTCCGGCGTCAGGCGGCCGGGCTTGTTCAGTATCGCGTCAGGCACCTTGATCTTTCCGATGTCGTGGAGTGGCGCGCTCATGCACAGATCCTCAAGATAGGCGGGCGTCAGCACCTCCGGGAACTCGCCACGGGAAAGCAGCTCCGTCCCCAGCGCGCGCACATACGCCGAGGTGTGGCGCACATGCCTTCCGGTGTTTTCGTCCCGGCTTTCTATCATATCCGCAAAGCTTGCGATCACGTTGTTTTGCATGCGTTCTATTTCCGCGTTTTTCTCCTTCAAAAGATCCACGTAGGCCAGCAGATCGCTCACCATTTTTTCAATGGACTCGTACAGGTTTTGCACCTCGTCCCGGCTCCTGATGTTCAGGTCGATGAGCTTCTGGTTCAGCGCGCGGGAGCCTTCGCCGGCGGAGGCGGCAAGCTCGCCCGTTGTCAGGGCCAGCCGGTTTATGGGCATCACGATCTTCCTGTCGAAAAAGCGGGTAAAAACAAACACTATCCCCGCTGTGGCCAAAAGCGAGATCAGCAATATGTCCGCCAGGAACTCCTGCCTGTCGGAGACTATGCTGTACATCTTCACATCCACGGCGGCGTAGGCCACACAGCGCCCGGCCGTGTTGTATATGGGTTCGTGCACCGTAAGGAGCCAGCCGTAACGGTCGTTCGACTGCTGCGGCGGCACGCTTCCGCCCTCCAAAAACCTTTGCATGTAGGGGACAAAAGCCGCCTCCACCTCCCAAACCTCGCCCAGCTTGCCGCCCGTCACTTCTTCGGTATCCAGGTCGAACACCACGTGACAGCCGTCCTCCCGCACCTGGTAGACGTAAATGAACTCCACGTCGGAAAAAGCCTTTTGCAGCTTTGTCAGCTTTATCTTGGAGGCCCAGTAGTCGTCATCAGTTTTAAGGGTGTCAAGGTATTCGTCCACCTTGTCGCCATCCACAGCGGAAACCACCAGCTCCGCGACGCCTTGAGCCTGAGAGATGAAGCGCTCGTTCATGGCGCTGGTGTAGGCCGTATACCCGACGATGCAGGCCAGAACCGCGATGAGCAGCGCCGCCGCGCCAACCATCAGCGATACTTTTCGTGACAGCGGCGAGCTTACGTGGGGCCGCGCTGTCTTAGTCACTGGCTTTTCCGATGCCTTCACGGCGCGCCCTCCTCACTGGCAATAAAAAACACAAAATCCTTCTTTTGCTTACCAACAAATATTACCACCGCTCACCGTTTGCGTCAATATATTTTATATACGGGAGCCGTTGACAGCCTTCCGTTTTTCATTTTATAATATGTATATAAAGAAAAGCTCCGTGTTCGGCCGGTGACCGGCGGCGGAGCTTTACTTATCCTGTTTGCCCGGTTTATTCCGCTTCACTTGCGTCGCCGGCCCGCGCCCGGGCCATGTTTCTGTACTGGCGCGGAGTCATGCCCTCCAGCGACTTGAACAGCTTTGTAAAATAGTTGTAATCCGGCACGCCCACCCGCTGGGATATCTCCATGATGGGCAGAGCGCTTCCGGAGAGCAGCTCGCGGGCAGCCTGTATGCGGCGGGAGTTTATCATGCCGGTGATGGTCTGGTTCTCCTTTACTGCAAGGCCGCAGAGCTTGGTCTTGCTCATATATAGGTCCTCGCTCATCCTTTGCAGCGTGATGGGCATGGAGAAGTTCGCGTCTATGTAGGCGTGCAGGCGCTGGGTGTCCGACGAGGTGTCCGCCCTTATCATGCCGTCCAGCTTTATATAGGAGGCGCAGGCCTTCAGTATGTCCTCGCAGGCGGAAAGGCGCGCCGAATCAAACCGCTGGAGCCGCATAAAAGGCTCCCTCAGGCTGTCCGGGTCCGGAAACCACTCCATGAGCGAGGCGCGGGTCACGTTCCACTGGGTGTCGATGTCCACGCCGCTGTCCAGCATCTGGCCCAAAAAAAGATACGCCACCACTTGGCCGTTTTCCGTAAGCGGAAGCAGCGACTCCAGCACACCGGCGTGGCAGCGGTAGGTGAATATGTGCTCCGGCGAGCGCAGATTTTTCGCGGCGCGCATGTCGCACTCCTCGCAGCGGCGGTGTCCCTCGGGCAGGGCGTTTATGGCCTCGCAGAAATCCGTCCGCCGGGCGGAGCCGCAGAACACGTGGAAACCCCTGTCCAGCACGGAATAGCGCACGTTGCTTATTTTTGAAAAGCTCTCTAAAAGCCGGGCCAGCATGTCCAGATCAAATATAATATCCATAGTATCAACCAGCTTATGTCGTTTATTTTACTATATTATACACTAAAAAAATTAAAGATGAAAGATATTGCTAATATTGAATATATAATTTCTATTAAATTTTTGCCCAAGTTGCTATACTGTTTGTGCAGACAGGAGATGTCTGCTCGACAGAGACATATCTTGAAAGGATGGCTATGAATATGAAAAAAGCGTTTTCAGTCATCGCGCTGTTGCTGGCGCTGGTAATGCTGGTTGCCTGCGGGAACACCGCCGCGCCCGCTCCTTCCACTGATGGAACCTCCGAACCCGCACCCACTGAGAGAGGTAAGACCATAGTTTACTGGAGCATGTGGGACTCCACCGAACCTCAGGGCATAGTGCTGGCTGAGGCCTGCAAGGCTTACGAGGCCGCCACCGGCAACACAGTACAAGTCGAGTTCAAGGGCCGCACCGGTATCCGCGAGGGCTTACAGCCCGCTCTTGACGCCGGAACCGTTATAGATCTTTTCGACGAGGATATCGACCGCATAAACACCACCTTTGGTTCCTACCTGATGGAGCTTGAGGAGTTTGCGAAGGCTGCCGATTACGAAGCCACCGCCAACGCCGGTCTTATCAGCGCCTGCCGCAATGCCGCCGGCGGCAAGCTGATGACCATACCGTATCAGCCCAACGTTTTCGCTTTCTTCTACAATCAGACCATATTTGATACCGCCGGCATCACCGCCGTTCCCGCCACCTGGGCCGAGTTCCTGGACGCCTGCCAGAAGATAAAAGACGCCGGGTTTGCCCCCATCACCTGCGACGACGCTTACATCGACTGCATGGTGGGCTATCATCTGGCCCGTCTTGGCGGCGAGGAAGCTGTTGTTGACATAGTGACCAACGGCAACTGGGCCGAAAACCCCATCGCGCTCAAGATGGCGCAGGATTATGAAGATCTGGCCAAAAAGGGCTTCTTCTCCGCCAACATCGGCTCCAACGTATGGCCCAACGGCCAGAACGGCGAGTTCGCTCTGGGCGAGGTCGGCATGTATCTGAACGGCTCCTGGCTCCCGAACGAAGTCAAGGAAATAGCCGGCGAAGATTTCAAATGGGGCTGCTTCTCCTACCCGGCCGTTGAAAACGGTGTGACCGGAACCGAGGCCGCCAACTACGGCGCGCAGGTTTTCGGCATCAACAAGAACTCCACCGTTGGCCAGGAAGCCTTTGACCTCATCTGCTACTTCACCAAGGGCGAGTATGATGCCAAGCTCTCCGCTGACTCCCTCGGAATCCCGGCCGACAGCGCCAACGCCGAGTGGCCCGCCGCCCTCGCCTCCGTCAAACCGGTAATGGATGGCCTGACCACCCGCTTCACCTGGGCCGCCGGTATAGAGAGCAATCCTAACGTCACCCCGATGATCAAAGAGAACTTCACAAAGCTCTGCGCCGGAACCATGACCGCGCAGCAGTTTATCGACGCCATGGAGGCTGCCGGGGTGTGATCCCTTCCCGGTAAACAGCGCAGCTTTTGACCGAATACGCGGCGGCACCGTGCAATAAACGCGCTGCCGCCGCGTTTTTAAAATTACATCATTTACACCTGGGGAGGTATTGGCATATGGTAAAAAATAAGCCTATGATAATCACGTTTCTCGTTCCGCCGATACTGATCTTCTCTCTTGTTTTTATCTACCCGATAGTGCGCACGCTGATAATGAGCTTTTTCTATGTGGAGAACATAACCGGCTCGGTTTCCCTGTGGCAGTTTGTCGGGCTGCAAAACTACATTGACCTTGCCAACACTCAGCTCTTCCGGAACTCACTCTGGAATCTGTTCAGAATATGGTTCATAGGCGGCATAGCCGTCATGACGCTGGCGCTGCTTTTTGCCGTCATACTCAACAGCGGCATCCGCGGCAAAGCCATTTTCCGCGCCATAATCTACATGCCGAACGTCATCTCCGCCGTCGCTCTGGCCACCATGTGGTTACAGTACGTCTACAACAACCGTTTCGGCCTGTTCACCACCTTTTTCTCAAAGATAGGGTGGGAGAGCGCCGCCGCCATACAGTGGACCGACGGCGACCATAAATTCTGGGCGCTGCTGATAGCCTACTGCTTCGGCATGGTGGGCTACCATATGCTGATATTCTCCTCCGGGATAGAGAAGATACCGAAGGATTACTATGAGGCCACCTATATTGACGGCGCGGGCAAGATACGTCAGTTCATGTACATAACCTGGCCGCTGCTTAAAGGCGTGACGAAAACAAACCTTACCATGTGGAGCATTACATCCGTGGGCTTCTTTGTCTGGAGCCAGCTTTTCAGCACCGTGACCGCCGACAACCAGACCATAACGCCGCTGGTCTACCTATATTTGCAGTCCTTCGGCGCGGGCAACACGATAACCGAACGAAACGCCGGACTGGGCGCGTCGGTGGGCGTGCTGCTGGCCGTGTTCGTCGTGGCGGTGTTCATCCTGCTCAACAAGCTGATAAAAGACGACCATCTGGAATACTGATAGGGGGGCGTAGAAATGGCTAAAGAGAAACCGCTCCGCGAAAAATGGAGCACCAAAAAGGAACTGCGCCTGCTGCCCGGCTACATCATCCTGCTTTTGTGGGTGATATTCACGCTGGTGCTGGTGGGGTGGGTGTTTGCCGCCTCCTTCGCCACGACAAAGGATATTTTTACGGGCAACGCGCTCTCGTTCCCCACCGGCATTCATTTTGAAAACTACATAAAGGCGTGGAACAGCCAGAACGTCTCCGTTTTCTTCGGCAACTCGCTGGTTTACGCCTCCGTGGCCTCCGTCATACTTATAGTGGTGTGCGCGCCGGCGGCATATGTGCTCTCCCGGTTCAAGTTCAAGATAAACAGCGCCATACAGAGCAGCTTTGTGGCGGCCATGGGCGTGCCGGTGGCGCTGATAATCCTGCCGCTGTTTTCCGTCGTTACGGGGCTCAACCTGCTGTCAACGGAGCTGGGGACCCGCGGCCTTATAGTGTTTTTGTACATAGGCATCAACATTCCCTACACCACGATCTTTCTGCTGACGTTTTTCTCAAACCTCTCCCGCTCGTTTGAGGAGGCCGCCGCCATAGACGGCTGCAGCCCGGTAAACACCTTTTGGAAGATAATGCTTCCGCTGGCCCAGCCGGGAATAATCACCGTCTCCATCTTCAACTTTATCAATATCTGGAACGAATATTTCATGTCGCTTATATTCGCATCCGGCGACAAGGTGCGTCCCGTGGCCGTCGGGCTTTACACCATGATCAACTCCATGAAATACACCGGCGACTGGGCCGGCATGTTCGCGTCGGTCATCATAGTGTTCCTGCCCACGTTTTTACTTTACATCTTCCTGTCGGAAAGAATAATCGCCGGCGTAACAGGCGGCGCGATAAAGGAGTAATATGATAATATGAGTATTTCTATGAGCTATGTGGAGCTGCCATCCGCGGGACCGCAGGGCGTGAATCCTCTGCCCTATCTGCGCGACCCTCAGTGGAACAAATCGCTGGGCGACGCCGGCCTTTCCGATAAAACAAGGCGCGGCTTCACCTATATGACGGGCGACCGTTTCCTGCCATACACCATGCAGGACGAGTACACCCGCCAGCGGCACACGGAAAAGCTTTCCGCCGCCGTTTTGGAAAACGAGCATATGCGCGCCACGTTTTTGGCCGATTTCGGCGGCCGGCTTTATTCGCTGTATGACAAGGACGCCGGGCGGGAGCTGCTTTTTAAAAACCCGGTGTTCCAGTGCTGCAACCTCTCCATACGCGGGGCCTGGTTCTCCGGCGGCGTGGAGTGGAACAGCGGCCAGTTCGGCCACTCCGGCCTTAGCTGCGCGCCCATGTTCTTCGCAAGGGGCGAGGATGAGCACGGCGGCGAGTTTTTGCGCATGTGGGAGTTTGAGCGGATAAAACGGCTCTATCAGCAGATAGATTTCAGCCTTGACCCCGACAAAGCCATACTCTACGCCCATGTGAAGCTCTACAACCGCGGCGGCGAGGACGCCTCCCTTTATTACTGGAGCAACTCGGCCGTGGAGCAGAACAGGAACGTGCGCATATTCTCCGGCAACGACAGGGTCATAGCCGCCGCGCCGCTGGCCGGCATGTACCACAGCTTTTTTGACGACGTCATGCCGAACCTCAAGAGCCTGAACGGGCAGGACGCCAGCTATCCCTGCGACAGCTACGCCACCACCGAATATTTTTTCCAAAACGAGAACAGCTACAGCGAGGCCTGGGAGGCGGCCGCCTACGACGACGGTACGGCCTATTTTGAGCGCTCCACGCCCGAACAGCCCTGCCGCAAGATGTTCTGCTGGAGCAACCGCACCGGCGGCAAGCACTGGCAGCGGTTCCTTTCCAACGACGACGCGCCGGAGTACGTTGAGGTGCAAAGCGGTATCTATCCCTCACAGGTACACGGCGGCGACCTGACGGCGGGCGCCTCCATAGAGTTCACCCAGGCCTTCGGCTCGCTCTCCACCGACAGCACCCGCACCCACGGCATCGAATGGCACGAGGGGCAGGGCCACGTTTACGGCGAGATAGAGAAAAAGCTGCCCGCCCGCGACCTCTGCGAACAGGATAAAAAGCTGCGCGCCCAGAGCGAAAGGCCCTTTGCCGAGCTGCTGCACAGCGGTTCCGGCTGGGGCGCGCTGGAGGAGCTGCGTCAGCCCGGCGTGACGCCGCCCGGCCTTTCCTTCCCGGAAAGCACCCTTGGCGGCGAACAGGCGGAGTTTGTCTACCTGCTCAAAACCGGGCGGATGGAGCCACTTGCCGGCGGGCTTCCGGGCGGCTTTGTCACAGGAAACGACTGGCTAAAGCTTTACCGCGCCGCCGCCAAGGACGCGCCCAGCGACCGTCTGCTGCTCCACCTCGCGCTGGCGGAGTGGGAGAGCGGGCACACCGAAACGGCCGTGGACGCGCTGAAAAAGGCGATGGAGCACTCCGAGGACCCGGTGCTCGCGAGGACGCTTGCCGCCATGTACTTAAAAACCGGCGAAAAGGACGGCGCGCTGGCGGCCTCCCGCCTGTCAATAGAGCAGGGCGGCGCCGGAATACACCCGGCCTTTGCCCGGGACCATATCGGCCTGTTACTTTCCCTGTCCATGTACGACGCGGCGTGGGAGTTCTTTGTCTCGCTGTCCGAAACGCTGCGTCAGGACGAGCGGCTGCGCCAACTGGCCTGCAAGGCGGCCTGCGAGGTGGGGCAGTACGATTTCCTTGAGGAGCAGTTTGCCCACGAGTTCGCCTGCACCCGCGAGGGGGACACCGACCTCTGCGACATCTGGTTTCGCACCCAGGCGAAAAAGTATATGGAGGCCCACGGCTGTGGCTATGAGGAGGCGCTCTCCACCGTGCAAAAAGAGCAGAAACCGCCGAGAGTGCTTGACTTTCGCATGACGGTGAGCGACAATTAGTATGCGGGCTTTCCGCAAAATTTCACGCATATCGGAGGAACGCGTATGAACGTACTTGTTACCGGCGGCGCCGGATATATAGGGAGCCATACGGTGCTTTCCCTGCTTTCGGCGGGGCACGACACGGTTGTGGCGGACAATTTTTCAAACAGCAAGCCCGAGGCGGTGCGCCGTCTGAGGGAGCTGGCGTGCAAGGAGTTTGCGTTCCAGCGTACGGAGCTGAGGAACTTTGCCGAGACGGAAGAATTATTCAGAAAGTATAAAATAGACGCGGTAATACATTTCGCGGGGCTAAAGGCTGTGGGCGAATCCGTTGAAAAGCCGCTGGAGTACTACGAAAACAACCTCGGCTCCACTTTAAATCTGCTGATGGCCATGCGTGAGCACGGCGTAAAAAAGTTTGTGTTCAGCTCCTCCGCCACGGTTTACGGCGACCCGGCCTCCGTTCCGATAAGGGAGGATTTCCCGCTTTCGGTGACGAACCCCTATGGCCGCACAAAGCTGATGATAGAGGATATGCTCCGCGACCTTTACCGGGCCGACCCAGGTATGAGGATAGCGCTGCTCCGCTATTTTAACCCTGTGGGCGCCCATGAGTCCGGCCGCATAGGTGAGGATCCCCACGCCATACCCAACAACCTTATGCCGTATATTTCCCAGGTGGCGGTGGGCAAGCTGCACCACCTTTCGGTTTTCGGCGGCGACTGGCCCACAAAGGACGGAACCGGCGTGCGCGACTACATCCACGTCTGCGATCTGGCGGACGGCCACGTAAACGCGCTGGCCAAGCTGGACGAAGGGCCGGGCGTCTACACCTACAATCTCGGAACAGGGCGCGGCTGCTCCGTGCTCGAGATGGTGGCGGCCTTTGAAAAAGCCAGCGGAAAGAGCGTGCCCTATGAGATAGTTGACCGCCGGCCGGGCGACATAGCCGAGTGCTGGGCCGACCCATCCAAGGCGGAAAAGGAGTTGCACTGGCGCGCCAAATACGGCCTTGACCGCATGTGCCGGGACTCCTGGCGCTGGCAGAGCGAGAATCCGAACGGCTACGGCGAAAAATAAGGCGCGGCCGGTGATGTCAGGAGTCAGGAGTCAGGAGACAGGAGACAGGAGACAGGAGAAGCGGTACAGGCAAGCGGCAGACTTAGATAATAGTTTTCCGTTATCTTATAATAAGGGCGGTCATCCGAAGGGGTTTAAGGGGGCGATCGGAAAGCCCCCTTGAAAGATTCGCACTAACTTATAAAGTTGGCAACCGAAGGGGCTCGGGGGCAGCGGAATGCCCCCGAATAGAATCGTCCGCGAAGCGGACACCTCTTAGTCAGGAGTCAGGAGACAGGAGTCAGGAGTCAGGAGACAGGAGACAGGAGACAGGAGACAGGAATCAAGAGGCGCGGGAACGATAGCCCTTAAATAGAAATGCGCCGCAGGCTCCTATTTGATTTTGGCAAGTAATCAGCAGTTACCTAAATAGTTGGCTGGGGCGGTGCGGCTGTACTACGCCGCCCACGGGCCTGTATAAGTTTTGCCCGCCTTTAAAAAAGCGGGAGCATATTTGAAAATTAGGGGGAGTCACCCTTGACCGTAAACGAAGAAAACGCCCGGCTTGCGGCCGAGCATTTTGACATAGGTTTTACCGATTACAGCATCGCCCGCTACGGCTGCGGACATATAAACGACACCTTCCTGCTGGAAAAGCCCGGCCGAAAGCCGCGCTTTATCGTCCAACGGGTCAACGGCTCCGTTTTCAAGCACCCGGACGAGGTGATGGCCAACATCGCCGCCGTCACCACTTTTTTGCGGGGCAAGGTGGCGGAGGCGGGCGGCGACCCCCTGCGGGAGGTGCTGACCCTTGTCCCCACGCTGACGGACGAGACCTTTTGGCGGGACGGGGAGGGCGGCGTCTGGCGCGTCTACCTCTTTGTGGAGGGGACGGTGACCTACCAGCTCCCGGATACGCCGGAGCTTTTCGCGGAATCCTCCCGGGCGTTTGGCGGGTTTGCCGCGCTTTTGCGGGACTACCCGGCCGACACGCTTTTTGAGACTATACCGCGCTTTCACGACACGCCGGACCGCTGTCGCCAGTTTCACCGGGCGCTTTCGGCGGATCCGCTGGGCCTTGCCAAAACCTGCGCCCCGGAGATAGACTTTGTCCTTGCCCGGGAGCATGAGGCCGGTACGCTTATCGACCTGCAAAGGGCCGGCCGCCTGCCCACCCGCGTGACCCACAACGACACAAAGCTCAACAACGTGCTTTTGGATGCCGTGACCGGGCGCACCGTCTGCGTCATAGACCTTGACACGGTCATGCCCGGCCTTGCGCTTTACGATTACGGCGACTCCATCCGTTTCGGAGCGAGCACGGCGGCGGAGGACGAGCGCGACCTCTCGCTGGTGGGCCTTGACCCCGCCATGTTTGAGGCCTACACCCGCGGCTATCTGGAGGCCACCGACGGCGCTTTGACGGACGAGGAGACGGCTCTGCTGCCCATGGGCGCGAAGCTCATGACCTACGAGTGCGGCGTGCGCTTTTTGACAGACTACCTTTCCGGCGACGTCTACTTCAAAATTTCCCGTCCCGCGCAAAACTTGGACAGGGCGCGCACCCAGTTTGCCCTGGTGGACGATATGGAGCGCCGCTGGAGCGCCCTTCTCAAAACTGTGAACGACTGCGCCGCGATAAAAGCGTAAGCGAAACGGCGTTCCCGGCACGGATATGGAACACCCGTGCTCAAACGGGAACGCCGCGTTTTTCTGCATAGGAGGATGAGCATTATGGATTTTGAAAACGTGGTGTTTTATGCCGGCGGGGCGTTCCGACACGGCGGCTTCAGCGTGCTGCACGGGCGTTTTTCCGCCGTACAGGGCGACATATACGGCCATATCTCGCCCGAGGGTGACTTTTTCATTCCCGGCATGGTGGACATACATACCCACGGCGCCATGGGCTTTGACACCTGCGACGCGGACCCCGTGGGCCTTGCCAAAATGAGCCGGTTTTACGCGGAGCACGGCGTCACCTCCTTCTGCGCCACCGGCATGACCTACGACGAGGTCACGCTGGAAAACGTTGTGAGCACGGCCGCGGCTTTTGAGCACGGGGCCGGCGCGCGCTGCCTCGGCATAAATCTTGAGGGGCCGTTTATCGCTCCCTCAAAAAAAGGCGCGCAAAACGGCAAATACATCGTCCCGCCGGATATGGCGCTTTTCGACCGGCTGAACGGGGCGGCCCACGGCAAAATACTGCTGGCCGACATAGCGCCCGAGACGCCGGGAGCCATGGCTTTCATCCGCGCCGCCTCAAAGACCACCACGGTCAGCGTGGCCCACACGGCGGCGGACTACGACACGGCGGCGGCGGCCTTTGCCGCGGGCGCGACCCACCTGACCCACAGCTTCAACGCCATGCCGCCCCTGCTCCACCGGGACCCCGGCCCCATTGCCGCCGCCGCCGACGCCCGCGCCTACGCCGAGCTTATCTGCGACGGGATACATATCCACCCCTCCGTTATCCGCGCGGCCTTCCGCATATTTGGGCGGGACCGGGTCTGCGTGGTCAGCGACTCCATGCGGGCGGCGGGCCTTCCGGACGGCGAATATGAGCTGGGCGGCCAGCCGGTTTTCGTTTCCGGCGGCCGGGCGGCCCTGTCCGACGGCACCATAGCGGGCAGCTGCACGAACATGCAGGCGGAGCTGCGCGGCCTGCTGGATTACGGCATAGACCCCTACGTGGCGGTGGGCGCCTGCACTCTCAACCCGGCAAGGTCGATAAAGCTGGCGGGGGAGGTCGGCTCCATCGGCCAGGGCCTGAGGGCGGATTTTCTGCTGCTTGACCGAAAGTGGGAGCTGAAGGCCGTCTGGATAGACGGGAAAGAGATAATCTGAGGGCGAGCTTTACGCCGCCCGGCCCATAAGCGACCTTCGCTGAATTAAAAAAATGAACGCGCCGGCGGGCTTTCATCGAAGGATGAGGGCCGGCCGGCGCGTTTTGCTCTGTAAAAACCGGGCCGCGCGAAAAAAGCGGCCTGCGGGGCGGGGTTTCATATGGCGGGGGACATGCAAAAATATCTTGCAAGGGCGCGGAAAGCCCGCCGTTTGGCGCGCCGCTTATCCGACTGTCGCCCTGTCCGCCGCGCCGGAAGCCTTGAGGTTTTCCAGCGCCTCGGGGCTGTACCCGGTCACGGGGGCGAGCTTTTCGCAGCCCGCCATATGGGGGCAGGAGCCGCAGGTGGCAAAGCCCAGCTCCGCCGCGCATTTCCGTATTTCGCACATGCCCTCGCAGTAGGGCGTTTTCGCGCCGGCCACCCGGCAGCCCGTGCAGTTTATCATCTCCGGCGTGATGGGGGCGTGGTTCAGCTCGCTCCAAAGCCGGGCGGTCTTTTCCCGCAGGGCGTCGTCGTTGTTTGCGGTGGCTATCCACGCGTCGCACTTCTCACAGTCCAGCCCGCAGCAGGCGATAAGCTCTTTCATAATACATATCCTCCCTTTTATTTATGATTCCGTTTAAATAAGCGCTGAATAATTCGCGATAAACTAAAAAGTGTGCATCCGAAGGGGCTCGCGTCCCCGCGCCGCCGGTGACGTCAGGAGACAGGAGACAGGATTCAGGAGACAGGAGACAGGAGGCAGGAGACGCGGTACAGGAAAGCGACTGCCTTGGATGATGGATTTCCACTAACTTTTGAAGTTGGCCCGAAGGGTTTCAGGGGCAATCGGAATGGACGGTCAGAAATATAGTCGTTCCGCTCGCGCCTAAAGG
>CAYONL010000029.1:0-16335 GCA_964405305.1 uncultured Oscillospiraceae bacterium | reverse complement strand
CCGCGTGGCGCTGGCCTTCCTCTGCGACGCCTATGACGAGGAGCAGGTGGGCGAGGGCGACACCCGCGTTGTCCTGCGTCTGCATCCGTTCCTGGCGCCTTTCAAGGCCTGCGTGCTCCCGCTGTCCAAAAAGCTGGCGGAGCCGGCCATGAAGATCCACGACGAGCTTTCCAAAAAGTTCATGATAGACTACGACGACGCCGGCTCCATCGGCAAGCGTTACCGCCGTCAGGACGAAATAGGCACGCCGCTCTGCATCACCTACGACTTCGACTCCGAGACCGACGGCTGCGTCACCATCCGCGACCGCGATACTATGGAGCAGGTGCGTATCCCGATAGCGGAGCTGGAAGCCTACATCGAGAAGGAAGTACAGTTCTAAGCCGCTCCCGCGCCGGGTAAATACGCAAAATAAAACAGCCTCCGTCGGAGGCTGTTTTTTCATGCTGTTAGCGCGTTATTCCCGGACGACCTGTGCCTCGGGCGCGTTCTTTTTTACGCTCTCTATGCCGTTTTCGCAGGAGGCCTTGGCCTTGTACCCCTCCGACACGGCAATTATCTCGCCGTTGCGCGCCTTTAAGCGGAAGCGGAACTCGCCGGCCTTATCCTTGTAAAGCTCAAATTTCGGGCACTTCTCCGCCGCCGGCTCCTCCACGGTCATGTCCTCGACCCCGGCTTCGGGCGCGTTCTTTTTTACGCTCTCTATGCCGTTTTCACAGGCCTTGTCCGTCGAGTAAACCTCCGAGGTCGCTATTACCTCGCCGTTACCCGCCACAAGGTTAAACTTTATCCCGCTCGCGACCTCTTTTATAACAAATTTCGCCACAACACATGCCCCCTTTTTTCTTTATTTTACCACTATTTTTTCCATATTACAACTTTCAACACCCTGTTTTCCGCACAAAAAAGGCCCCCGGTGTTTTCCGGAGGCCCGCAGCTTTGCAGGTATTTTTAGAACATCGGCACTACGCTGATGCCGTAGGTGTCGTTTATGAACTGCTTGACTTCGTCGCTCTTGAGCGCGGCTATAAGGGCGACTATCGCGGGATCGCTCTCGTGGCCGGGCAGGACGGCGATTATGTTGGCGTAGGTCTTGGCGCTGTCGGAGTCGGCGGCCTCGGTCTCTAAGACGGTGTCGGCGATTCCGGCGGAGATGGCGTAGTTGCCGTTGATGACGCCAAAGTCCACATCGGGCAGGATCAGCGGGATCTGCTCGGCGGCGGTCTCGGTTATTTTAAGGTTCTTCGGATTTTCGGTGATGTTGAGCACGGTGGCATTGTAGCCCACGGACTTGTCAACTTTAATGAGGCCCAGAGCCTCCAGCAGATACAGCGCGCGGGCTTCGTTGGAGCCGTCGTTCGGGATGGCTATTTCGGCGCCGTCGGCAATGGCGTCCAGGGTGGCGGTGCGGCCGGGATACACGCCCAGCGGCTCGTAATGTATGGCGGCGGCGGAAATTATATCAGAGCCGTGCTCAGCGTTGTAGGTGTCCAGATAGGGCTGATGCTGGAAGTAGTTGGCGTCAAGATCGCCGGAGGAGAGCGCCTCGTTCGGCAGCACATAGTCGGTGAACTCCACTATTTTGAGGTCTATGCCCTGCTCGGCAAGGTTGTCTTTGACCACCTCAAGTATCTGAGCATGGGGAGCCGGCGACGCGCCCACGGTGAGGGTGACCATTTCGGTCGGCGCGGCGGACTCGACGGCGGACTCTGACGGCGCGGTTTCGCTTTCTGGGGCGGCCTCGGATTCAGAAGCCGGCGCGGCGGTATTTCCGCAGGCGGCAAGGGACAGGGCAAGTATCAGCGCAAGAGCAAGAGCAAGCAGCTTTTTCATTGTAATTCTCCTTATTTATTTCTTTTATCAATTTTCTTAGTTATCGCGTCGAAAACCATTTGGATGAGCTGGACTATGACGACTATGAGCACCACGGTGACTATCATCACGTCGAACTGGTAGCGGTGGTAGCCGTAGCGGATGGCTATGTCGCCCAGACCGCCCGCACCGCACGCGCCCGCCATGGCCGAGTAGCCCAGCAGCGTGATAGTTGTTATGGAAAGGCCGCGCATAAGGGAGGGCACCGACTCCGGCAGCATGACCTTGTAAACTATCTGCCACTTTGTCGCGCCCATGGTGCGGGCCGCCTCCACCACTCCGTGATCCAGCTCCGCCAAGCTCTGCTCCACCACCCGGGCGACAAAGGGCGCGGCCGCCACGGTGAGGGACACCAGCGCCGCGTTGGGCCCTATGGCCTTTCCGACGACGAACCGGGTGAACGGTATCAGCACGAGCATGAGGATTATGAACGGGATGGACCGGCCGATGTTTATCACCGCGCCAAGAACTCTGTTTACCCCGGCGTTGGGCGATATGCCGTTTTTCGCCGTGACCACCATGATGACGCCCAGCGGCAGGCCTATGACATACGCAAAGAACGTTGACGCGAAGGTCATGTAGAGCGTTTCGCCCGTACCTTGCAGCATCATTTCCCAATAAAGCTCGATGAACTCCATCACAGGGAATCGCCCCCCTTCCCGCCGTCGGTGACGTCCTCTATGCCGAGCAGCAGCTTTGTCGCCGGGTGGCGCGGGTTGGCCAGTATGCTTTCGGTAACGCCCTGCTCCACCAGCCGGCCGTCGTTTATCACCGCCACCTTGTTGCAGATGGCCTTTACGACGCCTATCTCATGGGTGATTATGAACACCGTGACGCCCAGGTCGCGGTTTATGTCTTTAAGCAGGCCCAGTATGGACTTGGTGGTCAGGGAATCCAGCGCGGAGGTCGGCTCGTCACAGAGTATCATCTTCGGCTCGTTGGCAAGCGCCCGGGCGATGGCCACACGCTGCATCTGTCCGCCGGAGAGCTGGGACGGGTAGGCGTCCGCCTTTTCGCCCAGACCCACCAGCGCCAGCAGCTCGTCCACCCGCGCGTCCAGCTTTTCCTTCGGCAGCTTCTCCAGCTCCAGCGGGAAAGCTATGTTGGCGCGGACTGTGCGCTGCATCAGCAGGTGATAGCCCTGAAATATTACGCCGACCCTTTTGCGCAGGGCCAGCCTCTCTCCGCCCGACAGCTTCTGTATGTCGTCGCCGTCTATGTAGATATGCCCCTCTGTCGGCGTCTCAAGCTGGGCTATGCAGCGCATAAGGGTGGATTTGCCCGCGCCGCTCATGCCTATCACGCCGAAAATGTCCCCGCGCTCCACGTTTAGATTGATGTCGTGCAGCGCCACCACGTCCGTTGACGTTTTGAATACCTTTGAGAGCCCCTCGATACGTATCAAGAAAATCTATCCCCAATTCCATGTATAATTATCCGTTCATGACCGGATAAAATAAAAGCGCCTTCGTCCTCGGAATCCTCCGAGGGCGAAAGCGCAATGCTCCGCGGTACCACCTCTGGTTCGCCGTGACCCTTGCGGGAGACAGCCTTTTCGGGTACTTGTAAAAAACTCATACCCTGCCGCTTTAACGGGCGGACCCGTCGCAGCCTAACCGTTATCCGGCTCGGTGCGCAACTCCAAGACCATGTTCGGCGAGTTATGTTCGTCCCGTTTTCAGCTTCCCGGGCTCTCTGTATCCGCGCCCCCGCGTACTCTTCTCTTCATTGTCTTTCCTGCTATGTCAGCAATTATAGCCCAACAAATCCTGTTCGTCAACAGTTTTTCGCAATTTTCATCGAAACTTTATTCAAACTCCGTCGGATATGCGGACCGCCAGCACCGTTATGTCGTCCTCATGGCCGTCGGTGCGCCTGTCCGCCGCGGTGGCGGCAATGCGCTCGGCTATATCCTTTGCCGGGCGCTCGGCCACGGCGCGCAGCTCGCTGGCCACCCAGTCCTCGCCCGAGGCGGTCACTCCGTCCGACACCAAGATCACTATGTCCCCCGCGCCGAGGCAGAGCTCGCTTTTTTCAAACGAGACGCCGCCCAATATGCCGGCCGGCAGAGACATGGCCTCCACCTTCGTCACGTGGTCGCCCTTTAATACGAACGAGGGCGCGGCCCCGGCCTTGTAAAATTCTGCCCGCCCGGAAAAGAGATCTATGGTCACCGCGTCGGCCGTGGCTATGCTTTCCTCACCGGATTTCACCAGCAGGGCGGAGTTTACCAGCCGCAGCGCGGCGCCAAATCTGAAGCCCGCCCGCAGCATTCTTGCAAGTAAGCCCACCGTCATGGCCGAATCCAGCGCCGCCGCGTTGCCGCTGCCCATGCCGTCGCTGAGCAGCAGGTGGGCGGCGCCACGCTCGTCGGTAAAGCTCTCGGCGCTGTCGCCGCAGTGCTTTTCCGCGCCCGCCGCCCGGCGTGCCGCGCCGAACTCCGCCATAAAGGTGGGCTTGTCCGATATTATAAGTCTGGCCGCGCTCTCGCTCCTGCGCACAACTGGCTCCCCCAGCTCGCATTTGCAAAGCTCCGAAAGCTCCTCGGCCATGGCGTGGGCGTCCACCCGCTCCAGCTTGTAAAGCGGCAGCTCGGCCTCTATGGTCAGGCGGCCGCTCTGGTCGCTCCAGCAGGTCACCGAGTTTGGCGACAGCGCCGCCGACTCGAACCAGCCCTTTACCGACGCGGTCAGCCTGCGCTCCACCTGCCGCACGCCGGAAAGCTCCTCCCTCATGTCGGAGAGCAGCTCCGCCATGCCGTCAAACTGGTCGGCCACCACCTCCCGCACCCGGGCCACCTTGTGGCTGACCGTTCGGCTGGCCACCGCGCTGCTCCACTCCCGGTTCAGGGCGTCGGAAAGCTCCTCCGTCCGAGGGCAGCGCTCCTTAAAGCTGTCGGGCCAAAGCAGCTCCTCCGCCTCCCCGCCGTTTTTGAGCACGGGCAAAAGCCCTGCGAACGCGCCGTTTGTGTCCGAGTAATATTTTCCCCAGCAGACGGCGCTTTTTGAGCATGTGCGGCACACCTGCTCCGCCGCCGCGGTGAGCACCGTGCTCATATCCCGCTCGCCGGACCTTGCCAGCGACTTTGACACCGTTTTCGTGGCGTCGGCTATGCCGTCAAGGCTGTCCGCGGCCTCGCTCAGCCGGTCCAGCAGCAGCGCTTTTACCGTGGCGGAGTCCGCCGGAAGCTCCTCCCGCGCCGCAAAGAGCGAAGTGACGCCCGGCAGCCGCGACGGAGTAAACAGCAGCAGCACGCAGGCCGCGGCCGCCTCATACACCGGGGTAAAATCAAGGTAGGCCTCCCCCGTCAGAAACACGCCCAAAAGCTGGACGAGCAAAAAGGCGGCCGCCGTGCCCACCCTTCCGAACACCGAAAACACGCCCGCCATCAGCCCGCCAAAGCCATAGGAGCCTATTAACCAGCCGGCGCCCGTGGCCGCAGCGCCCACCGCAGCACCAGTTGAAACTCCGGCCACCGCGCCCGCGCTCTCCTTCCCAAACCGGGCGGAGACGAGCACGACAAAGCAGGCCGCCACCCGGCCCAAAGAGACGCGCCCGAACGTTATGCCCGTAAGTGCGGCGGCGGCTATGGCGGCCGTCACGATTACGCAGGCCCTGTCCGTCGCCGGTATGGCTCCGATTGGGCGGCGGGCGGCGAAAACGGCGCGGGTGCGGTAAAAGAAGTAGGCTCCGCCGCCCGCCAGCACGCTCTCCGACACAGCCAGCGCTGCGCCGTAGCTCTCTCCTCCCCCTATGGCGCTGAAAGCTATGCCCACCGCCGCCACAGCCGCCGCCGCCACGGCCGACGACAGCAGCGCTCTGTCCTTTACCCGCTCAAAAACAAGCTGCACCATGGCGACGAGCAGCACCGCCGCGATGTACCGCAGGTTCCCCTCCGAGTTTTTCGCAAAGACGTAGCCGAGCACAGCACCCGCACCGGCAGCCAAAATATTTTTCCGGCCCGCGGCGGCACAACAGGCGGCTCCAAACGGGGCCTGCTGCCCAAACAGCGCCGCGTTTGCCGACGCAAAGCCCAGCGCCGCCCACAGCGCCAGCCTGCCCGCCGAAGCGAGCCCTCCGTCCTCCCTGTCCATGAGCCTGCCAAACAGCGAGGCCCTTCCAACAACACTCATCTCAGCCTCCACGCAGTAATAAAATCTCGCAGTATGGAATATACTGGTAGATTTAGTGTACCACCGGCGGGGCGCGCTTTTTGCCGAAACGGTGACGCCGCGCCGGGAGGAGAATTAAATTTGATTATTACAGCCGGATATGGTAAAATAAGCTGGAATATTTTTAATGAAAGGTTCTTACGATATGAACTACGTTTTTTCAGACCGCATAGCCGGGATGAAGCCCTCCGCCATAAGGGAGATACTTAAAAACACCGCCGACCCCTCCATCATCCCTTTCGCGGCGGGAAATCCCGCTCCGGAGGCGTTTCCGGTGGAGGCGGTGCGCCGCATAACCGGCGAAATACTGACCGAGCGCCCCATAGCCGCCCTGCAATACTCCATAACCGAGGGCTACCCCGCCCTTAAAGACCGCGTGCGCTCGCTGGCCTCCGAAATTTCCGCCATAGGGCCGGAGGACGAGCTTATGATCACCTCCGGCGCGCAGCAGGGCATAGAGCTTGCCTGCAAGGTGCTGTGCAACGAGGGGGACATCGTGCTGTGCGAGGACCCCAGCTTTATCGGCTCGCTCAACTCCTTCCGCTCCACCGGCGCAAAGCTCGTGGGCATACCCATGGAGGAGGATGGCATGAGCATGGAGGCGCTTTCGGACGCGCTGGAGCACTATAAAAACGTGCGCCTGCTGTACGTCATACCCAATTTCCAAAACCCCTCGGGCCGCACGACCAGCGCCGAAAAGCGCCGCGCGATATACGCCCTGGCCAAAAAACACGGCATAATGATACTGGAGGACGACCCCTACGGCCGTCTGCGCTTTGCCGGCGAGGACATCGCGCCCATAAAGAGCCTGGACGAGGATGGCCTCGTGATATACTGCGGCTCCTTCTCCAAAATACTTTCGCCGGGCCTGCGCGTGGGCTATGTCATCGCCCGCCCGCCGGTCATAGGCAAGATAACCGTCGCCAAGCAGTGCGAGGACGTGCACACCTCCATCCTCTCCCAGATGATTGCGGAGCGCTTTTTGGCCGAGACGGATATGGCGGCGCACTTTGAAAAGCTGCGCGGCATATACAGGCACAAATCCGCGCTTATGCTCTCCACCATGGAGGAGCACTTTGACCACAGAATAGAGTGGACGAAGCCGGAGGGCGGCCTGTTCCTGTGGTGCACGCTGCCAGAGGGTACGGATATGCCCGCTTTCTGCAAAAAGGCCATAGCCAAAAGTGTGGCCGTGGTTCCGGGCATAGCCTTTAATCCCGACGAGGACGCGCCCAGCCGCTGCTTCAGAATGAACTACTCCACCCCCACCGACGAGCAGATAGTCCGCGGCGTGGAGATACTCGGCAAAATAGATTTTTGACATAAGGAGACGGAAAAATGGAGAACCAGACCGAGATAAAGCCGGAAAAGAAAAAACGCATTTTTTCAGGCATACAGCCCACGGGCGTTTTCACCCTGGGCAACTATTTGGGGGCCATAGTCAACTGGAAAAAGCTCCAGAGCGACTACGACTGCATATATTCCATCGTCAACATGCACGCCATAACCCTGCGGCAGGACCCGGCCGACCTTAAAAAGCGCACGCTGGACGCCTACGCCCTCGCCATGGCCTGCGGCATCGACCCGCAGAAAAGCATACTGTTCATCCAGAGCCATGTGCCCGCCCACGCGGAGGCCAACTGGGTGCTGGGCTGCTACACTCAGTTTGGCGAGCTCTCCCGCATGACGCAGTTTAAGGACAAAAGCGCCAAGCACGCTGACAACATAAACGCCGGGCTGTTCACCTACCCTGTGCTGATGGCCGGCGACATACTGCTTTATCAGGCGGACGTGGTGCCGGTGGGTGTTGACCAAAAGCAGCATCTGGAGCTTGCCCGCGACGTGGCCGAGCGCTTTAACGCCATATACGGCAACGTGTTCACCGTTCCCGAACCCTATATTGCTGACGCTGCCGGCGGCGCGAAGATAATGTCACTTGTGGACCCCGCCAAAAAGATGAGCAAATCCGACGAGAATCCCCGCGCCTGCGTGCTGATACTTGACAGCCGGGACAGCATCATAAAAAAGTTCAAAAGCGCCGTGACCGACTCGGAAACCGAGGTCGTATACCGCGAGGGCAAGGACGGCATAAACAACCTTATCACCATATACTCCCTCGTCACCGGCAAGACCATTGCGGACGTGGAGCGCGAGTTTGACGGACAGGGCTACGGCGTTTTCAAGGCCGCGGTGGGCGAGGCTGTCGCCGACCATCTGGCCCCGGTGCGGGAGGATTTCGCGCGCTTTTCCGCCGATAAGGGATATTTGGAGGAGTGCTATAAGGCCGGAGCGGACAGAGCCGAAGCCATTGCCTCGCGCACAATACAGAAGATGTATAAAAAGGTGGGCTTCATCCCCCGCTGACGACTTTAAAACGCCGCCGGGCCGCAAAACGCTGGCTTCCCGCGCGGCATTTGAGGATAACACACGGACGGAAACGGCGCGGCGCTTTATCCGGCTTCACGCTTTTCCGCCACAGATAGAGGTTTAAAATGCGTATACTTGCACTGGGAGATGTGGTGGGCGACGCCGGCTGCGACTACGTCCGCGCACAGCTCCCGAAACTGAAAGAAAAATTTATGCCCGACCTCACCGTTGTGAACGGCGAAAACTCCTGCGAAAACGGCGGCATAACCACGCAAAGCGCCGACTACCTGTTTTCCTGCGGAGCCGACGTTATAACCACCGGCAACCACACCTTCCGAAACAGCAATATCGAGCAGATGCTGGCGCGGGACATAGGGCTGCTGCGCCCGGCAAACCTGCACCCAGACGCGCCCGGCTGCGGGCTTTACATCTTTGAGCGCGGGAAATACAGGGCGGCCGTGATAAACCTTATTGGGGCGGTGTTCCTTGACCTCGCCTTTGAAAGCCCGTTTCTCTGCGCCGACAGGCTGCTGAAAGAGGCGGACTGCAAGACGGTCATAATCGACTTCCACGCCGAGGCCACCAGCGAAAAGATCGCCCTGGCCAAATGGGTGGAGGGACGCGCGTCGCTTGTCTTCGGCACCCACACCCACGTGCCCACGGCGGACGAATGTATCCTGCCCGGCGGCACGGGCTTTATAACGGATCTCGGCATGTGCGGCCCGGCGGATTCCGTACTTGGAGTTGACACCGAATCCGCCACCCACTTTATGATAACCCACCTGCGCAGGAAGTGCCTTTTGCATGCCGCCGGCCCCTGCAAATTACAGGGAATTTTCTCCGAGACGGACGACGCAACGGGCCGCTGCACCCACATAGAGCGCATACAGCTTTTACAGAACTGACATCATCGTTTTGACAGCAAGGGAGTGAGACGTATGGGAAAACGGGCCGCGCCGTTTCTGCTCTCCGCGCTCATTTTGCTTACCGGCTGCCGCGGCGCTTTGCCCGGCCTGACCGAATCCGCCGCCCAGCAGACCATAAACGCCGCGCCGTCTCAGTCCTCCGCGGGCGCCGGAGTTGAGTTCGACGCGATAAGCTCCATCAGCATACCGTATGACCCGGAGGACGGGCTTTCGCCTTTCCGGGCCGCCACCACCGTCAACCGGTATATCTGCGGGCTCATGTACGACCCTCTTGTGCGGCTAAAGGCGGACTACAGCTATGAAAAGGTGATGGCAAAGCAGATATCCAGCGAGGACCACGTGGTCTGGACCATAACGATCCCCGGCAACATCACCTTTCCCGACGGCGAAAAGTACGACGCCTACGACGTGCGCTACTCCTTTTTCCGCGCCATGACCGAGGGCACGTATTACGCAAGCTCGCTTGGGGCCGTGGGCAACGTGGTGGTAAAGGACGACTACACGCTGGAGGTCACGCTGCTGGCGGCGGACAGATACTTCGCCAACCTCTTGACCTTCCCTATTATAGAGTACGGCACGGTCGAGGACCCGGTGGGAATAGGGCGCTACACGCTTTCGGAGGACGGGCTCACGCTCTCCTGCAACACGGCGGACGCGCAGATAGGCACCATACGGCTCGTCGCCATGACCGACAGCTCCATGCTCTTGCAGGAGACGCGCATAGGCGTTTACGACTGCGTGTTCATAGACGACCCCACCTCCGTTTCCATGTCCTCCATAGGCGGCACGAACCCGGTGGCGCTGAACAACCTTGTCTACCTCGGGATGAACAGCCACGTCGGCTTTACGAACAGCACAAAATTCCGCCGGGCGGTGGAGCTGGCCATAGACCGGGAAAGCCTTGCGGAAGACGTTTACGGCGGCAACGCGGCGGCGGCGCCCTCGGTGTTCAACCCCGCTTTTTACGAGGCGGCGGACGCCACCCGCGCCGTTGACCCGCAGAGCGCCAACATGCTGCTGGACGAGCTGGGCTACGACGACCGGGACGAGGAGGGCTACCGCGTGTACGGCTACTACGGCCAGCGGATAACCCTCGATCTGGCGGTAAACGGGGAAAGCTCCGCGAAGGTGGCCGCCGCCAACGCCATCAAAACCATGCTGGTTCAGATAGGGGTGGACGTGAACGTCATCGAGTATTCCTATCAGGCCTACCTTCTGGCGGTGGAAAACGGCGCGACCGAGCTTTACATAGCCGAGACGAAAATATCCGCCGACATGGATATCTCCCCGCTGATAGCCCCCGACGGAGAGGCCTGCTACGGCTTTGTTTCCAGCGACGAGCTTGCGCAGACGTGGCTGGAGCTGCACTCGGGCGGCTCCTCCTTCGAGGAGTTCGACGAAACCTTCTACGCCGTCACGCCGTTTGCGCCCCTCGTCTATCGGCACGGCGATTTCGTGTACTCCCGCTCCTTCTATTTCGACGTGGAGCCCACGGAAAGCGATATTTTCTACAACATATTGCAGTGGCGATAGTCTCTTATTAAATATTCATTCGCCGTACATCACAAACTTCTTGTATTAGCGCCGGATTATGGTATAATATTGAACTGGCCTTTTGATACGGCCAACTTGTGGAAGGCGTCAAAAAACGCCATTACATATATCAAACGAAACAGGAGGGATACCGATGATCAGACTGGACAACAGTCTTGGCAGCATTACGATATCACCGGATTATTTTGCAAATCTCGTGGGACGGGCAGCTTCCGAGTGCTTCGGCGTTTCGGAAATGGTCGTGACGACCGCAAAACAGGGCCTCCGCTCGTTCATAAGCAAACAGGACCCGCCGGACAAGGGAGTGCGCGTGCACGAGGCTGGCGACAAGCTCGTCATCGACCTGCACATCATCGTCTCCTATGGCGTCAACGTCTCCGCGATAGTCAAGAGCATCGTCAACAGGGTGCGCTTCGTTGTGGAGGACGCCACCGGCCTTTCCGTCTCCAAGGTCAACGTCTATGTTGACGGCATGAGGGCGGAAAGCGACGCGGCGATATGATGAGCCGCAGATTTACTGAAGGAGTGGAGACATTTGGTAACAGGTAACCAGCTGCGCGACGCCCTTATTTCCGCAGCAAACAATATCGCCAACAAAAAGTCCATGGTGGACTCGCTCAACGTTTTTCCCGTGCCGGACGGCGACACAGGCACAAACATGTCCATGACTATCGGGGCCGCCGCGCGCGAGCTGGAGAAGCTGGACAACCAGCCCGTCTCCGAGGTGGCAAAGGTGGCCGCGGCCGCCCTGCTGCGCGGAGCGAGGGGCAACTCCGGCGTCATACTCTCCTTGCTTTTCCGCGGCTTCGCAAAGGGCCTGCAGGGCAAGGAGACGGCCACGGGCGCCGACATAGCCTCCGCCATGGCCATGGGTGTGGAGGCTGCCTACAAGGCCGTCATGAAGCCGACCGAGGGCACCATACTCACCGTTTCCCGCTGCGCCGCCGAAAAAGCCGGCGACGTGGCCGCCCGCGACAGCTCCGTAAGGGCCGTTTTCGGCGCGATACTGGAGCAGGCCAAAGAGACCCTTGCCAAGACGCCGGACATGCTGCCCGTGCTCAAAAAGAGCGGGGTGATCGACGCCGGCGGGCAGGGCCTTGTGGTCATACTCGAGGGCATGATGAGCTTTATGCAGGACGGCAAGATAATCGAATCCGCGGCGCACCCCGCCATAGTCACGCCCATTGAGACCACCGAGACAAAAAGCGCGGCCGGCGCCTCGGACCAGGAGATAAAGTTCACCTACTGCACCGAATGTATAATAGACAAAGCGCCCGACGCCAGGGACGCGCTGGCTTTCCGCGCCTACCTCGAATCCATAGGCGATTCGCTGGTGTTCGTGGAGGACGACAGCATAATAAAGGTGCACGTGCACACCAACGACCCTGGAAACGTGCTGCACGAAGCCCTGGCCTACGGCACGCTTTACACCGTAAAAATAGAGAACATGCGCAACCAGCACACGGCGATAAGCGGCGGCGCCGCCCAGCCGGCCCCGGAGCAGAAAACCGCCGAGGAGCTGTTCCCCTACGCCGCCGTGGACACGGACACGGAGTACGGCTTTGTGGCCGTGGCGGCCGGCTCCGGCATGCACAGCCTTTTTAAAGACCTGGGCGTCAACAACGTCGTCTCCGGCGGGCAGACCATGAACCCCTCCACCGACGACATACTCGCCGCCATACAGGCCACCCCGGCCAAGACCGTTTTCGTTCTTCCCAACAACAAAAACATCATCATGGCCGCCGAGCAGGCCGCGAAGCTGGCCGACCGCAAGGCGCTGGTGCTCCAGACCCGCAGCGTGCCCCAGGGCATAACCGCCATGCTCTCCTACGACCCAGAGGCCAGCGCCTCCAAAAACCAGATGGATATGACCCACGCCATAGCCAAGGTGAGCACCGGGCAGGTGACCTTCGCCGCCCGGGACAGCGACTTTGACGGCAGGAAGATAAAGCAGGGCGAGCTTTTGGCCATGCTCAACGGCAAGCTGACCTACACCGGCCGCGACATGGTAAAGATCTGCGCCCGCCTGGCCAAAACCATGGCGACAAAGGACACCGGCTTCATCACCATCTACTACGGCGAGGACATCACCGAGGAGAAGGCGAAGGCCGTGGAGCTGGCCGTGCGCGAAAAGCTCCCCTCCGACATAGAGGTCACGCTGGTTTACGGCGGCCAGCCGGTGTATTACTTCGTAATGTCCGCCGAATAAATAACGCCGCATGCTCTGCATACTTTCGCCCTGTGTCCGTCGCCGGATGCGGGGCGGTTTTTTGTGCCGCCAGCGCGTGAAGCAGGCGGCCCGACTGGCGGCGCAGGAACGTAAGCCCTCTTAAAGATTCACACTATATTTTGAAGTGGCCCGAAGGGGCTCGGGGGCAGCGGAATGCCCCCTTAAAGATTCCCTCTAATTTTTGAAGGTGGCGCCCGAAGGGGTTTAAGGGGGCGATCGGAAAGGACGGTCAAAAACATAGTCGCGCTGCTCGCTTGAAGCGCTTCGCATCGCTCGTTGTTTTTTCCTGCTCACACCCCCGCTTTCTCCGCCACAGGCGGCGCGGGACATTGAGCCTTCGGACGAACGCCCATTTTAAAAATTAGCGGAAATCCAACGTCTGAGTCTGCCGTTTTCCTGTACCCGTTCTACTAATGTCTAGCGTCTATCGACTAATGACTAAACGGCCCCGCGCTTTTTAAAGCACGGAGCCGTTTTCGTGTTTGCGAAAGAAATATTGCCGCTTTTAGGCACGCGGAGTTATCTTACCAGAAGAAGCGTAAACCGGTGTTGGGGTTCTCCTCCACCGCCTCGGCCGCGACATTGCTCTCCGGCAGGCGCACGCCCACCGAGAAGTTGTCGCCCGGCACGTTCTCCTCTTTCACAACATGTGTGCCGGTTCTTTCTGGTTCGGGTTCCAGAACTCTGCTTTGTACTGTGCGGGCTATGACGTCGCCAATATACATGTAATAAACGATGTCTCCGGTAGGCTGCTTCGCCTCCGCCGCAACGCTGCCGGAGACGGCATTATAATCCTCGGAGCCGACCACATCGTCATTGCAGGTCATGCTATAACCGCTGTACACGGCGCATCTCCTACCTGTGGCGAAGAAGGCTTTGCAGCCGTCGATGGTCACTGTGTTAACCTGGATACCCATTGATCCCGAGCTTTCAGCTCCACCCAGCACCCTGATGGACGCCCCATTGGTAAAGGATACATCGTACTCGCCATAAATACCGAAGGAGCCGGAGCCTGCTCCGGTGGCTGTATTTCCCTTGGCCGTGACTTTGGCCTTTTCTATGCTGATGTTGTTTCCCACCGCCCATATGCCTATAGAGTGTGAGGCAGACCCACTCGTCGTGCCTCCGGTGGCAATTATTTCTCCTGAGCCATTTATTGTCAGTTTTTCAATTGCGCATATACCTGCCGAGGGCGAACCTCCCATATTAGTCGCGCCTCCGGTGGCGATTATTTCTCCTGAGCTACTTATTGTCAGGCCATCCACTGCATATATACCTGCCGAGCGCGAAGCAATTTCAGTAGTCGTGCCTCCGGTGGCGGTCAGCTTGCCGGAGCCGTTTATGGTCATATTTTTAAACGAATATATGCCCGCAGAAGTTGTATTGGCTCCAGCCGCGCCTGCGGTGGCGGTCAGGTCGCCGGAGCCACTTATGGTCATATCGGAAGTCGAGTCTATGCCTCTAAGGCTTCCGTTGGCAATGATCTCGACCGAGCCGCTTACGTACAGAGTTCCACCTGACGATATACCAAACTTAGTAGTCGCGCCTCCGGCGGTCAGCTTGCCGGAGCCGCTTATGGTTATATTGCATTGATACCCTGACTTTATGCCTGCAGAAGTTTCAGATCCATCATATACGCCTCCGGTGGCGGTCAGGTCGCCGTCTATGACCATCGTCAGTCGGCCGTAATCGCTCGATTGTATGGCGACTTTCGCGGTGCCGTCTCCCACCGAACTGACAGTGTCGCTTCCAACGTATATAGTCCAATTGCCGGTGAGCGCTATGCTTTCAAGCGTTGCGTTTCTAAGATAAAGGCTGTAATTACCATTTACATACTCTACATACCAGGTGTAACCCGACCCCAATTCGCCTTCCGTGGCGACCGCCGTGCCGGCATCCACCGTATTTGTCCCCCAGACATACGGATTGGCCGCAGTTGGCATAGTTATGCTGGTGCCATTGATTTTGGCGGTCGGATCTGCCGCCATGGAAATTACCGCGCCGGAACCGAGCAGAGTTGCCATCAGAATCAGCGCCAAAAACGCAGCTAAAAACTTTTTCATGTTGTTCTCCTCAAACTTTTTATGTTGTCTGGCTGTATTTATCCGGAAAAGGCTCCGGCAAAAACGGGAAAAAAGAAAACGCTCTGCCGACTCTGGTACGGCTTCGCGTTTTCCTCACTGTGCAGCTGGCTGACCGCAAAAACGGCCCCTATAGCTTTGCGAAACGGTCACCCACCGTGCTTATTCTGTTGTTATCCGGCTTGCGTGTCAAAAAAAGGCCCGGCCACTACTCTCCATATTGACCCAGCCTTTTATTGATCGGCCTCTCCGATCGTTTATACCTAATATATTGGCTACAATAAACATCTTTGTCAAGATTTTCTACAAACTTTGCGCCCAAGTTTGCGCCAGCCGCTTGACGCAGCCAAATTATACTATATAATTTGATGTGGTGGTGATTTATAGTGGGATTCAGAGATTTGGGCGATATAAACAGCATAATTATTGACACTGTCACCCATATGGGCGCGAAGCAGGGCGTTGCCTACGTGTCGTCAAAGCGCATAGCCGCCTCCTGCGGCATATCCAGCGCTACCATATTCAACCGGTTCACCAGCATACGCAACCTGCTGGACAGGGCCGCCGAGCAGTTCGACCGTCCGCGCATGGAGCAGGCGGCCCGGCTGGTGGAACAGGGCCTTTCGCCTCAGGACATCTGGGACAGGATGATGGAAAGCTTCCTGGCCGACCCGGAGAGCACGCTTTATTACATCTCCTACACCAGCACCTTTGGGTTTGACCCCACCTCCGCCAACCCGCGCGCCAAGGAATTTTTGCGCATAGCGAAAGCGTTTTTCCGTTCCGGACGCGCGCTTGAGGACCACGAATACCTCCTGCTGTGGGACTATATAACCTCCATGGAGTTTTACTACGCCGAAAAATTTATTCATGGGCTGATTCCGTCCACCAGCGAGGAGCGCGTGCTGGTAAAGCGTATAGTGTTCGGCGGGATAGACGGCCTTTTGAAAAAGTAGCGGCGGAGCTTTTCGGCGCGCCAAATGGGCGGCGTTTGCCGCGAACGCCCACAGGCCGGTAATTTGCCGACCGCGATTTTCAAGGCTCCTTGTGTTTCCCGAGGTGCCTGCGGCGCATTTCTACTAAAGGGGCTATCGTTCCCGCACCGCCTGGTACGTCAGGAGTCAGTGGTCAGG
>CAYONL010000028.1:0-16370 GCA_964405305.1 uncultured Oscillospiraceae bacterium | reverse complement strand
TTATGGCCTCGCGGAGATAATGATAACCTTTGATGTGCGCGGGAACGCCTATCTGGTGGATGATGTCGGTAACTATTATCTCTATGTCCGGCTCCGTGGTGACGGGAACGACGGGGTCGCTGCGGCGGCGGTTTTCAATGCCCAGCAGATGGACGATGCGCTCGGCCAGGATATCCATATCGAATGGACGGAGGAAGAAGTAAACGGCGCCGGACAACATGATCTCACGCTCCAGGACGGGGTTGTCAAACGCGCTCATGACCATGAACAGGGGCTGGTTTTCATTCTTTTTGCTTCGGACGGCGTTAATAACGGCCAGCGCGTCCAGCTGCTTCATAAACACATCGCAAAGCACCACGTTGGGCCGCTCTTTGTTGATGGCCTCAAGCAGTTTGCGGCCATCCTTCGGTACGCTGATGGCATCAAAGCCATAAGAAGAAAGCAGGGTGGAACAGGTCTCACAAAAATCGTTGCTGTCATCGGAAATCAATACTTTCATTTTTTTATCCATGATGTCAATCATTTCTCCGCACTGGTGTTTGTTTGGGGATTACCGACAGCTTTGTGCGGTAAGCGACGGCAAATTTTGTGAAGTACTTCTCTCCCTGACACAAATAATACCCAAATATTACCATAGTGTCAAGAGTTTAACAGGAAATTTTGCCTACTGAGAGCGTAAAAAAAGCGAAGCAAAAATTGTGCAATATTGACAAGGTTGAATATAAAATCTATTACATGCGACAAAAACGGGGTGTAAGCATAAAAAAATCTTGTAATTTTGAATGTAAAACAAAAATTACCCGGTCGAAGGAAATTGGAAAAAGGCTGTTGCTGAACCATTTTAACCGCGATCCGTTGTCATAAAATGTTGCCGATTACCGGCCGTCGCCGAGTCCGTTGGACGTTTCCAACATATTTTCGATAAAAATACCGTATCCGCGCGCCGGGTCGTTTACGAAAACATGGGTCACCGCGCCCACGAGCTTGCCGTTTTGCAGGATGGGGCTGCCGCTCATGCCCTGAACGATGCCGCCGGTCTTTAAAAGCGAGTTCTCGTCGGTCACCCGGACAACGAGATTTTTTGTGGGGTTTTTGTCGGAGAGATTCACTTTTTCAATTACGATATCAAATTCCTCGGGCCTGCTTCCGGATACGGTGGAAACGATGGTGGCGGGGCCTTCACGTATTTCCTGCTTTGCCGCCGTTCGCACAAGCCGCCCGTCCGACGCAAAGCCGGCGGAAAAGCCGTATACGCCGGTCTGGCTGTTTATCCTTAGCGTGCCGGAGCTGGCGCCATCCAGAAAAACGCCCCGCAGTTCGCCGGGCGAGCCGCTTTCGCCTCTAACTACGCCAGTTATGGCCGCGCCGACTATTTCCCCGCTCATAAGCGGCATTATTTCCCCGGTGTCAACATCGCAGACGGCGTGCCCCAGGCCGGCGAAAACGCCGCAGGTGGGGTCATAATAAGTTATGGTTCCTATGCCGGCGGAGCTGTCGCGGACCCACAGTCCGGCGCGGTAGCCGGTGCCGTCGGCCATCTTGACCGCGGTCAGCGTTGCTTTTCTGGTGGCGTCTCCGCGGGTATAAACTACCTCCAGCGGTTTTCCGTCGGAGGAGGAGACTACCTTTGAGACGTCCTCGTTGGTGCGCACCTCCACGCCGCCGACCGTGTGGAGTATGTCGCCCTCGCAAAGGCCGCAGGTCCTTGCGGGGCAGGCCATGCCGTTTTCGGAGAGGATGTCCGAGATACCGACGACAAGCACGCCGTCGGTGAACATTTTTATGCCGAAGGGCGCGCCGCCGAGCAGGACGGTGGTGTCGTCCACCACCTCGACGCCGACCTCTTTGACGGATATGCCGCCCGGAAGCCGCAGCCCGACGGTGTAGGTGTTGCCGGCGCTGGCGTAGGCTTCCTCCGCAAGGCTTCCTTCATATACCGCGCTGACCGAAAAAATGCCGGAGGACGCTATTGAAAAACGTTCCCCTTCTGTGATATAATATTTGTCGGGCAGTGAATTTTGTAAATAAAGCGCAAGGCCCATGATCGCGCAAACGGATATGCACAGCGCGGATCTTAGAACATGTAGTAAACGTTTCATGTTTTTTCCTCCAATGCGCGCTGCTGTCGTGGGCAGCGGTATTTATAATCTGCCACGGGCGCGTTTATTTATGTCAGACAATATTTCACTTGCGCCAAAACGCCGCGCCATATATTATTTGTCAATAAATATAAACAAAATCAAAAAAACGCTTGACGAGGTACATGCCGCTATGGTATAGTATAGACACCTCTAAAAGGGTTTATTTTTTTGCGCATAAAAATCAGCGTCCTTTACGAGGGAGGCAAACTGGCATATTTCGGATATGCCAAATTTTCTGAAAATCAGGAGGTGCCGCAATGCGAGTCAAAATCGTCCTTGCCTGCACAGAGTGCAAGCAGCGCAACTACATGACCAACAAAAACAAAAAGAACGACCCGGACAGGATAGAGAAGCAGAAATACTGCAGGTTCTGCCGGAAACACACGCTCCACAGAGAAACGAAGTAAGGAAGGAAGGTATCCGCCGTGGCTAACGAAAATGTCGCGAAGAAGCCGTCTTTCTTCCAAAGAATTGGACGCAGCTGGAAAGACATGACCGGCGAGATGAAGAAGATCGTTTGGCCCACCAAAAATCAGGTGATCCACAATACGATAGTTGTCATCGTCGCAGTCATCTTGTCGTCCGTTCTTATCAGCGTGATCGACTATGCTTTCGGTCTGCTGGTGAGGCTGTTCTTCGGCTCTTGATCGCGTCCTAGCGAAAGGAATAATTTATGGCTGAAACTCCTAAATGGTATGTTGTCCATACGTATTCGGGCTACGAGAACAAAGTGGCCGGAAATATTGAAAAAGTCGTAGAGAACCCGCGTTTTCACGATCTTATTGTTGACGTAAGCGTGCCGACAGAAACGGTTGTAGAAGTCAAGGACAACAAAAAGCGCGAAGTGGAGCGCAAAATATTTCCAGGATATGTTTTGGTGAAGATGATACTCACCGACGAGTCATGGTATGTCGTGCGGAACACGCGCGGCGTCACCGGCTTTGTGGGCCCGGCGTCAAAACCGGTTCCGCTGTCGGATGAGGAAGTGGCTTCCCTCGGAATAGGCAGCAGGAGCGTTGAGCTCCGCTATGCCCTGGGCGATATGGTGACCATAATCGCCGGCCCGCTTGAGGGCTTTGAGGGAAAGGTCGAATCCATAGACGTGCCGAACAACAAGGTTCGCGTCGTCGTATCCATGTTCGGAAGGGACACGCCCGTAGAGCTTGAGCTTGAGCAGGCGTCGCCCAAGGAATGAATTCTTTTTGGGGAAGTCGGCCGTAAGGCTGGCGAACGCGGAATTCCGCGTGTGGGAGGAGTCGAAATATAATCATCGGCCCCGTGAAACCACGTAATTTGTTGGAGGTTTTATCAATGGCTCAAAAAGTGATCGGTTTGATCAAACTTCAGATACCGGCCGGAAAGGCCACTCCTGCACCGCCTGTTGGCCCGGCTCTGGGACAGCACGGCGTCAACATCATGGCGTTCACGAAAGATTTTAATGAGCGCACCAAAGCCGATATTGGCACAATAATTCCTGTAGTTATCACTGTTTACGCTGACCACAGCTTTACGTTCATCACCAAGACTCCGCCGGCCGCCGTGCTCATTAAGAAAGCCGCCGGACTGGACAAGGCTTCCGGTGTTCCGAACAAGACCAAGGTTGGCAAGATAACTTCCGAACAGGTTCGCAAAATCGCAGAGACCAAGATGCCCGACCTTAACGCCGGCTCCATTGAGACCGCGATGAGCATGATCGCCGGCACTGCCCGCAGCATGGGCATTGTCGTCGAAGACTGACGGAGGGAGTTGTAAATAATGAAACACGGAAAGAAATATATAGAGGGCGCGAAGCTCATTGAGCGCGCGAAGCTCTATGAGGCCGGAGAGGCCCTTGATATCTGCACCAAAACCGCAACCGCGAAATTCGACGAGACCATAGAGTGCCACATCCGTCTGGGCGTTGACTCCCGCCATGCCGACCAGCAGGTCCGCGGCGCCGTCGTGCTTCCCAACGGAACCGGCAAAAAGGTCCGCGTGCTCGTTTTCGCCAAGGGCGACAAGGTTCAGGATGCTCTTGACGCCGGCGCCGAGTACGCTGGAGCCGAGGAGTATATGCAGAAGATACAGTCCGAAGGTTGGATGGATTTCGACGTGGTCATCGCTTCGCCCGACATGATGGGTATAGTGGGCCGTCTCGGTAAGATCCTCGGACCCCGCGGACTTATGCCTAACCCGAAGGCCGGAACCGTTACTCCCGATGTCGGCAGGGCCGTCACCGAGGCTAAGGCCGGTAAGATCGAGTATCGTCTCGACAAGACCAACATCATCCACTGCCCGATAGGCAAGGCCTCCTTTGGCACCGAAAAGCTGCAGGAGAACTTCGACACCCTTATGGGCGCCGTAGTTAAGGCCAAGCCGGCCGCGGCGAAGGGCCAGTACGTCAAGTCCTGCGTGGTTTCCGCCACCATGGGCCCCGGCGTGCGCATCAACCCCGCCCGCTTTGTCTGACAGTTTGATATGATAAACGGCTCTCCTCAGAAATGTGGAGAGCCGTTTTTTGTAAGAATAAAGCTCCGGCAACAGATGCCGGAGCTTTAAATAATTATGCGAAGAGCTGCACAGGGGCGGGACGTATCAGGGATTCAAAGTTGAGAAGCTTTTCCTTCAGCTCCAATCCGCCGTTGTAGCCGATTAGCGAGCCGCCAACACCCAGCACTCTGTGACACGGGATGATGATCGGGATCGGATTCTGATGACAGGCGGAACCGACGGCACGGGTAGCGTGCTCTTTGCCTATAGCCATCGCAATGTTCTTGTACGTTCTTGTTTCGCCGGGCGGTATCTTTGCTATTTCGCTCCACACGGCTTTTTGAAAGTCGGTGCCCTCAGGAGAGAGCGGAAGGTCGAATTTGCTGCTGCGTCCCTCAAGGAACATGTTTATCTGGACTATGGCCTGCTGAAGGAGCGGCGTCTCAGCTATCTCGGCGTCCTTGGGAAGCTGGCCGCCGGGAAGGATCACCTCGGTTATAAATCCGTCCCTTTCGGCCACGCCCAGCCGGCCAATTGCGGAATCAAAGAAACAAAAGCAATTTTTCATCGTATTCTCCTGTCATGAATGCGAGGTAGTTATTTGGCTATCTTGTATTTGAGGCGGGGATAACGAGGCATGCCGTTTTCGGTGGGGATAACAGGGGTTCCCTGAATGAGCGGGAGCGCATAGTCTATGAACTGGTCGCAGACGTTGTTGCCCTCCTCGTTTATCCACTCGCGCGGTATGGCTTTTTCGGCGTTGGCAACTTCGGTCAGGCCTATAAGCTCCATCTCGCACTTGTACCCGCCGTCGCGGGAGCACTTGAAGGCGACCATCTTGTCGGTGATGCCGGAAACGGCGGCGTCAACGGCGGTCTTGCCGGCGAGGTAGGCTTCGTCTATATCGGTCTGCGAGGCGCAGTGCGCGGCGCAGCGCTGGAGAAGCGAATACTCTATGGGGCGGGTCTTTATTCCGTTGTAGTTGCCGCAGTATTGGGCCAGAGTGGAGGCAAGGCCGCCAAGCTGGCTGTGGCCGAACGCGTCGGTGTGCTGGGCAAGGTCGCTGCCGTACTCGCTGATGAACTTGCCATCCTTGTCGCGTATGCCCTCCGAGAAGGCGGCGATGACATATTTCTGTTTGTTCCAGAGGTCGGTGACGTCTTTAAGGAACTTATCCATGTCAAAAGGAACCTCGGGAAGATAGATAAGGGAGGGGCCTTCGCCGGAGACGCGGGCAAGAGACGAGGCGGCGGCCAGCCATCCGGCATGACGTCCCATGATCTCCAAAAGGACTATCGGGCCCTTGTCGTAGACCTTAGTGTCGCGCACTATTTCGGCTACGGAGGTGCCTATGTACTTTGCGGCGGAAGGATAACCGGGGCAGTGGTCGGTGGCGACCAGATCGTTGTCGATGGTCTTCGGGATGCCCATGACGCGGCACTCGTAACCGACCTTCTGCATATACTTGGATATTTTATTGCAGGTGTCCATAGAGTCGTTGCCGCCGTTGTAGAAGAAGTAGCGGACGTTGTGCTTTTTAAACACCTCAAGCAGGCGGATGTAATCCGTCTCGTCCTCGCTGCTGTCCTTGAGCTTGTAGCGTATGCTGCCGATGGCGGAGGAGGGCGTGTTCCTCATAAGTTCCACCTCGGCGGGGTCCTCAAGCCCAAAATCGAAAAGCCGGTCGTCAAGTATGCCGCGGATGCCGTGTTCGGCGGCAAGCACCTGGGTGATACAGTCGTGCTTAAGCGCCGTCTGGATGACACCCAGTGCGGACGCGTTAATGACGGCCGTAGGTCCGCCGGATTGACCGATGATGCAAGCTCCCTTTAGTTCTTTCATAGCGATCCCCTCCAATAAAATAGCGGTTTTCCGCTTGATTCCGACATTATATTAACATTTAACTTCTGCGTATTCAAGTTTGGCGGGCGCTTTCTCCGTTTTGCAAAGCAGACGTTGTAATCGAATACTTTTTTTGGTATAATAGCATATGTAAAAATTTGTGTAGCATGTAAAACGAGGTGGCTGTATGGCTGGGTATGGGAAAGAGGAAAGCAGGGCGCCTGTCATAGTCGTGGGGGCGATCATCCTGCTGGCTGCGATAGCCGTGGCGATATTCATGATAAGCAGCATGTCGGGAAAAGACGAAAACCGATACGCCGTAGTGACGGAGGCGGAGCCGGATCCCGCCGCGGTAGAGGGCATGATAAACGGAGAAAAGTATTCCGGGGCGCAAAACCCGGAGGGAGTGCTCAGCTACAGAATAAAGGGCGAGGTAACCGTACAGGGCGGCGAGGGCGATTTTATGATGGAGAACCCGCCAAAAAACACCTGTCTGATGACGGTCACCTTTTTGCTGGACGGCAACAAGATATACGAAAGCGGCTATATTTTTCCGAACCAGCACATAGAAAGGGACGGGCTTGACGACGTACCGGAGCCGGGAGAGTATACGGTCGAGGTCGTTTTTGAGGGCTTTGACCCGGGAACGCTGGAGAGCCTGGGTACGAGCAAAACAGAGATAAAAATGACAGTTGAATAAAGATGAAAAGCGGCGTTGAGCCGCTTTTTATATTGTCGAATACTTTATGCATTAGAAAAGGAGTGCTTATTAGTATAGCGCATTGTTAACAACTAATAATAAATTTTCATATTGGTGATAAAATATAATAATTTAGACGCAGTACCATAATGCGACAAAATCCGACAAAGTATATGATTACAATGTAATCACTGTGTTGTTGAGGTGAGGACTTATGACGAAATACATTGTAACAGAAAATGAAGTATTTGTTGAGGACAGCGGCAAGACAACTCTTTACGGCGTGTGCCTGACAGATGACGAGGGCACACAAACAGGGTACCTGGACATCTCATCCATAAGGGCTGTTGCGGAGGGCTTTGCGGAACTCTGTCGCAGAAATTCGGTGGGCGCCACATCGTTTTTTGAGGTGCTGGAGGACTACGTAGCGGATATCTGATCACGCTATGTTGCGTATGAGCGGACGCTCGGAATCCCAAATATCATCCAAAAGTATTTTGCAGCGGTTGAGTTCGGCGGTAAGTTCACCGATCTCGCCATGGAGTGCCAAAGGCTCCAGTCTGGCCATGGCGAGGGTGACCTGATCAAGCTGCGTGTGACGTACATATCTGCACAATGTGTGGTGGAGCTCCACCCATTTTTCGGTTAACTGACGGGCACTCTCGGCGGTCTTTTTGTTGTCTCCAAGCTCAGCGGTGGCGGACAGGGCGTCTATATCGCGGGTGAGCTCGTCGTTGTAGGTTTTTAAAATGTACAGTCCCCACAGGGACAGGCACACCATGGCTAAAACGAGAACGCAGGCCAAAATAACTCTTGTCATTTTTTATCACAGCCATCCTTTTTCACAAGAAAATATTGCGCGGAAGGGTCGCAGGTCATAAGAAACACATCGCAAAGCCCGATCCCGTTGTCGGCGAGGGTGTTGTCCAGCCATTTCCGGGTCAGATTGCAGACCTCCAGCGTCTTGGGCATGAGCACGCCGTCGCTGATTAGGACCATGGGCGGGGTGTTTTGCTGCCCCTCGGGGGACAGGTATAACATTCCCGCCGTAACGGGCCGGGACTCAAATTTCTGGTAGACCGTCAGCTTGCCGTTTGTCTCAACTATGGCCCAGGCCACCTCCCGCACGTCGAAAATGTTGTTTATGCGGAGCTGGCTCATAAGATCCTCTATGGAAAAGCGGAGCTCGCGCATGCGCTTTTGGTCTATCATGCCGTTGCGGATGACGACCACCGGGTTTCCGGTTACTAAAACCTGCGCTTTGTTGCTTTTCAGGGTTATAGCGGAAAGGATGACTTCGGCGCTCATCAGAGTTATTATCGGCACGACCGCGCCCAGCAGAGGTATGTCCGTGTCCTCTATGGAGAGCGTGGCGATATTTGAAATAAGTATGGCGATGACGAACTCCGAGGGCTGGAGCTCGCCCAGCTGCCGCTTACCCATGATCCGGAGGCAGACGATTATTATGAAATAGATGATTATCGTTCTGAAAAAAACCACGAACATAATGTCACCTCCCAACTTCTTTTATTATGCTCACTGCGGTTTTCGCATATTCGCGGGCGCGGAAAGCAAAATAAAAGGCCAGGGGGGTCTTTTTATGTTTGAAAAGTTGTCGGATCAGTTTAAATATCATTCCGAAAAGGGATTTTCGGTTCCGGAGCCGGAAAAAGACGAGGCGGAAATAACCGGCGCGCTGGATGACGACATTCTGCACATCAAAACATCCATGGGTTCGCCGTCGGACCTTATGGTGAGGGAGCTTGTTGTCTCGGGAGAGCGGGTGGCGGTGGTGCTGTGCGAGGCGCTGTTCTCCACCCAGGTGTTCGGAGAGGTGTTTTTGCGCCCTCTGCAGCAGGTGGAAATAGCGGGCTGCACTCCGCAAAAGCTGCGGGACTGGGCGGAGAACAACGTCTATCTCGGCAACGATCAGAAGACGGTCAAGACGTTCGGCGATCTGTACAGGTTCGTCATGTCCGGTTTTGCCGTGCTGCTCATTGACGGTGCTCCGGGCGCGCTGGCTGTCGGAGTTCAGGGCTTTCCCGCAAGGTCGGTGGGCGAGCCGGATACGGAGGTCAACATCCGTGGCTCAAAGGAGGGCTTTTGCGAAATAATCCGCTTCAACATCGCCATGGTGCGCAGAAGGCTGAAAACGCCACGGCTGCGGTTCGACATGATACAGGTGGGTACGAAAAGCAAGACGGACGTGTGCGTCACCTACCTTTCGGACACGGCGTCTGAAAAAACGGTGGAGATGGTAAAAAAGCGGCTGGAAGCTATAAAAACCGACGTGGTGCTGGATTCGGGATATCTGATGCCGTACCTTGACAGGAGCAGGGCGTCGCTTTTTTCCGGGATAGGGGTGACGGAGCGGCCCGATGTGCTGGTGGCCAAGCTCTCGGAGGGCAGGATAGGCGTGCTGGTGGACGGGACGCCATTTGCGCTTGTCGTTCCGTATCTTTTCAACGAAAATTTCCAGAGCGTGGACGACTACGCCCAAAGCGCCTATTACGCCACCTTTATCCGCGTGCTCAAATATTTCTCGTTTCTGTTCTCAATATTCACGCCAGGGCTTTATATAGCGGTGGTAAATTTTCACCCGGAGCTGCTTCCTGAGGGCCTGCTTCTGAATATTGCGGCCAGCGCGCAGGGAGCTCCCTTTCCGTTGGCGGCCGAGGCGCTGTTTATGCACTTTGTGTATGAGATCATGCGGGAGGCTGGGCTGCGCCTTCCAAGGCCGATCGGTCACGCGGTGGGCATAATTGGAGCGCTGGTGGTGGGCGACGCCGCGGTCACCGCAGGTTTTGTAAGCTCGCCCATGGTGATGGTCGTGGCGCTGACGGCGATAAGCTCTTTTGTCATACCGTCGCTTTATGAGCCGGTGACGGTGCTGCGCTTTGTCATGATACTGGTGGGCGGCGCCTGGGGCATATATGGCATAGCGCTGGCCGCCGCCGTGGTGGGAATGAACCTCTGCGCCGTGAACCCTTATGGCGTGCCGGCGACAGCGCCCGCCGCGCCGTTTCGCCTTTCCGCGCTTAGAGATGTGTTTTGGCGGGAAAACTGGCGAGGGCTGGGTGGAAAAACGATGAGGATAGACGAAATGCCCGGGAGCAATTCCCCGGTTCCCGATAAAGAAGGAAAATCATGAGAAAGATAGACACTTTTGAGATCGTGGCCATGCTGTTTATTTCCCGGGCCGCGCAGATCCTTATATCCGACGTCATGCCCGACGGGAAATTCACCGCGACGGTGCTGGCTGGTCTGGCCCTGGGGCTTATCATAAACGTGGCGCTGGCGGTCCCGCTTTTGATGTATATGCGCGCCGGCGGTAAGACCAATAGGGCGGTTTCGGCGGTGATGTGGGCGCTGTTTTTGTGGTCGGCCATAGGTGGAACGATAGATTTCACCAAATTTGTGGGCGTTTCGGCTTACGGCGGAAGCGAGCTGGTGGTGCTGTTGCTGCTCACCTCCGCCGTGGCCTACGCGGTAAAGCTTGGGATAGAGCCGCTCTCGCGCTTTTCGGTCATAGTGCTGTTTGTGTTCGTGGCGTCCATGCTTCTGCTCACGGCGGGAGTTGTGGGAAGGGCGGACATGGGCGCGCTGATGGAGCAGAAGCTTTTGCTCTCCGGAGCGGTGGAGACGGCGGTAAAATATGTGCTGCGGCCCGACGAGCTGGTGGCCCTGATGTTCCTGCTCGCCTTTCAAAAGGGAAGAGGCAGGACGGCTTTTTTCTCTTACAGCGTGCTGTCGGCGGCCTTCTGCGGACTTGTCGCGCTGGGAGTTTCGCTGGTGCTCGGGGCTTACGGCACAACGCAGCAGTATCCTGTTTATGCGCTTACCACAGTGGCGGGGGTGTGGATACTCCAGCGGCTGGACAGCGTGTTTCTTGTCATATGGATACTGACGTCGTTCATAAGGGTGTCGCTGTATGCGTGGCTTGCCTCGGCGGCGTTCACCGTTGTTTTCGGATGGAACAGGCGCGCCGCGATCACGGCCAATGTGACGGCGCTGGCCGCCGTGTCCCTGGCCGCCGTAATAACTGACGCAGATATGGCTGCGGCGGGCTATCTGGCGGGCGTAGCCGGGCTGGCGGCTATACTGATATGGCCGGCGGTAAACAACGCGAGAGCGGGGAATGTAAAATGAAAGGTAAGCTTGCGGCGGTTCTGGCGGCGCTTCTGTTTCTTTCGGGATGCATGCCGGCGACTGTGCTTGGAGACAGGGAACTGATACAGGCGGTGGGCATAGATATGGAGGATGGAAAATGGACGCTCTCTTTTCTCGCCGCCGCGCCCGATAAAGAGGATAAAAGTCTGACGGAGACATTTACGGCGGAGGGAGAGACGCTGGGCGGCGCCTTCGAAAACGCCGAGCTTAAAATGGGACGCCGGCTTTTTTGCGGCCATAACAAAATAATAATTATAGGCGGCGGAGTGCGTGGGGCCGATATGGACGAAATGCTTTCGCTGTTTGCGCAGGACAGCGAGATGAGGGCCGACTGCGCCGTGGCTGCCGCTGAAAACGCCGGAGAGCTTTTCACATCGGGAGCGGCGGGTGAAGCCCAGCGGAAGCTTGCATTCGGCAGCGGGCGCGGAGGGGCAAAATACGTGGAGCTTATGGAGCTTATCGCGGCGAGGCAGGAAAAGAGGGATATTGAGATCGCCCTAATTTCGGAGGAGGGCGGGGCCGTGTTTTTTGGCTCGGTTAAATTCAAATTCTGTTAACTTGCCTTTTTGTGAGGATGTGTTATAATAAAATGTCTGTTGATACAGGAAAAGTGTATCGCAAAATACCACATCCTCCGCCTGGGCCGCGTGCGCAGGGCCAGGGGAACGAAAGGCTGTTTCGTTTATGCTTAAAAAAATCATGTATTTGCTTATGGCGATGGGTTTTTTATATAAGGGAATCGGTCTGCTGTTAAGCACCACAATAGGAGCGGGCAGTGGCTTTCCGGAGCTGCTGTATATTGCGTCCGGTATATGGATGATAGTGGCGGTTCTGTTTCTTGCGTATGAGAGGGGAACGCATTGCCACGTGTCCCAGCTCGTATATTTCTACGCTTTTGATTTTGTCTATACGGTGTTTGCGCTCGTTTATACGGGCTGGATCCATGTTTTCGATGTGGCGTGGTATCATTATCCGATAATAGGAACGATCTTTACGCTGGTTGTGGATCTTGTAATAATCCTGATTGCCATCAGGCACACCAGCTATAGAAAATATATTGAAATACCAAAGGAAATGCTGAAAAATGTTGAACAACAGGACGAAACACACTGATCAGGAGATCGCGGCCGAAAAAGAGGAGAAGCTGACGTTTAAGAGCGTTATGAAGGAGTGGGTCCTGCCCCTTGGGCTTGAGGCGCTGGTGCTTGTTCTGCTCATAAAGTTTGTGTTTTTCCTCAGCTATGTGCCAACGGGCTCCATGCTCCAGACAATACCCGAGCATAGCTGGCTTTTCGCTACCCGTATGTATGAGCCGGAAAAGAATGTGGAACGCGGCGACATACTTGTGTTCCAAAACGACGAGCTGGACAAGGTGCTAATAAAGCGCGTTATAGGCCTTCCGGGCGACCATGTTCAGTTGAACGGAGACGGCAGCGTGTATGTAAACGAGATAAAGCTGGACGAGCCGTATGTAAGCTCCCAGTCGGACTATATCGGTACTTTTGACGTGCCGGAGGGGTGCTACCTGTTCTTTGGCGACAACAGGGGTGGCTCCGTGGACGCGAGATACTGGCGGAACCCATATATAAGCGAGGACAACATAATGGGGCAGGCTCATTTTATTTTGTGGCCGCTCTCCGCGTTCGGGCCCGCAGAGTGATAATTTCGGAGGGATAGCGAATGAACGATAAAAAAAGGCGCGTGCTCCTGATAATCATGGTGGTGATACTTATAGTCGCGATGGTGCTGCCGACCATTGCGTATGTCGCCTCGTACGTGCTGGCGTCGGCCGCGTAAGATGGATAGAAAAGTTATGGTCGGTATGAGCGGAGGGGTCGACAGCGCCGCCGCCGCGCTTATACTGCTTAAACAGGGGTATGACGTGGCGGGCGCCACCTTCCGCATGTCGGAAACGGACGAAAAATGGGATGGGGCCGCCGACGCCGTGGCTGTGGCTGCAAAGCTTGGGATACCGCAATATGTGTTTGATTTCAGAGAGCTTTTTGACAGATTTGTCAGAAGGAATTTTCTTGACGAGTATCTGCGCGGAAGGACGCCGAACCCCTGCGTCGCGTGCAACAGGAACATAAAGTTTCCCGCATTTTTGGCCCGCGCGCAGGAGCTGGGTTATGACGCGATAGCCACAGGGCACTACGCCCGCACGGATGGGAACGGCCTTTTCCGCTCCGCGAACCACAAAAAGGATCAGAGCTACGTGCTTTATAATTTGACAAGCGACATGCTGGGGCACGTGCTGTTTCCGCTGGAGGACAGGGATAAGAATGAAATAAGGGCGATGGCCGAGGGCGCGGGCCTGCCCGTGGCGCACAAACCTGACTCGCAGGATATTTGCTTTATACCGGATGGGGACACGGCCGGCTATCTGGACGCCAATACGGGCGAGCTGCCGCCGGGCGACTTTGTGGACGAAAGCGGAAAGACGCTGGGGCGCCACCGCGGGATAACGCACTACACGATAGGACAGCGTAAAGGCCTTGGCCTTTCCCTGCCGGAGCCGATGTTTGTGGGGCGGATAGACGCCGACCGAAACGAAGTGGTGCTGGTGCGAGGCGAGGAGCTGTTTACCAGCGAGCTTACGGCGGAGAATTTTAACTGGATTGCCGGAGAGGCGCCGCAAAATCTTGGCGGCCTTGCCTGCAAGATACGCTATGCCCACGTTCCGGCCTCCTGCAGCGCGTGCGAACTTCCGGGCGGCGGAGTCAGGATAACGTTTGACCGGCCGCAAAGGGCGGTTACCGGAGGACAAAGCGCCGTGCTCTATGACGGAGAGCGTGTGCTCGGCGGCGGAATAATCAGATAAAAAAGCTTCCGGAGTTTTAACGCTCCGGAAGCTTCTTCATTTTCTCGTTGATCTGGAAAAGTTTGTAAAGCCGCGTGATTTCGGCTATGGTGCAAAATTTATCGGCCAGACAGACAACTGCGGCCTCCCTGCTTTTTGGTGTGTGCTGGATAGCCAGCGGCCACATATGGCTCACAATGGCGTCGCGCTCCACGTCGGACAGGGGAAACGCCTTGTCCGCGTTTTGTAGGGCGAACTCGGGGTGGCGGATAAGGTGCAGACGACTGTTTCGCGGGTCGTGCTGGTCGTACAGGAACATGTCGTGCAGCATAGCGCCGCGGGCCGCCTCACGGAACCTGAGCCGCAGCGCCCTGCAAACGGCATAGGTCACATACGCCACAAAAAGACAGTGGGCAAAGCAGTTGACCGAATCTATATGCTGCGTCACGCCGTTCATGGCCTGAACGCTGTCGGCCGCGAGCAGGTCGCCTATACAGCTTAAGAACATCTGATATTTTGCAATCTTCATGATGTCGCTTCCTTTCGCGATATGCAAAGTATATCACGAGAAAAGATGGTAATCAATTAATAATTTTTTACAATTGTCTTTTGATTTTCTGAAGCGCGCCCTTTTCCAGCCGCGAAACCTGGGCCTGGCTGATGCCTATTTCTCCGGCGACCTCCATCTGTGTCCTTCCGGCGAAAAAACGGAGTGAGAGTATTCGCTTTTCGCGGTCAGAAAGCCCGATTATGGCCTCTTTAAGCGTTATCTCGTCCAGCCAGCAGGAGTCATCGGAGCGGTCGCTGACCTGGTCCATCACATAGATGGTGTCGCCGGAGTCGGAATAGACGGGCTCGTAAAGCGAGATCGGCTCCACGATCGACTCCAAGGCCACGACCACCTGCTCCTTTGGAGATTCCATTTCCCGGGAAATCTCGTCTATAGTGGGTTCACGGCCGTTTTTGGCTATAAAGCCCTCCTTCACCTGCATGGCGCGATAGGCCGTGTCGCGCATGGAGCGGCTGACCCGCACGCTGTTGTTGTCGCGAAGGAAGCGCCGTATCTCGCCGATTATCATGGGTACGCCGTAGGTTGAAAACCGCACCTCCTGATTCGGATCAAAGTGGTCTATCGCCTTGATGAGGCCAATACAGCCCACCTGAAACAGATCGTCCGGGTTCTCTCCGCGCCCCGTAAATTTCTGCACAACGCTGAGCACCAGCCGCAGATTGCAGTTTATCATTTTTTCGCGCGCCGCCTTGTCTCCGCCGCGTATTTTTTTCAGCAGTTCCAGCTTTTCGCTCTCTTTGAGCACAGGCAGCTTAGCCGTGTTTATCCCGCATATTTCCACCTTGTTGTAATACATTTCCCGTTTCCATCCATTCCCACAGTTTTGTGCGTCCCGCAAGTAGATGATGGACGTTTGAGCACCGGCCTATTCAAAAAAAGCTCTGCCAAATTATGCAGGTGAGCACGGTGCTCAATATTGAACAGGCAATTATGGCGAAACCGCGGAATAAAATCTATGGGGGCGATGTGTTTATGGAATGCGGGCTTACGGAACTGCGCTGCAAAGAGGTCATAAATCTCTGCGATGGGTGCTGCATAGGCTGTGTGGACGATCTGCTGATAGACACCTGTGAGCAGAAGGTGATCGCGCTGGTGGTGTTTGGAAGGCCGAGGTGGTTCGGGCTTTTTGGGCGCGAGGATGATATAATTATAAATTGGGACAAAATAGAGAAGATTGGGTGCGACACTATTCTTGTAAAAACCGATCAGTGCGCCGAAAAACCCTGCCGAAACTGGTTTTCCGCATTTTTCAAATAGAAAATACTTGAAAATCTTTATACCGTATGGTATACTGATACAGCTTGTGAAAAACAGGCAAATCCACACGCTGTGCGACATTCCGCGCCAGGTGCCCAAAGGGCGGCGCCGGATGGATGACCGCGGCGGAGGATCAACAAAAAGGAGGATATATTTATGGCAGTAGTATCAATGAAGCAGCTGTTGGAGGCCGGCGTCCACTTTGGACACCAGACCCGCCGCTGGAACCCGAAAATGGCCCCGTACATCTTTACGGAGCGCAATGGTATCTACATCATCGACCTGCAGAAGACCGTTAAGAAGATCGAAGAGGCGTACATGTTCGTGCGCGACCTCTCCATGGATGGCAAATCCGTTCTTTTCGTCGGAACCAAAAAGCAGGCCGCCGATTCCATCAAGGAAGAGGCAGAGCGCTGCGGT
>CAYONL010000027.1:3408-16380 GCA_964405305.1 uncultured Oscillospiraceae bacterium | reverse complement strand
GGAGCTTGGCTTGCATCATAAGCCTCCATTAAAGCCGCTATGTTAGGATAGCATTCTCAATGCACTTGGACGCGTATGTGGCGAATCGGGTGCCTTTTTTATAATCGAACGTCATGACCGCCTTTATAAGCCCTATCGTGCCTATGGATATCAGGTCGTCCTGTTCACAGGAGGAACCATAGTATTTTTTCACAACGTGCGCCACAAGCCTCAGGTTGTGCTCTATGAGTTCGCCTCTTGCCTTTTGGTCGCCCTCCGCCATTTTTTCAAAGCACTCGCGCTCCCGGGCGGCGGATAGCGGATTTGGAAAAGAGCTGGAGGATGTTATATGCAGCGCAAAAAACAGCAGATTCGACAGCGCATTCAAAAGAACAGCAAGGTCCAATGTTCCACCCCCAAAACGCATTACCATTCAGTATATGCCGGGGCGGCCGCTTCGGTGCAAGTACACAGGAAAGGCCGGGAGTCTTTTATGACAGCGCCGAACACGGCCCGTGAGACATATTTTTTAGATTTTACTCTGTTTAGCCAAAATTATCGCCGCCCGCACTTGACAAAAGCTCTCCGTTCTGCTATTATATTAGCGCTGTCCAAAGACAGCAGGTGCGCCCTCGCGTTTAAATGACGTATGTCAGCCTGCCGAGGATGGGTGTTTGAACATATTTGTTTATTCGCTCCCTCCACGGCTCCGCGGAGGGAGCTATTCTTTTATCCGATATACAGGAGGTGAAACATTTTGGCAAGTGAAGCAAATCTTCAGCAAAAGAAAGAAGCTGTTGAAGCTCTTGTAGCAAAGCTTAAAGACGCCGAGGCGGGCGTGCTGGTCGATTATATCGGCATCAACGTCGCCGACGACACAAAGCTGCGCCGCAGTCTGCGTGAAGCGGGCGTTGAGTACAGCGTCGTAAAGAACTCCATCCTCAGTTTCGCTTTCAAGGAAGCGGGGTACGAGGAGCTGAACGGCGTTCTGTCCGGAAGCACCGCTCTGGCGATCTCTAAGGACGACCCCATCGTCGCCGCCAAAATCCTCGGCAAATACGCCGAAGGTTCCAAGGGCAAGTTTACTGTTAAAGCCGGTTTCATGGAAGGTAGGGCCATGTCTGCGGACGAGGTCATGAAGCTCTCCAAGCTGCCCGGCAGAGAGGGACTTCTCACCATGCTCGTCTGCGCCCTTACCGGCACCATTCGCGGCCTGGCTGTCGCCCTCAACGCTATCGCGGAAAAAGACGGCGGAGAGGCTGCGTAAGTCTCTCGTCCAAATCACAATTTTGAAATTATCGTTACAGGAGGTAAATTGTAATGGCTTCTGAAAAAACCGCTAAATTCATTGAGGAGATCAAAACCCTCACTGTTCTTGAGCTTTCCGAGCTCGTACATGCTATCGAAGAGGAGTTCGGCGTTTCTGCCGCTGCTCCCGTAATGGTGGCTGGCGCTGCCGATGCCGGCGCTGCTGCCGCTGCCGAGACCAAGGATAGCTGGGACGTCATCCTCACCGATGTCGGCGAGACCAAGATGAACGTCATCAAAGCCGTCAAAGAGATCACCGGCCTGGGCCTCAAAGAGTCCAAAGAGCTGGTCGATGGCTGCCCGAAGGCTGTCAAAGAGGGCGTCTCCACCGCCGATGCCGACGAGATCAAAAAGAAACTCGAAGAAGCCGGCGCCACCGTCGAAATCAAGTAAATTTCTTTATAGCGCAGAAAAGAGCTTCCCGGTAGGGAGGCTCTTTTTTTACAATAAAGCGGGAACCGAACTGATGTCGGCTCCCGCTTTTCCCTATTCAACTGTAATTACGCAGCTCACTTCGTTTCCATCGGCATCAACGGCGGTTATTTTCGCCTTTCCCTTCCCTCTGGCTCTCGCCCGGCCCATTGTGCTGATGGAACAGACGGACTCGTCGTCGCTGTACCAATTCAGCTCGTCGTTCATCCCGGTGTCAAAGCGGTAGCTCTCGCCCACCTCCATAGAGATCGAGGAGGGCAGCTCAAACTCCGCGTTGCCGTTCCCGGAGGGCTTGGACGAAGATGCGGATGTATCGGATCCGCCGGAAGATGAGGGCGGCGCCGACGGCTTGGAGGACGAGACATCGGTATCAGGGTCGTCTGGCACGGCTGACGCTGAACCGGAGGACTGCGTGCCGTAATCATAGTTTCCGTTGGCGCCCACCGCCGCAAGATAGTTCGATATGGCGTCGGCTATTCCGCTGGCCACGGCGTTTTGATAGGAACTTTGGACGAGCTTATAGTAGTCGTCCTCGTTGCTTACAAAGCCCATCTCGCCCAGCATCGCGGCGTACTGCGACACCCTTGTGACATAATAGCGGCCTATCTTTTCTCCGCGGTTCTCCGTTCCAAGGGCGGAGGATACGTTTGCCGCGAACCGCCTTGCAAGTCCGGCCGAGAACCTTGTGAAATACCAGCCCTCGGTGCCGCTGCCGCTGCTGGTGGTGCTGGAATTGCAGTGCAGACTGACAAAGATCATCGGATTCGCGGAATTCGCATAAGCCACACGCTGGGCAAGGTCGGGCGAGCTGCCCTCGGTGTCCTGCATATACACGGTCGCGCCGCGGTCCTGCAGCTCGTAATATAGCTTTACGCCCATTGCGTAGTTTATTTCGTACTCGCCGTATGCGGACAGGAAGCCGAGCGCGCCCGGTTTTGACGAGCTGTGGCCCACGTCTATGACTATCGGTATGCCGGACAGACTGCCCGAGCCCTGGGGGTTGTTGAACCGGAACACCAGGTCGCCGCCGTCGTAATAGGCATAGTAGCCCAGGAAGCCCGCCGGCGTGCTCAGGTTGAGCGAAAGCGTTGTTCCGTTCCAGGTGGCGGAGTCGAACAGCGGCGTACAGGAAAGATTCATGTTCTCCGGCACGGCGCTGGTGTACTTGAAGTCTATCGTGAACGCATCGGCACTGTAGCGCGCCACATAGGCCACCGGCTGCTCCATGTCAATTATGACCTTAGTGTACCTGGCGTTGGCCGATACGGTTACGCCGTTTATCGTGTTCCCGCCAAGGTCGGAGCCTGATACCGTGGCTATATCGCTGGAATACACCCGCTGGCCGGACTGGAGGTTAAAGTAGGTGAAGGTCTTGTCGCCGTTGCGGTAAACTATCTCGTCCCCATCGGTGTAATCCCGTGTGCCCTTTGCCAGCGGATAACAGTCGTAGTCGGACAGGTCGTCCAGCGTGGTTGTCGGGAACGTCTCCGCCGAGTCGGCCACCACCTCAACGAGGTCGCCGCTGGCAGATTTCGCCTTTACCGTAACAAACGCGCCCGTCATGCTCTCCGGCGACGCGGTGGACCAACTTCCCTTTATCACGATGTTGCCCAGCGACTGGTCCGCCGTGGTGGAGGCCGGTATCGTCAGCGTGCCCGTGAACTGCTTGTAGGTGGAGTCGTTGTTCGTCGCATCGTCCGCCTCCGTGCTCTGTTTCATGTTGACGGTCTGGCCGGCCAGCGTTGCCGTAAGGGTGGAGCCCTCGTAAGCCACCGCCGTAACGGTCATCTGCATGCCGCCCGCTATGGTCACATTGCCCATGGGCGATATCTCTTTGATGATCTGAACGTTTCGCGTGATATTGTAGGTTATAGTCTTCTCTTTGTGCTCAAACTTAAAGGTATTTACTCCCGGCTCCAGATCTATGGTCAGGAAGAACGCGCCGTTTTGATCGCGTGTCACTTCTTTTCCGTTCATATAGAGCGGAAAAGCCATATCCGACGCGCCGACAAACTGTACGTTCGTCTCATAGGTCGAGTATGAAAGCTGGCCCGGCCGCGTCATTTCCAACTGCGTGAGCAGGAAGCTGGGGTCCTGGTTTTCCGTAAGATAAAGGATGAGCGCGTCGGTGGACTGCTGGGGGTTATCCAACAGCGCCTTCAGCGAATCGAACATGGAGCCGGAGAAGCCCTCCAGCTTCTCCGCCGCTATCACCTGATTGGAAAGCTCCGACGGCTCGCCCCAGCCGGTCTCCGCCGTACAGGCCTTTGTGGAGTACTGGAAGGCATAAAGCGGCACAGCGCCGTCCGTCACACCGGCCCACCAGCCCATGTAGTCGGAAAACGAAGCCTCCTTGTTCCCTATTGACTTGTCCGATTTTACCGCCACAAAATCAGCAAGGCCGGCTTCCAAAAACTTTTTAGTGTCGGCGCAGCCGTCCACCATGGCTTCATAGGAGGACTCCGTCGCGCTGCCGGCCGCGTCTGTCGCGCTGTTGGCCCAGACGGCGTCCACGGCAAGGCCGGACTGGACGGAGGGATCCGCCGCCTTTACCGCGCTGTAGGCCGCGCTCACCGCCGCCTCTGTGTTCGCGCGAAGGTAGTTTTCATAGCCCATGCCGTTGCCGTTTTTCGCGTATTCGGCGTAGGTGCCGCTGCCTCTGGCCACCGTGTACCCGTCCAGCAGCACCGCGTCTATGTCGTACCCCTGTACAAGCTGTTTTACGTTGGCGTCTATAGATTTGAGCACGTCCCTGTCTATGGTGCCGCTCATGGCGGCCTTGCCGTCCTGTTCCGAGAGCAGCACGTCGAAGACGACGTACACGTACATGTTTTTGGCCTTTGCCCTCGCCGCGGCATAGTTCAGGATATCGAAGCTGACCTTGGTCTGCGGCAGATCGGCGGAGCGGTAAAGCACCGTGTCGCCGTACCGTGTGGCCAGTATGACCGTGTTGGCCGTCAGCTCCGCCGCGTCATCTATCGCCTTGTCTATGGATGCCTTTATGTCGGCGTCGCTCATGGCGGGGTCAGTAAAATAATCCACGCCCGCCGTCAGCGTAACCGCCATCATCCTGTCCGGCTTGCGGTAAACTATGGGCTGAGTTTCCTCAGGTTCCGCCGGTTCCTCAGGCTCCGAAACCTCCTCAGGCTCAGAGGCTTCCTCCGGGGCCGGTTCGGAGGACGCGACCTCCGACGAGCTTTTATCGGACGCCATGGCGTTTATGGCCTCAAGCCCGGGCAAGCCGCCGTTAAAAGCCGCGAACACGCCCACGCCCAACACTATGACGCAAAACACAAGGCTGAGCACCAGCGCGAGTTTTTTCTTATCCAAAAACAGTTTTTTCATTTGAGAATACCCTCCAGGTTGCCAAGCTCCCTGCCCACCGCCGCGGAAACGGACGCCTCTGGCTTAAACAGCGAATCGTACCTGTAGAGCGCAAAGCCCTCGTAATGCGACTTTTTCCGGGCGGCCGCCACTTCCCTGGCCAGCACGTCGCTGTTGTTCACCCACTCATTGACACCTGCTCCGGCCGATGCGCTCTCGGCTTTTCCCACCTTGTACGCGGCCAGACCCACGAGCAATTTTATATTGGAATTTGATATCATGCTGTTGTACTGGTCGAGCACGGCAGTGTAGGAGCTGTAGGCGTGGTCGAAGCCGAAATAAATCTGCGGGCAGATGTAGTCTATGTACTTATCGCTGCGCAGCCACGCGTAAACGTCGCAGTAAAGGATGCTGTAGTTGTTGTCCATGTTCCCGGTGGGGCTTATGCCAAAGGAACAGGAGCCGTCTATGGCCTTTATCGCGGCGTACGTCTTTGCGACCAGCCGGTTCACGTTGTCGCGCCGCCAGTCCGCAAGGCCCATGGTCCCGCCGGAGCTTTTGTACGCCTGATATGACGAGTTGTCAAAGGACGCGTCGGTGGTGGGATAAAAATAGTCGTCGAAATGTATGCCATCCACGTCGTAATTGCTGACTATCTCTTTTACGCCGGAAACAACGAGATCTATTACCTCATCGTCGGCCGGGTTATAATATATGCCCGCGCCCTGCACCACCTTGACCTTGTCCGTGCCCAGCCAATCGTAAGCCGGGTTTCCCGCGGATATCTTTGAGGTGTCCGTGGTCCCCTTTATGCGGTAGGGGTTTACCCAGGCCTCCACCTTCATCCCGCGGGAATGTGCCTCGGCGATCATGACGGCCAGCGGGTCGTACCCGGGCGAGGCGCCTTCCTTTCCGGAGGCGTACACCGACCAGGGGAAAATATCCGAATCGTAAAACGCGTCGCTGTGGGAGCGGGCATGTACGAACACGGTGTTTAAGCCCAGATCGACGGCCTTGTCCAGCGCCGCGCCGAAGCTGGCCGCAAACTGTGCCTTCGTCTTTCCGGTCATCATGCTTTGCCACTCAAGAAAAGAAAACCATATGGCGCGTATCTCATTGCTGTTGGTCGCCTGATTTCCGGGCTGAGTTGTCGGCTCCGAGGAGCTTTCCTGCTGCGACGAGCTTCCGCCAACGGGTATGCCCGACGACTGCGACGACGCGCTCTGTTGAGACGATGAGCTTTGCTGGGACGCAGAGGAACTATCCGTCACGGAATCGCTCTGTTGCGATGTGGCGGAGGAGCCGCTGTCCGGCTCAGTCTCGCTGTCCTGGGACGACGAGCTTTCTTTCTCGCTTTCTGTGACGCTTTCGGAGGATACTGATACGCTCTCCTCTACGGACGAAAGCTCCGCATCGGAACTTGTGAGGCCTGTGGGAGCCTGCTGTGCACACGCGGCTGTCGCAAATATGAATGTCAAGGAAAGGATCAGACAAAGAATGCGCTTCATGCTGTTCTCCTTTTCGTTGCGCTTTTTTAATGTATAAAGTATATCCGATTTGCAAATAAATTTCAATATAAGCGCTTATATAACAAATATTTACAAAAACAGCGGAATGTTCGCTCGCCACGTCATTCCGCTGTAAACTATTTTACCTTTACATTGTCTTTTCCGAGCAGCAGCTCCAGCCTCTTGATGATATATCCGCCGCCCACTGCGGCGTCCACCCACCTTGAAGTCGGCGCTTGCACAGTCTTTTTTGTGTCCTCGCTGTAAATATACAGCGGCGTCAACCCCTGAAACACCGCCGTAAATTTGAGAGCCCGCTCGCACTGGGCGCTCGTTAGCGACGGCACACGGATAAAAACGCCGTGGCGTCCGGAACCGCTGTCCGTCGGCGGCGATGCCGTATCGGAATAAGCTCTGCTCCGCTCCGATATGGGTCGAGCCGGAGATTTAGCCCTCAGCGCATCCGACGGAGGCACAAAGCTGTCGGCTATAAGCGTTGTCTCCTCCTCGTCCCGGGAGCTTATGCGGGCGCCCACCGCCACCACGTCGCCCACGTTTATGTTCCCGCCGTACTCCGTAAGCACGCGCGGAAAGACCAGCGACTCTATGGAACCCGTCGTGTCCTCCAGCGTTACAAAGGCCATGATATCGCTGTTTTTCGTCGTCTTCATGCGCTTTGTAAGCACTATGGCCACAAGCTGTATGCTTTTGTCCGCGCCGTCGGAGCCCAGCTGCTTTATCTCCGCCACCGTCAGAGAATGGAGCTTATCTATCACGCTCTGGTAATCCCTGACCGGGTGACCTGAAAGGTAAAGGCCCGTGACTTCCTTTTCCATGCTCAGGCGCTCCCGCAGTCCGTACTCCTCCAGCTTCGGCAGCCTGTAGTCGTCATTGACGGCCGACTGCCCGCCAAACAGGCTGAGCTGACCGGAGACGTTGCTTTTCTGCTCGCTGTCAATGGAGGAAAGCAGCCCCTCGTATCCCTGCAGCATCGAGCGGCGGTTTGCGCCCAGCGAATCCAGCGCGCCGGATTTTATCAGGCTTTCCAGCGTCCGCTTGTTGAGATCGTGGCCGTAAAGGCGCTTGCAGAACTCTGTAAAGTTGTTATACTTGCCATTGCCTCTCTCATCTATCAAGTCCTTGATAAACCCTCTGCCCAGATTCTTTACAGCCAGTAGTCCGAAGCGCACGCCGTTTTCGTCCGACGTAAAGCCCATGCCGCTGCGGTTCACATCCGGGCCCAAAACGGCTATATTCATCTTTTGACATTCGCCTATATATTCTATTACCTTATCGGCGTTGTCCAGAACAGAGGTGAGCTGCGCCGCCATATATTCCTTTGGATAGTGGCATTTCAAATACGCCGTCCTGTAGGCCACCGTAGCGTAGGCCGCCGCGTGACTCTTATTGAAGGCGTAGGACGCAAAGCTGCTCATCTCGTTGAATATTTCGTTGGCGACGTTTTCGGGAACACCGTTCCTTACGGCTCCCGGTATCTCTATCGTGCCGTCCTCCGCCGCCTTGCCGTGAACGAAATACTCGCGCTCCTGCGCCATAACGTCTATCTTTTTTTTGCTCATCGCCCGGCGGACCAGGTCGGCCCGGCCGTAGGAGTAGCCCGCCAGCTTGCGCACAATCTCCATGACCTGCTCCTGATACACTATACAGCCGTAGGTGACCTCCAGAATCGGCTTGAGCAGCGGGTGTTTATATGTCACCCTCTCCGGGTGCTTGCTGTTTTCAATATACTTTGGAATGGAATCCATCGGGCCCGGCCTGTAAAGCGAGATTACGGCCGTCAGGTCCTCTATCGACTTCGGCCCAAGGCCTGTGAGCACGCTTCTCATACCGGCGGACTCGAACTGGAACACGCCCTGCGCCGCGCCCTTTGAAAGCATCTGGTAGACCTCCGGGTCGTCCTCCGGTATCTTCTCTATGTCGAAGGACGGGTCGCTGCGCTGGACGGCCTTTTCGCAATCGCTTATCGCCGTCAGGTTGCGAAGCCCTAAAAAGTCCATTTTAAGCAGGCCCAGCTCCTCCAGCGTAGTCATGGTAAACTGGGTGACGACGGACTCATCCGGCTTTGCCACCGGCACGAATTCGGTCACCGGCTCCGGCGCTATGACAACTCCGGCGGCGTGTACCGACGAGTGGCGCGGCATACCCTCCACCCGGCGAGCGGTATCTATCAGCTCATGGGTCTGCGGGTCGCTGTCAAACTCGTTTTTCAGATCCTGCGAAACCGTAAGCGCCCGGTCTATGGTCATATGCAGCTCGTTGGGCACCATTTTAGCTATCCTGTCCACAGCCTGGTACGGCATACCAAGCGCCCGGCCCACGTCGCGTATGGCAGCCCGCGCCGCCATCGTCCCAAAGGTGATTATCTGCGCCACGTGGTCGGCGCCGTATTTGCGGACCACGTAGTCGATAACCTCCTGCCGCCTCTCGTAGCAGAAGTCCACGTCGAAGTCCGGCATGGAGACGCGCTCCGGATTCAAAAACCGCTCAAACAGCAGGTTGTATTTTATGGGATCTATGCCGGTTATGCCTATGCAGTAAGCGCAAAGTGAGCCGGCACCCGACCCTCGGCCCGGCCCGACGGGTATGCCTACACCTTTCGCGTAGCTGATGAAATCATAGACTATCAGGTAGTAGTTCACGTAGCCCATGCGCTTTATGACGCCCATCTCGTAATCCAGCCTGTCCAGCACGCTCTGATCAGGATGCTCGCCGTAATACTTTTTCAGGCCCGCCCGGCACATGGATTCAAAATACTCCGCGTTGTCGCGCCCATCCGGCGCTGAAAAGGCCGGCAGCTTTGTCTTGCCGAACTCAAAGGTCACGCTGCACCGCTCCGCTATCCTGACGGTGTTCTCTATTGCTTCCGGCGCAAAGGCAAAGTTCTCCGCCATCTCCTCCTCCGACTTGACGTAAAACTCCTCCGTCTCGAAGGCCATGTCGTTTTCCTCGCCTACGGTGCGGTTTGTCTGTATGCAGATGAGCACGTTCTGCATTTTGGCGTCGCCCTTGCTTATATAATGGCAGTCGTTAGTGGCCACCAGCGGAACACCCGTCTCTTTGGAAAGCCGCGCCATATCGGGCAGTATGCGCTTCTGGTCGGCGTAGCCGTGATCCTGTATCTCCAAAAAATAATTATCCCGGCCGAAAATATCCCTGTATTCCAGCACAGCGCTTTTCGCCGCCTCATAGTCTCCGGCCGTGAGCATACGCGGAACCTCGCCCGCCAGACACGCCGACAGCGCGATAAGCCCGCCGGAATACTTGCGCAGCAGCTCCTTATCCACCCTCGGCTTGTTGTAAAAACCCTCCGTAAACCCGGCGGAACACAGCTTTATAAGATTTTTGTAGCCCTCGTTGTTCTCGCAAAGCAGGACAAGGTGGTAACTCCAGTCCATCTTGTGCACTTTATCAAAGCGCGAACGGTTGGCAACATACACCTCGCACCCGATTATCGGCTTTATGCCGTATTTCTGCGCCTCCCGGTAAAAGTCGATGACGCCGTACATCACGCCGTGGTCCGTTATGGCCACAGCGTCCTGCCCAAGCTCCTTCAGCCGTGGCATAAGCTCCTTTATTCGGCAGGCTCCGTCCAGCAGGCTGTATTCCGTATGCAGATGCAGATGCACGAATCCCATTTTATTCCTCCGGCTCGGTTTTTTCGCCCAGTTTGTGATGCATCCAGTTCCCGCGCGCATATTTTACGTAAAAAGCAATAGCTTTGAAAAACTCATCCGAACTCAAAATAAGATATACCGTCACCGGCTCCAGCTTGAGCACGAAGGCCGCTATATTGCCGATAACAACCTTGAACACAAAGAAGGCCGTTGTGTCCACCACGGCGCAGTAGCGAGTATCTCCTCCGGCTCTGAGCGGGCCGCTGCTTATGTTCCAGCTTATGGCGAGGAAAAACATAAGTCCCGCCGAAACATACATCATGCTCTTTATCATCTCCGCCGTCTCCGTCGAGCAGACGATAAAGGACGGCGCGAACGGCCTCAACAGCAATATGACGAGCGCCATAAACACGCCGAATACGACGCCCACCATGTTGAACGTGCCTGAGAGTTTTCTGGCGTGCTCCTCCTCGCCCGTCCCTATAAAGTTGGAAAGTATAATCATCTCGCCGTTTACAAAGCCCACCATAAGCACCGTAGCCAGATCCTGTATGACGTATATCACGCTGTAGGCCGCCAGCGCGCTTACGCCCAGGTTGCCGATTATGGCGCTTTGAACCGTCATGCCGACGCCCCATATGGATTCCGACAGAAGCACCGGCAGGCCAAAGCGCGCCATGGGCTTCCAGTATTCCTTCGCGCTGGAAAAGATATATTTTATTCTGAACTTCATTCCGTGCTCCATGAAGTTCATGTAGATGAACGCCATCACGGCCTCCGACAGACGGCATATGGCCGTAGCAAGAGCCGCGCCCGCCACCTCCATCCTCGGCGCGCCAAGGTTTCCGAAGATGAACATCCAGTTTAAGAACACATTCATAAGGCACGATATGGTGTATATCCACATGGAGACGCGCACATCTCCGCAGGCCCGGAGGCTCACCAGATACGAGCCGGTGAACGCGGTTATCGGATATGTCCACCCGATTATTTTCAGGTAATTTACGCCCTGCTCAATAACGGCGGGGTCTTCGGCAAAGATGCGCATGACCCTTTCCGGAAACAGCAGCACCACCGCGCTGACGATAACGCCAAGTATGATGCACAGGCGCATGGCAAGGCCCGTTATAACGCGCATGGGCTCCAGCTCACGCTTGCCCCAGTGCCTTGCCGATATGACGACCGTCCCTATGGACAGGCCGAAAACTATCATCGCAAAGAAAAAGTACGGCTGGTTGGCCTGATTTACGCCGCCCAGCTTTACCTCTCCGAGTTGTCCCACCATCAGCGTGTCCACAAAGCTGACGCCGATGCTGATCAAATTTTGCAGCGCTATGGGCACGCCTATGGACAAAAGCTGCCTGAGTATCTCTCTGCGCTCATTATTCTTTTCCACGTCTTCACCCTCTGCTCTGTTCGTAATCCCTTATATCCGCGGCCATCTGCGAAAGCTTCCGCAGTCTGTGGTTCACGCCGGAGCGGGTGAGTTCCGGCTCCAGCAGCTCGCCCAGCTCACGCAGCGAAAGCTCCGGATTCTCCAGCCTTATGTCGGCCAGCTCCTGCAGCTCCTTCGTCAGGCACTCCCGGCCCTTTTGCGCGTATATAAGCTCTATGTCCTCCACCTGCTGTGTTGAGGCGGCCACCGTCTTGTCTATGTTCGCCGTTTCGCAGTTGGTGCGTCGGTTCACGCGGTTGCGCACATCCTTCAGTATTTTGGCGTTCATAAGCTCCACTGTGCTTTTCATTGCGCCCATATACGTCAGCATGTCCTCTATGTTCTCGCTCTCTTTATAATAAACTATATGCGAGCCGCGGCGAACCGTCATCTTCGGCGCCTCAAGGTTCTCTCCGATCAGCGCCGCCAAATCCTTTGACAGGTTGAGCGTGCCCGCGTCGAACTCTATGTGATAATCCTTGGCCGGGTCTGAAAGCGCGCCGCAGACTAAAAAAGCCCCACGCAAAAAACACGGCGCACTTTCCTCATCCTCAAGGTTGGAGCGGTTGATGCGCAGTCTCATCTCCCCCGGCGTATGGGAAAAGCTCTCCAGCAGTTTTATCCTGTCGCCGCGCTCCGGCACCGTGACGTTGTAAAGCAGCATGCCGGTGCGCTCCGTCTCCCTTATCTGGACCTCCACACCCGCGTGCTCAAGCATCGTCTCTTTAAAAAGCTCCGCCGTGAGGCTGTGGGCAATGGTGAAGGATATATCCTCCGCCGAAAAACGCCTTGCAAAAAGTGCCATACCGTACGCAAAGGCGTGTTTCTCCTCGTGTTTTTTAAGCTCCGCCTCGCAAAGCTCAGTTTTCAGGTCCAGCGCAAACGACATCTGTCTTCCTCCGCATTATGTTTCGCCCCAAATTTCTACTTCCGGCTCGAGCACGAAGCCCGTATCTTTGAGCACGCGCTCTTTCACCTTATCTATCAGCTCCAGCACGTCGCGGCAGGAGGCCCCGCCCGCGTTCACCACAAAACCCGCGTGCTTCTCGCTGACCCCGGCCCCACCGACCCTAAAACCTTTCAGGCCGCACTTGTCAATAAGAGCCGACGCGAACGCCCCCTCCGGGCGCTTGAAAGTGGAACCGGCGCTGGGCATATCCATGGGCTGCTTATCAAACCTTTTTGCCAGCAGCTCCTCCATTTTAGCGTTTATTTCAGTTTTTTCGCCCGGGGCAAGCTTAAAAACGGCGCTCGTTATACATCTGCCGCCACCGCTGAAAACGCTGTGGCGGTATGAAAAATCCAGCTCCGACGCGCCAAAGCCGCCGGTCACCCCGTCTTTGTCAATATA
>CAYONL010000027.1:0-3398 GCA_964405305.1 uncultured Oscillospiraceae bacterium | reverse complement strand
TATACTCGGCGCTCTCGCAGACGTCCTTAGTCTCACCGCCGTAGGCCCCCGCGTTCATGTAGACCGCACCGCCCACCGAACCCGGTATGCCATAGGCGAACTCCACGCCAGCCATCCCGTTTTCCATCGCCATACGGCAAAGCCCGGCCAGCGAAGCGCCCGCCGCGCAGACTATCTTATCGCGCCCCACAAGCTTCATCTCCGAAAAGCGGTTGCCCAGCCTGACGACGGCGCCGCGCACTCCGCTGTCGGACACAAGCACGTTGGAGCCGCGCCCTAAAATGCGGCAGGCCACCCCGTGCTCACGGCAGAAGGAAAGCGCCGCCTCCAGCTGCGAAATACCGGCAGGCTCCAGCAGTATGTCCGCCGGGCCGCCTATTTTAAAACTCGTGTACTCGCTCATGGGCGCGCCAAGTACCCTGTATATCCCGTTTTCACCGGCAAACCTGTCCAGCGCAGCGATACCTTCCAAATCCCCACCCCCGGTTTAGTTATCAAGCGAAAAGAAGCTCTCCCAATCGGCGTCCTCCGGCTCGTTCTCCGTCTCCGGCATGCCCAGCCGCTCCATCAGCTCCGCGGCCGCGTATTGGCCCATGCGCTTTTGACGGTTGTTCATGGCGGCGACCTCTATGATGACCGCGAGGTTGCGCCCGGGCTTTACCGGTATGGTCAACAGCGGAACCTCTACGCCCAGGATCTTCGTCTTCATATCGTCCGCGCCCATGCGGTCGTAGACCTTGTTCTGATCCCACTGTTCCATCTGTATTACTATGTCTATCTTTTCGGTCGTCTTTACCGCGCCCATACCGAAAAGTGTGCGGGCGTTTATTATACCTACGCCGCGCAGCTCCATAAAATGCCTGATGTTTTCGGGAGAGGAACCCACCAGCGTGCTTTTGGAAACGCGGCGTATCTCTACCGCGTCGTCCGCTATAAGCCTGTGGCCGCGCTTTATAAGCTCTATCGCCGTCTCAGACTTACCGACGCCGCTCTCTCCAAACAGCAGTATGCCCTCGCCATAGACCTCCACCAACACGCCGTGACGAGTTATGCGCTGGGCCAGATCGACGTTCAGCGTCAGTATCAGCCCCGCCATAAATTCCGAGGTGCCCTCCGTCGCCCTTAAAAACGGCACCTTGTACCGCATGGCGGCGTCCAGCATCTCCTTGGGCACCGGCAGGTTCCAGGTGATCACCGCGACTATCGGCTTCCTTGAAAAAAAGTCGTCCAGTGCGGAGTACATCCCCTCCGGCGTCAGGCTGCGGAGATACGCGATTTCCGTCTTGCCTATTATTTGTATACGTTTCGGGTCAAAAAATTCATAAAACCCACAAAACTGGATTCCCGGCCTGTTCACCTCCGACGTCTCTATTATGACGCCGGACAGGTCGCGCGGAGTGTAAACGGTCTCAAGCTTAAACTCGTCCACAAGCTTTGGAAGCCGTACAGTGAATGCAGAGGCCACGCTCTTACCCCCAAATAAACTATTTCATTTTACATTATACTATCAAAACCGATAAATTCAAATCCTTTTTGAAACCGTCCTGAAAGAATAACTTTACAAAACCCCTGTTCCAAAACCTTCCGGTATGGTATAATTAGTTAAAATACTAATGTGAGGTTTTATATATGAGGGTACTGCTTTGCGTTGAAACATATCTTCCGATGATAAACGGCGTCGTTACCCACGTAAAAACCCTTAGGGAGGGTCTTGAGGCGCTGGGCCATCAGGTGATGATCGTCTCCGCCGATCCCAATACCCGCCGTCACTACCTTCGCGACGGCGTGCTCCACTGTCCGGCCCAGGCGATAAAGCGCTTTTATAATTTTGGCGTGTCCGTCCCTCTTAGCAGCAGCAGATTTAAGATCATTGAGGATTTTCACCCGGATATAGTCCATATCCATCAGGAGTTCAGCATGGGACTGTTCGGCATATATGTGGCGAGGCATCTCGACGTGCCCTATGTTTACACGCTTCACACCATGTATGACGACTATCTCTATTATGTCGCGCCGGCAAGCCTTATAAAAGAGACGAAAAGCGTTTCCCGCCGCTATCTCCGCCACTTTGCGAAGCACGCCGCCGCGCTGACCGGCCCGTCGCAGAAATGCGTGGACTATCTCCGCTCCATGGGAATAACAAAGCCGGTGCATGTGATACCGAACGCCGTCGAAGTTTCCAAATTTGCCCCCGGCGCCGTGTCAGAGAGGCAGAAGGAGAACGTGCGCGAGTCGCTCGGCCTGTCGCCCGAAAAACAGACATACGTCTTTGTCGGCCGCCTCGGCACCGAAAAAAATGTGGACACCCTGTTACGGTATTGGAAAGAGGCCGTAAAGCCTGAGGACAACCGCAGTCTGCTTATTGTCGGCGAGGGGCCTGCGCTTGAGGGCCTGCGCACCATGGCGGCCGAACTCGGCATTGCGGATGATGTCACGTTCGCCGGAAAGGTTGAGCACGAGAACCTGCCGCCATACCTTGCCATCTGCAGCTTTTATATAACCGCCTCCCTGTCCGACACAAACTCCATCTCGATGCTGGAGGGCTTCGCGTCCGGCCTGCCCGTGCTCCATCTTTACGACGAGCTCAACAAAAACCAGGTGGACGACGGCATAAACGGCTTCTTCTACCATTCGCCGGAGGAGCTTTCGGCGATAATGCACCGGCTTGATGAAATGCCCGCCGAGGAGCTTGAAAAGCTGCGCGAGGGAGCGAGGGAAAAGGCCGCGGCCCAGGGCCCTATGACGTTGGGACGGAATCTTGAGGCCGTATATAAAGAGGCGCTGGAGGTACACCCGCTTATGGTGACGAGCCTGCTGGATATACCGCTTCCCTCAAACTACCGCCTGACGCTCAGCCACCGAAAATAAACCTTGTCCATAATAACCAGTTTTTTTATGGGGTTTTGTTTCATAAAACAAAGCCCCAGTTTTTTTGGCTCAAAGTACCCATTTCATTTTGGATAAGCGCCGTCATTTTTGGCGGATAGTCTGTTTACAATATAATCCATGATATGATATTATATTTAAGTAAGCGAATCCTGTAAAACCATATAGGAGGAATATAAATGGCAAGAAGCAAAAAGACAATGGACGGCAACACCGCTGCGGCACACGTATCTTACGCGTACACAGATGTGGCCGCCATCTACCCGATCACCCCTTCCTCGGTCATGGCCGAGCTCGCCGACAAGTGGGCCGCAGCCGACCGCAAAAACATTTTTGGGAACAAGGTCCGCGTAGTCGAGATGCAGTCCGAAGCCGGCGCTTCCGGTTCCGTGCATGGATCTCTGGCAGCCGGCGCTCTGACCACCACCTTTACGGCGTCTCAGGGCCTTCTGCTGATGATCCCGAACATGTATAAGATGGCTGGCGAGCTGCTTCCGGCCGTTATCAACGTG
>CAYONL010000026.1:0-16702 GCA_964405305.1 uncultured Oscillospiraceae bacterium | reverse complement strand
CCCTTTAGGCGCGAGCGGAACGACTATATTTCTGACCGACCATTCCGATTGCCCCTAAGACCCTTCGGCTGCATACCCTTTAGTTTACTGCGAATTATTCAGCGCTTCTTAAATATATCGCCCGAGATTGACAGCGCCGCCCGCCCGCATATAATTGTATGTATAGAGGTGATATTATGGAACTTCGGGATTACATACCGGTGTGGGACAAGCTCTCCGCCGGCGAGCAGGCTCTGCTTTCGGAAAACGCCATAAAACGAAGCGCTGCCAAGGGCGCCATACTCCACAACGGCTCCTCCGACTGCATAGGGCTTTTCATCCTGCGCTCCGGACGTCTGCGCGCGTATATCATGTCCGACGAGGGCAAGGAGATCACCATTTACCGCCTGTTTGAGCGGGACATCTGCCTTTTTTCCGCCTCCTGCATGATGTCCAGCATACAGTTCGACGTGATGATAGAGGCGGAGACCGACTGTGAGCTTTGGCTCATTCCCGTGGGCCCTTACCGCGCGGTAATGACAACCTCCGCCCCGCTGGCGAACTACACGAACGAGGTTATGGCCTCCCGCTTTTCCGAGGTGATGTGGCTGATAGAGCAGGTGATGTGGAAAAGCGTGGATAAGCGGCTGGCCATGTTCTTACTGGAGGAGAGCGGGCTTGAGAACTCCACCTCCCTGCGCATAACCCACGACCGCATTGCTAAAAATATGGGTACGGCCCGGGAGGTCATCACCCGTATGCTCAAATACTTTCAGTCGGAGGGCATGGTGGCCCTCACCCGCGGCGAAATAGAGCTGACCGATACGAAAAAACTTTCCGCGCTGGCCGAATAGCTTGCAAAAAGCCGCCCGCCGGTTACCCGGTGAGCGGCATTTTTTATTAGAGCATGGCGAGTATCTGCGCCTTGGGACGGACGCCGGTGGACTGGTTCACTACCTTGCCGCCCTTTATGACGACGAGGGTGGGTATGCTCATGACGCCGTACTGAGCGGCCAGCTCCTGCTGCTCGTCCACATTGACCTTGCCCACCTTGATGGCGGTCTGCTCCTCGGCCACCTCGTCCACCACGGGCGAAAGCATCCTGCAAGGCCCGCACCAACTGGCCCAAAAGTCCAGCAGCACAGTTTTGTCGCTCTCCATCACTTCTTTTTGAAAGTTTTCCTTCGTTATAGCTATAACAGACATGTAAGTATCCTCCCACATTGTAGTGTCGTTGTTTTATCTCCGAACTTCGACCATATTATATCCCGGCGGCGGCGCTTCTTCCGTGACAAACTCACAAAGCGTGTTTTCTTTTGTTGACACGGGTCAAAAATAAGTTTATCCTAAAATACAAATATAATACCGTTCGGGGCGCGCCCCGGACGGGAACCATGGAGATGTTTATAATGAGCGAAGGATGCAGCCACGACTGCGCCGCCTGCGGCGAAAACTGCGGCGAGCGCAAAACCGATCCCGCCGACCTCAAAGCGGCGCCCAACGAGATGTCGCACATCAAAAAGGTCATAGCGGTAGTCAGCGGCAAGGGCGGCGTCGGCAAAAGCCTTGTGACCTCCCTGCTGGCCGTCATGACGAACCGCCAGGGCTTTCGCACGGCCATAATGGACGCCGACGTTACCGGCCCCTCCATACCGAAGATGTTTGGGCTGAAGGGACACGCCGCCGGAAACGAGTTCGGCGTGGTGCCCATGGAGACGGAGACGGGCATACCCGTCATGTCCGTAAACCTGCTGCTCGACAACGAGACGGACCCTGTTGTCTGGCGCGGGCCAATAATCGCCAACATGATACAGCAGTTTTGGACGGACGTGGTCTGGGGCGACGTGGACTATATGTATGTGGATATGCCGCCCGGCACCGGCGACGTTCCGCTGACCGTGTTCCAGTCCCTGCCCGTGGACGGCATAATTGTCGTCACCTCGCCGCAGGAGCTGGTGGGCATGATAGTTGAAAAGGCCGTCAAGATGGCCGACATGATGAACGTTCCTGTGCTCGGCATAGTGGAAAACATGAGCTGGTTCAAGTGCCCCGATTGCGGCCACGAGCACCGCATTTTCGGCGAGAGCCACATAGACGAGATCGCCGCCGCCCACGGTATTTCCACCGTCAGCCGCCTGCCGATAGCTCCCGAATTTGCCGCGGCGGCGGACAAAGGTGAAACGGAGTTTCTTGATGAGCACGGGCTTGACAACATGGTCTCAATGATACTTGGGCTTTGAGCACCTTACAGGAGGACGCAAAATGATACTTGATTCGCTTGAGCACGCCGGGCTTTACGCCCCAATGGGCAAAAGACTGGCCCGCGCCCTGGAAATACTTGTGCAGACCGACTTTTCCGCGCTGGAGGACGGGCGCGTTGACTTTGAGGACGGCATATACTGCCTCATCCAGTCGTATGAGACGCGCCCGCTGGAAAACATCGTGGCCGAGGCGCACAAACGCTACATCGACATACAGTGCCTGCTCTCGGGCGAGGAGCAGATAGGCTGGCTTCCGGCCGAAAAGCTGAAAAATGCCGAGCAGGTGAACGCCGACTGCTGGAAGGCCGTCTGTCAGCCGGAGCTGATGCCGCTTTCCGTCGGCTCCTTCGCCGTATTCTTTCCCGGTGACGGCCACGCGCCCAACCTTCAAAAGAGCGGCCCCGCCCATGTCCGCAAGGCGATCATGAAAGTGCCGGTCGAATAAGCGTATTTAAAACCACCAGTTGAACCGGCGGTTTGCGCCAGCCATATAAGGGCATATTACCGGCACACCCTGCCCGGCACTCCGCTTTGGGTTGCGGTTAACGCTGTCGCCCGCTTCGCTCAAAGCTATTCACCAAAGCTTTTATTCTCACCACAGCGCCGATGGATCATTTCGCCAAACCCATATACAACAGCCCGCCGCGCAGCATGTGAACTGCACGACGGGCTGTTATTTTTATATGCTTGTTTGTACCGCCGTCCCGCCTATTTGAGCAGTATGCGCAAACGCTCCATGGCCTCGGCTGTGGCGGCGGGCGAACCAAAGGCGGTCAGGCGGAAAAAGCCCTCCCCATTTTGCCCAAAGCCCACTCCCGGAGTTCCAACCACCGCCGCCTCTGAAAGCAGCCTGTCGAAAAAGCCCCAGGAATCCATCCCGTCCGGGCACTTCATCCAGACGTAGGGCGAATTTTTTCCGCCGGTGAACCAGACTCCCAGCTCGGTCAGCGCCTTCATCAGGACCACGGCGTTGCCTCTGTAAACGTCTATGGCCGCCGTGGTCTGGCGCTCGCCCTCCTCGGTGAAAACGGCCTCGGCTCCACGCTGCACAACGTAGGCCACGCCGTTAAACTTTGTGGTCTGACGCCGCACCCACATCTTCCCAAGGCTCACGCCGCAGCGGGAAAGCTCGCGGGGTATGACGGTGTAGCCGCAGCGCGTGCCGGTGAAGCCCGCCTTTTTCGACATGGAGCAGAACTCTATGGCGCAGTCTCTGGCTCCGGGTATCTCAAAAATGCTCCTCGGCAGCGAGCTGTCGGAAATAAAACTCTCATAGGCCGCGTCAAAAATTATTAGCGCGCCGCGACTGTTGGCGTAATCCACCCAGGCCCGCAGCCCGGCTTTGTCGTACACCGCGCCGGTCGGGTTATTTGGGGAGCAGATGTAGATTATGTCCGCCTCCGTTCCCTTTTCAGGCGGGGGAAGAAAGCCGTTTTCCTCGCAGGCCCTGGCGTAAAGCACACGCCTTCCGGCCATTATATTTGTGTCGGCGTAGACGGGATAGACCGGGTCGGGCATAAGGACCACGTTGTCCGGCCCGAAAAGATCCAAAATGTTTCCGATGTCGCTTTTGGCCCCATCGCCCACATATATCTCGTCCGGCGCAACGGTCACCCCGTGTCCGGCGTAATAGCGCGCAATCGCCTCCCGCAAAAACAGGTAGCCCTGCTCCGGGCCATAGCCCCTGAAAGTGGCCGCCGCGCCCATTTCGGCCACGGCCTTTTCCATGGCGGAGACGACTGCCGGACAGAGCGGCTGCGTCACATCGCCTATCCCAAGGCGGATTATTTTCTTATCCGGGCACGCCTCCTGAAAGTCCGCCACCTTTTTCGCAATGGCGGAAAACAGGTAGCTCTCGTTTAGATTTTTAAAGTTCTCGTTTATCTGCATCTCTCAGCCCTCCGTCAAATTTCCACAGTCCCGTCGAACACAAACTCGGCCCCGCCCTCCATGAGCACGCCGTCCTCGTCATACGTTATTTTGAGCACGCCGCCCCGGAGCCGCACGAGCACCGGCACTCCCGCGTCGCACAGCCCGTTTTTACAGGCGGCCGCCACCGAGGCGCACGCCCCCGTTCCGCAGGCCAGAGTTTCGCCGCTGCCCCGCTCCCAGACGCGCATCTCGACCTCCCGTCGGGAGAGGACGCGCACAAACTCGGTGTTTACGCCCTCCGGGAACCTCCGCGACTTTTCAAAGGCCGGGCCTGTTTTATCCAGCTCCAGCGCCGACGGGTCCTCCACAAAGATGACGCAGTGGGGGTTCCCCATGGAAAGGCAGGTGACGCGGTACTCCACGCCGCCAAAGACCAGCGGCTCGTCTATGAGCTCGGCCTTTTCGGTGAGGGCGGGCACGTTTTTTGCCGCGAAGTCGGCCCGCCCCATCTCCACCGCTACGCTTTTTACAACTCCGTCCGCAGCCGATATGTGCATGGGCTTTACGCCCGCTCCGGTTTCCAGCAGAATGGTGCCCTTCCTGACGCCGCCCCTCTCATACAGATATTTTGCCACGCAGCGGCTGCCGTTCCCGCACATCTTGCCCTCGCTGCCGTCAGTGTTGAATATGCGCATACGGGCGTCGGCCCTGTCCGACGGGCAGATAAGGATTATCCCATCCCCGCCGACGCCAAAGCGCCTGTCCGAGAGCCAAACCGCGTTTTTCTCAGGCTCCGGAAACGGCCTTTCGCGGCAGTCAAAGTAGACGTAGTCGTTGCCGCAGCCCTGCATCTTTGTAAAATCGTATCTCATCCCGTCGCCTCCTCCGCGTGACCCATCCTATATTATTATGCTCCCGCCGCTTTGATATTTACAGCAGGCGTATGCCCCCGGCCTCGCACTCGGCCACCATGCTCTCCGGCCAGACGGAGGACTGCACCTCGCCTATGTGCGCCTTTTGCAGCAGCAGCATGCATATGCGGCTCTGCCCTATGCCGCCGCCCATGGTCAGCGGCAGCTCCCCCGCGGCCAGCGATTTGTGGAACGGCAGCTCCAGCCTGTTCTCACAGCCGGCTATGGCAAGCTGTCGGCGCAGCGACTCCGGGTCCACGCGGATGCCCATGGAGCTTATCTCCACCGCCCGCTCCAGCACCGGGTACCAGACCATGATGTCGCCGTTCAGCTCCCAGTCGTCGTAGTCGGGAGCGCGGCCATCGTGCTTTTCTCCGCTTTTAAGCGCGCCGCCTATCTGCATGATGAACACAGCGCCATAGCGGCGGCAGATCTCGTTCTCCCTCTCCTTGGGCGAAAGGGCCGGGTACTCGTCCTCAAGCTCCTGCGTTGTGACGAAGGTTATGTCCTCCGGGAAATATGGCTCCAGCACCGGGAAGCGCTGGGCCAGACGAAGCTGCGTGCAGGTCGCGCTGGTGCGGAAGTATGACCTTCTCCCAGTCCCACTGATCCACGTATACGGAGTGCAGCTCATCCAACGTCTCGTCCCGGCGGATGGCGTTCATGTCCGTGTAGAGGCCGGAGCGCGGCTCGAACCCATACTTTTTCAGGGCCATGCGCTTCCATTTGGCCAGCGACTGCACGATCTCCACGTCCTCGCCCAGATCCATCACGTCGAAGGAGACCGGACGCTCCACGCCGTTCAGGTCGTCGTTCAGGCCTGTGCCCGGCCTTACGAAAAGCGGCGCGGAAACACGGGTCAAATTGAGCTCCAGCGCCAGCTCCCGCTCAAAGCTGTCCTTGATGAGCTTTATGGCGACCTCCGTCTCCATAATGTCAAGTTTTGACGAATACATCGTGGCTTTACTATCCATATCCGATCCTCCTTAAATATGATAATTTATCAATATATTTTTAAATCTTAACACCCAAACGGCTTTATTACAATGATTTTTTTGATGCATGGCGCTTTTGGAGGGATTTTGGTGGATTTTATTGCAAAAACGTGGTTACAATTTCGGGCGTTTAGGCTATAATGAATTATTGGCTTTTGCCTAACGTTCCGTGGGCCGGCTTTTGCGCCGCCCAACTGAAAAGAGGTATTGTTTTGGATAGGACCGAAAAGTTTTTTAAAGCCATGGCCGGCAAAAAGGTGGCCTTCCTTGGGGTCGGCGTCTCCAACACCGACCTCATCCGCATGTTTGCCGAAAAGGGCCTTGCGACCGAGGCGCGCGACAAGGCCGACCGCGAGAAGCTGGGTGCCGTGGCCGACGAGCTGGAGCGCGCGGGCGCCGTCCTCAAGCTGGGCGAGGGGTATTTGGACGACATAGACGCGGACGTCGTCTTTCGCACGCCCGGCATGAACTGGTGGCTGCCGGAGCTTGTGGAGCTGCGCCGTCAGGGTAAGGCCGTCACCAGCGAGATGGAGGTGTTTTTTGACCTGTGCCCCTGTCGCAGATACGGCGTAACGGGCAGCGACGGCAAGACCACCACCACAACGCTCATAGCCGAAATGCTTGCCGCCGAGGGCAAAACCGTCCACAAGGGCGGCAATATAGGCAGGCCCCTCCTTCCGATGATCGAGCGGATAAAGGACGACGACGTGGCGGTGGTGGAGCTTTCCAGCTTCCAGCTCATATCCATGCGCTCCTCGCCGGACGTGGCCGTCGTGACCAACGTCGCGCCGAACCATCTGGATGTGCACAAGGACATGGAGGAATACATTGAGGCGAAGCGAAACATACTGCGGCACCAAAACGCCTTTTCCCGCGCGGTGCTCAACGACGACAACGTCATAACCCGCAGCATGGCGGAGCTTGTCCGAGGCGACCTGCGCTGGTTTTCCCGGCTGCACCCGGTAAAAAACGGCGCGTATCTGGATGAGGACGGCTTCCTGTGCTACAGCGACCACGGCGCCGTCACCCGCCTGTTCCACATGAGCGAAATAAAGATACCCGGGCTTCACAACGTGGAAAATTACCTGACCGCCATAGCCGCCGTCTGGGGCGAGGTTACGCCCGCGACCATGGAAAGGACCGCCAAGGAGTTTCCGGGCGTGGAGCACAGGATAGAGCTTTGCCGCGACAAAAACGGCGTGAAGTGGTACAACGACTCCATAGCCACCAGCCCCACCCGAACCATAGCCGGGCTTAAATGCTTTGACAAAAACGTTATCCTCATCGGCGGCGGGTACGACAAGCACCTCTCCTACACACCGCTGGCCCCCTACCTTATAGACAAGGTGAAGCTGCTGATACTTAGCGGCCCCACCGCGCAGAAGATAGCCGACGCCGTCCGCTCCCACCCGGACTACAAGGGCGCGCCGGAGATCGTTTTTGTGGACTCCATGGAGGAGGCCGTAGCCCTTGCCAACAAGCGGGCCGTTCCCGGCGACGTGGTTACGCTCTCGCCCGCCTCCGCAAGCTTTGACAAGTATAAGAACTTCGAGCTGCGCGGCCAGCACTTTAAAAAGCTGGTGGGCGAGCTGTGAGCTATCGGCGGGTTTGAAACAGTATTTACGATATAAAGCAGGCCGTTAAAAGCCTTTTTAGGAGGAAAACATGGACACTGTTGAACTTTTAAGGACGCTCACCGCGCCCGACGGCAACTCCGGCGACGAAAAGCGCGCCGCCGACACCGCCGAAAAAATTCTCAAAAAGTACGGCAAGGTTCGCCGGGACAGGCTGGGCAGCGTCATCTGCGAGGTGAAGACTCCCAAAAACGGCGGCCGCCACCTGCTGCTGGATGCGCACATAGACCAGATAGCGCTGATCGTCACCCACATAGACGGTCGCGGCTTTTTAGCTGTGGAGCCCTGCGGCGGGATAGACCCGCGCGGTATACTCGGCTCCTCCGTCCGCGTTTTGGCAAGGGACGGCGCGCTCACCGGCGTGGTCTGCACCATACCGCCCCATCTTCAGGGCGACGGCGAAAAGGAGAACCCAAAGCGCGAGGACATCCGGGTCGATATCGGTCTGGACGAGGCCAGGGCAAAGAGCCTTGTCCGCCTGGGCGACCGGGTGATGATGACCGGCAGGTTTTCCGAAATGGCGGGCGGCTGGGTGACCGGCCCGGCACTGGATGACCGCTCCGGCTGCGCGGCCATAGTCGAGGCGCTGGAACTTCTGTCTGACAAGGACATTCCCTGCGGACTGACCGCCGTGTTTTCTTCCCGAGAGGAAGTGGGCGGACAGGGAGCCATGGCCGCGGCTTTCGGCATAGAGCCCACCGAGGCCATAGAGATCGACGTCTCCTTCGGCGCTTCGCCCGACACGGCCGAGGGCAAGACCGGCGACATGAAAAAAGGGCCCATGGTCGGTTTTTCGCCTGTGCTGGATATGGCCATGAGCGCGAAGCTCTGCGAACTTGCGGACAAGCACGGCATACCCTATCAGTGCGAGGTTATGGGCCGCTCCACCGGAACTAACGCCGACGATATACTGCGCACGAGGGCTGGCGTCCGCTGCGGCATGACCTCAATACCCCAGCAGTACATGCACACAGTTATAGAAAAGGTGGCCGTCTGCGACGTGCAAAACACGGGCAGGCTGCTGGCCGCCTACGTCATGGAAGGAGGCGACGAGCAATGAAAACTCTGTTTGAAAACATCGCCGCGCTGTCCCGTATAACCGGCACCTCCGGCGACGAGGGCCGGGTCCGCGACTATATTTACAATGAAATAAAGGATATACCCGGCTGCGCCTTTGAAAGCGACGGAGCGGGCAACCTTATAGTCAACAAAAAAGGAGCCGCTCCCACCAAAAACCGCCTGCTTTTCTCCGCCCATATGGACGAGGTGGGCTTCATAATCACGCACATCACCGACAAGGGCTTTCTGCGCTTTTCCAACATCGGCGGCATAGACACCCGCCTGATGCCCGGCAAGCGCGTGCTGGTCGGCAAGAACGAAATACCCGGACTCATGGGCTGCAAGGCCATGCATCAGGCCACGGACGACGAGCGCAAAAAGGCCGCCGACATCGACGCTCTTTATATAGACATCGGCGCCGAAAGCCGCGAGGAGGCCGAAAAGCTGGTGCATTTGGGCGACAGGGCGGTTTGGGATACGGACTTTTCCGAGTTCGGCGAGGGGTGCATACTCGGCAAGGCGCTGGACGACAGGGCCGGCTGTGCGCTGCTCATAGAGCTGTTAAAGGGCGACGCGCCCCACGACTTTACCGCCGCCTTCACCACCCGCGAGGAGGTCGGCGGAAACGGCGGCCCGGCGGCGGCCTTTGGCGCACAGCCCGATATCGCGGTGGTGGTGGAATCCACCACGGCGGGCGACGTGGCGGGCGTGCCGGAGGAAAAATGGGTCTGTCATCAGGGCGGAGGACCTGTGGTCAGCTTTATCGACCGGGGCACGGTCTACGATATGGAGCTTTACACGGCGATCATGACTTGGGCTGAAAAAGAGGGCATACCCGCCCAGACGAAGCACGGCTGTTTTGGCGGCAACGACGCGGCGCACATACACAAAAGCCGCGACGGGGTCCGCCCGGTCGCCGTTTCGCTTCCGGCAAGGTATATCCACGCGCCGGCCGCCAGCCTGCTAAAATCGGATGTGGAGGAAACTTCCCGGCTGCTTTGCCTGCTGCGGGACCATCTGACCGAAGTATGATACGTTACCTTGACGAACCCGCCGACCTGCTGCCCATAGCCGCCCGGGAACCGGCGCTGGGCTGCCAAATGATGAACTGGGCCATAGCCTACCACGGCGACCCCTTCCCGGCGGACATCTGGCTTTCCTGCGACAAAAACGGTCTGCCCATCGGGGCTGTGGGCGGGCTTGGCAAAAACATAGTCGTCCTCTCGCAAAACAGCGAGGCCACGGCGGAGCTTGTGAACTTTGTCGTTTTGCTTTCGTCGGGAACGGCGGAGAGGGTGCTCTGCGGAGAGCGGTTCGCCCTTGTTATGGAGGGGCTTCCCGGATTCAGCCGCAGCGAGCAGCCCGTGCTTGCCGCCCGGCATGTTGAGCGCCCGGCGGCAACGGGCTTTTCTCTGGGGCCCGCCCACCAGCTGGAGGACTGCTGGAGCCTTTTGGCGGCGGAGAGCGAGAGGTTCGCCGCGTCCGACAAGGACTCCTGGCTCATACGCGTAAGCCGCGGCGTGCGCCGCCGCCAAAGCACCGTGCTCATGGTCTATGATGGCGAAAAGCCCGTCGCCACCGCCATGATAAGCGGCAGGACGGAGAGCGCCGGACTTATAGACAGCGTTGTCACATCGCCCGCATACAGGGGCCTGGGCTATGCCTCCGCCCTTGTCGGTGAGCTTGTGAGCACGCTTGAGCACGAGGAGCGCGCCGCCTGCATCGTTCCCGCAAACGAGCACGCCGCGGAGCTTTATAATCGGCTGGGCTTCTCGCACGACTACACACAGTGCTGCTTTTCTATAACCGGGGGCGGCGCATGACTTACAGAGAAGCCGGTGAAAATGACATACCCGCGCTGGAACGGACAGCGCGAGAGGCCGGAGTTTCAAGGCTCTGGCTGGGCGCGTCGGAGGACGGCAGGCCGGTTTATGAAAAACATGGCTTTGTTCGGGACGGGCGGCAAATGAAACTTGAACTGGATGGTGAATGATTTTGAACCCATACTTTGACATAGACCCAAGGCTTGAGCATATGGCGGCGGCGGCGGAAGCGGACTGCGCGGCCCCTTTTGCCAAAATAGATGAGAACGAGCGCCACAATGCTCAAAAGGTATTGAAGGCCTTTATAGACCACCGGGTCAGCGAGAGCCACTTTGCCGGAAGCAGCGGCTACGGTTACGACGACCGCGGCCGCGAAACGCTGGACGCCGTCTGGGCACAGGTTTTTGGGGCCGAGGACGCCATGGTGCGCCACAACTTCATGAGCGGAACCCACGCCATAACCACCGCGCTGTTCGGTGTGCTGCGGCCGGGCGACATTATGGTCTCGCTGACCGGAAAGCCCTACGACACGCTGGATTCGGCCATACACGGGCGCGGGGTCGGCTCGCTGGAGGAGTTCGGCGTGGTCTACCGGGAGCTGGCTCTGCTGCCGGACGGGGCGGTGGACTTCGGCTCCATCCCGAAAGCCGTCGTCGGCGCAAAGATGGCGTATATCCAGCGCAGCCGCGGCTACTCCCTGCGCCCGTCGCTGCAGATCGAGACGATACGGAAAATATTTGAGGCGGTACGCGGCGCCAGCCCTGAGACCCTCTGCGTCTGCGACAACTGCTACGGCGAATTTGTGGACACGCTGGAGCCCACGGAGGTGGGCGCGGATCTTATAATCGGTTCGCTTATCAAAAACCCCGGCGGCGGCATAGCCAAAACCGGCGGATATATTGCCGGTCGGCACGACCTGGTGGAGCTTTGCGGCCACAGGCTTTCGGCGCCCGGCGTCGGCCGCGAAATAGGCTGCACCTTGACGGAGCTGCGCCCCATGTATCAGGGCCTGTTCTTCTCGCCAACGGTCACGGCCGCCGCGCTTAAAACCGCCGTGTTTGCCGCCCGGTTTTTTGAGCTTTGCGGCTACCGCGCCACGCCGCGCTACGACGAGCCGCGCACCGACATCATAGAGACGGTGGAGCTGGGCAGCCGGGAGGCCCTGTGCGCCTACTGTCGCGGAATACAGAGCGGGTCGCCGGTGGATTCCTTTGTGACGCCGGAGCCGTGGGCCATGCCGGGCTACGACGACGAGGTGATAATGGCGGCGGGCACTTTTTCGCTGGGTGCATCCATCGAGCTTTCGGCGGACGCTCCTCTGCGCGAACCCTACGCCGTCTGGATGCAGGGCGGGCTGACCTACCCGACCGGGCGCACCGGCGTTTTGCTGGCGGCGCAGTCCATGCTGTCAAATGGGGAATTGACAATCCCGGCCAAATAATTATAATAAACAGAGGGCGCTTCGCCCTTTGCACGCGGGCATGGCGGAATTGGCAGACGCGCAAGATTTAGGATCTTGTATCTTACGATGTGCAGGTTCAAGCCCTGTTGCCCGCACCAAACAATAAAAGCATCGCTTCGGCGGTGCTTTTATTGTTTGGTGTTGCGCACGGCGCAAGTTCTCCACTGCGCTCAAATGTGGTAGGAACCCTGACGGTTCCCCCACAAACGCCCCCTCCCTCCGAAAGCACAAGTTTGCGGCATCTGTTTTGACAACAGCTTACAAAAGGCCTGATCTCCACCAATGGGAAGTCAGGTCTTTTTCTTTGTCCAAAATTGTGATACAGTGTGCTAAAGGTTGTTTATATAATAGGCAGTTCAACAAATTTGAATTTGACAAGGAGAAGCAAACCATGAAAAAAGAAGCATTCGTTGTCATTGATATCCAAAATGATATTACAAAAAACTACAAAGAGATAATTGAAAATATTAATCAAGCAATAGAAAAGGCTGTTCAGAAAGATATGTTCGTTGTTTACATTAAGCACAATAACATATCGGCAGGAACAAGAACTTTTAAGCCGGACACAAAAGGTGCTGAGTTAGTTCCGGAGCTAAGTATTGTGTCCGATTACATTTTTTTAAAAACAAAAGGAAATGCGTTGACCAGCGAAGCATTTGCGAACTTCATTGAGAAAAATGAAGTTGAGACATTCTATATCACTGGTGCAGATGCTACCGCCTGTGTAAAATCAACTTGCTACAACATGAGAAAAGCGGGTTATGATGTTACCGTTCTTTCCGATTGCGTTACCAGCTATGACAAGCGTATGCCTGGAGACAGAGAGGATACTTTAAAATATTTTGCCGCAAACGGTGGTGTTATTGTTTCCATCAAATGCCTTGATGAAGGCGTAGATATTCCCTCGACAACACATGCTTTGATTCTTGCATCATCAAAGAATCCAAGAGAATTTATTCAAAGGCGAGGCAGAATACTGCGTAGGTCGAGCAGTAAAAACCTTTCTTTTCTGTACGATGCAATTGTTGTCCCACACGAGTCGAGCGCGCAGGAAGATAAGAGCCTGTCAATAGTAGTTTCCGAACTTGCAAGAGCGATTGAATTCGGTGAGCATTCAATAAGCTCGGCGTGTATTACTGATTTAAAGGTTATAGCACTACGCTTTGGCGTCAACTACAACGAGTTAAGAAATGAGGGGTACGAAGACGATGAAGAATAATTTAGATGAATTACGAGCTACACTTGAAGAAATTAGGGTTGCAAAGTATCCTGATATTCCTGCTGAGGTGATAAGTGCTATTATTGATATTCAGCACCAAAATCAGGACAATCCTGCAAAAAGGCAGAGTGATACCCAAAAACTCATTGTGAAATTCGCAAGCCAGATTGAGTCTGACGGAGGTGATGACAAATGAGGTTTAAGAGAATTACTGTAGAAAACTTTGGTCCCTTTAAGAACCAGTCGACAATCGACTTTAAGAACCGCGACGGCGTCAGCATTGTGTGGGGAAGAAACGGTCGTGGTAAAACGACTTTGCTGAATGCTTTCAACTTCGTCTTGAACGGGACAGTGAAAGATAGAGACGGAAACATTGATAACTTTGTGTCCTATATCAATGAGGCGGGAAAGCAAGAGGGAAAGTATACGTTCAAGGTGACACTTGACGTTGAAAACGATGAAAAAACATATCGTGTTATTCGGTCTCTTGCCATTGAGCCCGGAGTTGGTGAGCCTACTTCTAATAGCGATGTTTATACTGTACTTATGGTAAATATGGACGGTAATATTTTATCACAGGCTGACTCAGAACACTTTGTAAAAAGCATTATGACAAAGGATGTATCAAGGTTTTTCCTGTTTGACGGTGAATTACTTACAGAGTATGAAGAGCTATTAAATGAGAGCTCAGAAACCGGCGGCTCAATAAAAAGCTCCATTGAACAAATTCTTGGAATGCCTATTTTGACATATGGGGCTATTGACGCTGAAGGAGCAGCAAATTCAATTGCAACAGAAGCCCGTAAGGTCGCCCAGAACGAGCAGGCGGTATCAAAATATACAAAAACACTAAACGAAGCTGTTGAGACGCTCGATTATCAAACCCGTGAATTGCATCGCTTAAAAGATGAACGAGAAGCATGTGTTTTGAAGCGGACTAAGCTTCAGCATCTTGTAGATGACACGGAAAAGCTTCGTCAGTATTCATTCCGTAAGAAAACCGTTCTGGACGATATGAAAAGGCAAGAGCAAATATGCGATGATGAACGGTCTGCAATTTCTGGACTCCTCAAAAATTCATGGAAGTGGATGATTACACCTGTTTTAAAGGTGAAAACCGACGAGCTTCGGGAGGCAATATCAGCATTACATGATAAGGAGCAGGTGTCAAAAGGGCAGGAAATCGTTATCGATTATATCAAAAAAGCAATTGATGATGTTTTTTGTCCAGTCTGTGAGCACGAAGTGTCGCCTGATGAACGCATGAAACTAGGAGAAAAGCTTTCTGTGTTGCAGGAAAAGTCGGCGGGGCTTACTCCGGAGGAGCGGGAGTACCTAAGCAGCCTGCGTAAAAAGATTGAAGTTTTTTCAGCTTGTAGTGACACTAATGACCATGCACAAGAAATCCGAACCCGTTATGATCGCTATGTAGAGGCAAGAGTTAGTTACACTGATTTAAAAGAGCATGACCTTAGAGAAGTGGACAGTGATCTTGAGGCTATAAGGAAAAACGCAACCGGTGCCGACGAAAAAGCTGCATTTGAATTCTTTGACCAACTCGGAAAAGCATCTGCCGAGATAGCGGAATATGATGCTGGAATAAAACGTGTGGAAGCAGAAATTGAAGGGAGCAACGCAACAATCAAAAAGCTGAACAGCACAATTATTGCTAAAAGCCAGAATAAAGACGTTGTTTTGGCCAATAAACGTGTGACTTTTGCTGAATCGATAGCGGATATCTTCCGCGAGGGAATTGATGTATACCGAGATAAATTAAGCAAAGATGTCGAAAAAGATGCCACTGAGATTTTTATGAAGATGAACACAGAAGAAGATTATGGTGGCCTTCGAATTAATGACAACTACGGTCTCACAATCGTAAGAAGTTCGGATGGAAAGCCTGTTCCGAAGCGGTCTGCTGGTTGGGAACATATGGTTGCTTTTGCCCTGATTGGAGCCTTACATAAAAATGCGCCTTTTGATGGGCCAATTATTATGGACTCTCCTTTCTATAGACTCGATAGCATAAACACAGCGAGTATGGTTAAGGCGCTCCCTTTAATATCAAATCAGGTTCTTATGCTTCCCTATCCGGGAGAAATCAATCAGGCTTCGACACGGTCTGATATTGGTCAGCACATCATTCAAGAACTTGAGATTGCACGTATTAGTTCAAATGAATCAACTATAAAGGAGATGAGCGAAAATGGCTGAGTTTTCACAATTCACAATAACTGATGCAGCATTTGATGCAGCGATAAGATTTGTCAATGAAAAATGGTTTGATACAGCCAACGAAGCCGGTATTTTCGCGGCAGCCTATACAATACGTCGCCATTTCCCTGATGTTGATCCCGGTACACTTCGTTATTCGGGCGCTACACATAATTATGGCTATAGTTCGTTTGACGCTGACGGAAGTTGGGAAAATGTTATCCGGTGTTTATACAATACTGAAACGCCTCGAGCCTATTTCCGAAATCTAATCATTTGGGGGCTTGAGGACATGGGAAAACAAATTCAAGAAAACGGCGCCCTACAGATAGCTGACTTTCTTTGAGAAACCCATCTTTTATATAAGGATACCTATGATTTCAAAATGCTAATTCATTCTATTGAAATCGGTGCAGTTCAGTTGAGATTCTGGGGCTTGATCAAATTGGTTCGGATATTTTCCCCAGTAAGCCTGTGATGAAAGAAGGCGAACAGACAATGTCAGACTCAGAAATCAAATACGGTATGTTTAAAAATGAAATTAAAAACCGCTTCTTGTGTACAATAAATGTTGATGGAACTGACACCATCTGTTATATGCCGTCATCATGTCGGCTCAGCAACTTTGTTGAACTATCAAATAGGCAGGTTATTCTTCGACCGATTAAGAAGAAAAACGCTCGGACAAAGTATTCTGTCTATGCATTTAGATATAGGCAAAGCTACGTACCCTTGAATTTATCAAGCTCGAACGTAACAATTGAGAATAATCTGAGAAGAAGGATGTTTGCATTTCTTGGATCAAGAAATAGCGTTTTTCGAGAGAAAACTATTGATGGTTATAAGAGTGACTTGTATATAGCGGATTCAGATACCATCGTAGAAATTAAAAGCATTCTCTCCTTTAATAGAACAGCGCAGTTTCCAACGGTGTTTTCAGAAAGAGCTAATCGTCAACTTGAAGATTTAATGAGGCTTCTGAAAAACGGACATAAAGTGTGTTATATGCTGGTTTCGATGTATTATGGAGTGAAGCAAATCAATATTAATGAGCAACAAGAGGAATATCGCTGGTTGTTTAGAGAATGCGTAAATAACGGAATGACAGTATGCGCATTTTCGTTTGGCATGAAAGAGAGCGAACCTTTTGTAAAAGCTCGGATTGATGTGCGGGTTTAATGCTCATTGGTAACGATAGTTTTTGCTGACACCTTATACTTTTGCCCTATACAATTTAATTTTGCCTCTGTTGCCGTTTGAGGAGGGGTGCAAA
>CAYONL010000025.1:13425-17445 GCA_964405305.1 uncultured Oscillospiraceae bacterium | reverse complement strand
TGTCCTTGCTCTACCTGTAAACTATGTTATTACTCTATACATATTATCCGCCCGAACACTCCGCAAAACGCAAAACGCCCCGGCTGGAGGGACATGGTTATTCCTCCCGCGGCGTCGTTCCCCCATGGGAGCGTGGATTGAAATAACAAGAGCAAAAAAGCCAGAACGGAGCGCTGGAAGTCGCTCCCCCGCCTATGGACATTTTCCTTTATTGTTTCAACCATATTATAGGTTTAATTCCAGCATCAGTAAACCGTGGCGCCGCAGACAGCTGAGACAAAAAATATGTACAATTTGTGTCCAGTTAGAAGAAATGACTTGCAAGCAGTCAATTTAGTGTTATTATGACTACGGATAAAGAGTTATCCCCACGAAAAAGGCAAAACCGGTGAAAACCGGCGGCGCAAAGCTAAAGGGCCTAAGGGTGTTCAACCTAAGGTTGCCAGCTGCCGTTTGCAAAACTAAATACCGCATATATCCGTTATGCAGTATGGTGCAAACAACAGGCAGTCGGCTTTAAAAAAGCGGCTGCTTTTTTATTGCCGAAATTCGTGAACTCCGAAGCCGATTGTGAAAGAGGACATTTTTTGCTTTAGGAGGAACAAATATGAAAAAGATTCTTGCGGGGATCCTTGTTTGCATCTTCATCACCACGGCCGTCATGCCCAACGTGGCTTTCGCGTATCAGGGCGGGGTCGAGGTTTCGGAAAACGGTTATTGCGTTGTTGTGGACGAGTGGCTGGGTGGCTCGGCGGGCGTTGCCTGCCTGAGGAGCGAAAGCAAAAATAATGCCCAGTCCTTGAAAGAGTATTTCCAGTATGTTAAACTGTATTTGATGGTTGAGAGCGCCAACGCGGAGATAGAGTCGCTTGTAAAATATGCGCAGGCGACGCCCAAGGACGACGTGAAGTGGCTTCTTAACAAGGTGGACAAGATAATTGACCGCGTGATGAAATACGCCGAAAGCATAGGGGCTGAGGTGGATTGCGAATACGTGGAATATTACATAGATGGCCAGTATGTGCTCATAGACCCGCTGATGGTGGTCAATGTGAGCAGGAAGGGCACAAGATAGGACTGACAGAAAGCGGCCTTGAAAACGTTCCGCGGGAGGAAAGAGCTTTTCTGCGCGAGGCGGTAAAGAGGATTTCGCGGTTGCCCGGGGTGGGGTCGATATATTTGTTCGGCTCCATGGCCAGAGGGACCCAGACAAAGGACAGCGATATTGATATTGCGGTTTTTTTGACCTGGATAAGGCTTGCTTTCTTGATGAATACAGGGAGATAACCAAAATATGTGCCACACCGCTGGCCGACATCCAGACTCGGGTTTTTTCGAGCCGGGAGCTGGAGGATCCATGCGGCATAGTCTGGGAGATAGTGGCATATGGAGAAAGGCTTTTTCCGTAGGCGTGTTTTCCCGAAAAGAAAGGCAGCTGGACGATGGACGGCGTCTTCGTCAACAAAAAGAACACTACAAAACTTGAGGCGGGATTCGACACCGTTCGCTTAGCGTTGCTCGCAAAAAGCGGAGACCTTGAGATAATGGAGCAGACGCTGATAAAGGGCGCCACGGTCTGGCTCAAGCCATCGGACGATCCGGAGGCGCTGGAGTTCTTTTTGGTGCAGAGCGGGCAGATAGAGTTTGACGCCGATGGGGAAACGCAGATGCTTGTTCCGGGAGATTCGTTTTACTGCGCGGATCTCAGGCGCGATATACTTATGAAAACGCCGGAGGAGACAAAGCTGCTCTACATATCCAACAGGCCGATCTTCGACTCCATGTTTGGGTTTCAGGATGACCTGATGAAGCTGCTGAAACAGATAAACGAAAAGGATAATTACACATTCAGGCATTCGTGCAGCGTTATGAAATATTCTGTAAAGCTGTTTGAGTCGCTGCCGGACTTCTGCCGCGGCATGGCCACCAATGACATCGTAGTGGCCGCGCTGTTCCACGACGTGGGTAAATGCTATGTACCGGACAACGTGCTCAAAAAGAACGGCATGCTGGAGGGCGACGATTTCCGGTTTATCCGCCGCCACCCGATAGACAGCGCCCGGCTTTTGAAACCGCAGTACGGCGAGGATGTGGCGGAGATAGCGCGCAATCACCACGAGCGCATGGACGGGACGGGCTATCCCTACGGCCTTGAGGGGCGGGATATAAGCCACGCGGCGAGGATAATCGCTGTGGCGGACTGTTTTGACGCCATGACCAGCGAACGCGGCTACAACAAGGTTATGACCTTTGAGGATTCGGCGGCGGAGCTTTACGATATGAAGGAAAAATACGACAGAACCGTTACGAAAGAGCTGGACGCGCTTGTACGGTGCGGAACTATCGAGGAATGAGCGGAGGCGCGAATGAAGAAGCTTGAGAAATACGGTTATTGGCTGATGCTGTCGGACTACGATTTGGGCACGGCGGAGTGTCTGATACAGTGCAAAAGGTGGGTTTACGTGGCGTACCTTTGCCAGCAGGCGGCCGAGCGCACACTGAAGGGCATGTACGTGTATTACACGGACTCCGAGGCGCCCAAGACCCACAACGTCAATTTCCTTTTCAACCGTATAACGAGCTGTAAGGAGTTTCAGGACGAGGCGGATCTGGCGCGTTTCGACGAGGGCAGCCAAAGCTGTGAGGATTTTCTGGTGGACGCCATGTTCTATTACATGAGCGATTACCCGTTTTCATATAAAAACATCAAAAGCCGTTTTGTGGACGAGGCGCTGGCGGTGGAGCTGTACGAAAGGGCGAAGGAAAACATCGCCTGGCTCCGCAGCTTTCAGCCGGAGGTGGAGATACCGGATTCGGACACGATAAACGACTGAGGAACGGCAAAAAAGTAAATAGAGTTTTTCTTCCCAATAGTAAAAGGCACAGCCGGTGAAAGCCGGTGTCGCAACGCTACAGGGCCTAAGGGTCATACGACCTATGGCAGCCAGCTGCCGAATGAAGAAGCTCAAAGCTGCGGGCGGGGTAAAATCTCCGCGCGTGGAATTTGTGCATACGCGGTTCGGCCTTTTATGTGGGCCGGGCCGTTTTATTTTGCTAAGGAGGGCCTTGATGATGCCGATTGAAATAGCCGCCGCAGCCGGAGGAGCGCTGGCCGGCGCCGCAATGAGCTGGCCGCTGGAGCTTATGAGCGGAGCCATGACGAAAAAGCGCGGCCTTGAGAAGACGACAGCGGGAAAATACGAGAGGTGGCTCATACCGGCGGCGCTGGCGGCCATAGGCGCGCTGCTGTTCTGGCGGGTCGGGATAGGCTGGCGGCTGTGCTACCTTATGCTGACGCTGCTGTGCGGCGCGGCCATAGCCCTCCTGGACATAAAATACAGGGTGATACCCAACGAGCTGGTGCTGGCGCTGATGGCGCTGAAGCTTGCTTTCGGGCTGGCGGGCGCGGTGGAGTTTGACGTATGGAGCTCGCTTGGCGGGCTGGCTGTCTGCTTCGTGCTTTTTCTGCTGCCGATGGTGTTTAAAAAGAACGTGGGCGCGGGCGATGTCAAGCTGGCGGCGGCAATGGGCTTCTGCCTAGGCCTCACCCAAAGCCTTCTGGCAGTGATAATAATGGGCGCGCTGGTGTTCATATACACGCTGGCGCAGACGAGAACTCCGTTTTTGGCGGCGATGAAGGAGTTCATACCGATGGGGCCGTTCATAGTGCTTTCGTTGATGATAGTGCAAGCTATTTAAATAAGTTTGAGGAAAGGGCGGAGAAAGCGGGCGCGTATTGATTTTGAAAAAATTCACTCCCATGGGACGGTGAGCGTCCTAAACCAAAGCCAAAAGGCTGAACCAAAAAAATATTGTGAAGGAGAAAAATAAAATGCTTAAAAACTTTTTTAAAGACGAAAACGGACAGGGTATGGTCGAGTACGGCCTTATCATCGCGCTGGTCGCCGTTGTGCTCATCGGTGCGCTGACCCTTCTCTCCGGCAACATCACCAACATCTTCGGCGCTGCGGGCGACGCGCTGCAAAGTGCTGCGGACGGCACCAGCGGAGCCAGCGGAAC
>CAYONL010000025.1:0-13325 GCA_964405305.1 uncultured Oscillospiraceae bacterium | reverse complement strand
ACCTGATCCGGCGAATACATTTTATAATTAAGAAAGGGGGCGTTGCCGTGAAAAGCTTCATTAAATCGCTTAAAGCCAGCGAGTGCGGACAGAGCATAGTGGAGCTGGCGGTGACGCTCCCTTTGGTGCTCACGCTGCTTTGCGGAGTGTGCGAGTTTGGCTGGGTGGGCAGCAACGTGCTCACCCTGCAAAACATTACGAGGGAGGGCGTGCGCGCCGGCATAGTCGCCATGGACGCCGGAGAGAACAGCGCCCAGATAAGCGACCGGATAGCCGATATGGCTCCCTCATACCTCGCGGACGGGCTGACCTTCGATATAACTTACTCCGACCCGGTCAATTTTCGCGCCGGGGACGTGACCGTGACGACGCATTACAACTTAAAGTCCATAACGCCGCTGGCGGGCCTTTTTACGCAGGACGGCGTATTCAGGCTGACGGCGAGCTGTACGATGAAAATGAGCTGAAAATATGAAAAAGCTGATAGATAAAATACTGCACGGCGAGCGCGGTTCACTGCCGGTCGTAATGGCGATCGCGATGACGGCGCTTCTTTCATTTGCGGCCCTGGTGGTGGATCTTGGCGCGGCGTATGTGGATACGGCGGTGGTCCAGACTGCTGCGGATGCGGCGGTGATGGCGGCGGGTCTGTCCCTTCCGGTAAGGACGGACGACAGGGCGAAGCAGGCCGACATGCGCGGCATCGTGGAGGATTACCTTGAGAAAAACGGCGTTTCCATGAGCGCCGATGTGAATATATATTTCGCGGAGGAATCGGGCGGCAAATATTACCGCATAGGCGTGGATGTGCCGGCCGAAACGGAGACGACCTTTGCGAAAGTGATGGGCGTGGACGAGCTGACCTTTACGCGCAGCGCAGAGTCCCGCGCCATACCCTGCATCAGTCTTGCGGATGTGGTTCCGCTTTCGGTGCAGGAGGCGGCGCTCACCAGCCTGATAGAGGCGGGAAATACCGAGCACGTGGTGCTTAAATACGGCAAAAAGACCGGGGACGTGGTGCAGGGCGCCTTTGGGGCCATAGACCTTGACGGAGTTCAGGGCGGCGGCGCGAACGACTACTGCACCTGGCTTGCCAACGGCTATTCCGGCCAGCTCGGCATAGGGACGGAGCTGCCGGTGGAGTCAGGCAACATGGCGGGGCCTACGCTGGCGGGCGTTTCGGCGCGCTACAACGCCTGCACCCACTACGCGGCGGAGGGCGGCTGCACAAAGGATCACTATGTTCCGGGCTGCCCGCGGGTTATGAAGGTGCCGGTGGTGGTCAGCCTGTCGTCCAAGCAGGTGGAGATCGTGGGCTTCGCGGCCTTTGTGCTGGAGGACTACACGACGTATTCATCGCAGGGCTATGTGGTCGGCACCTACGTCGATATGGTAAATGTGGGCTCCGTTTCGGGCGACCTGACCGGTACGGCGGAGGATTTCGGCGTCTACAGCCTGACGTTGAGCAAATAGGAGAGCGACATGAAAAAGATCTACATTTTCGCGGGTATCGCCGCCGTGCTGGCCGGGGTGCTGCTGTATTTTTACCTCGGAAAGCTGGAGGAGAACTCAAAAGTAAAGATAGAGTATGAGCCGGTGCTTGTGGCGGCGGAGGATATACAGCCCTACACCGCCATAACCGAGGACATGGTTGCTGTGACTCAGGTTCCCAAGGGCAGCCGCCACGCAAAGGCGGCCTCCGAAAAAGTACAGGTGCTGGGTCTTATGACCGGTTCGGTGATACTGGCCGGCGAGCAGATGATACCTGAAAAGCTGATCGCCACGGGCGAGGAGGCGACAACGCTCTCCTACGCCATACCGGAGGGCATGCGCGCCGTGACCATAGCGGTGAACGACATATCCGGCGTGGCGGGCCTTATCCGCAAGGGCGACTATGTGGACGTAATAGCGTACCTGCCGATTTATGACGCCGAGGACAGGCTGGCGGATGGAGCTTTGCCGCAAAAAGACGGCCCTACGGAGGAGGAAACGACAAAGGAAAAGGAAGCCTACTACTACGATGTGAACTCTTACACCACCACAATATGCGTGCAGGACGTGCAGGTCGTCGCCATCGGAAAGGACCTGACCGGTACGGGGACGGAGACCACCTCCTCCACGTACGAGTTTATAACCTTGCTGGTGACGCCGGATCAGGCCCTGCGTATAGCGGAGGGCGAGCACAGCGGCCTGCTGACGGTGCTGCTGCGCGCCACGGGCGACCATGAGTTCAACGATTCCGTGCCAATTAACAGGTTCGATCTGCTCCAACTAACTGAGTGAGGTGCGCCATGGACGAAGTGAGGATAATTGCTGCGACGCAGAACACGGACGACATAAGCCGCCTGCGTTCGCTGCTTTCCGGGGAGGAGTTCCACATTGTCGCGGCGGTGCGTCCGGGCGCGGGCGGGCTGGCGCGGGCGGGCAACACTCCGGCCGACGCGCTTGTCATATACTGCGCCGGGGCCGCGGACGCCGAACTGGATTTTGCCCAGCGCATCTATATGACCCGTGAGGACCTGGCCATCGTAATAATTGCCGGCGAGGTCACCGCGGATACGATAGACCGGGCCATGGTGGCGGGAGTTTCGCGGGTGATACCGGCGGCCATAGAGCCCTCCGCGGTGAGGGAAGCCGTGCTTTCCGCCGTGAACCGCGAAAAGAACCGCGCCGCCGCCGGAAAGTCAAACGCCTCCACCTATGACTCGCGGATAATTCAGTTTTTCAGCCCAAAGGGCGGCGTGGGCAAAACGACACTGGCTGTGAACGCGGCGGCGGCTCTGGCGGCAAGAGGTAAAAAGACCGCGGTGGTGGATCTCGACCTGCAGTTCGGCGACGTGGGCGTTTTTCTGGATATCGCCAAGGCGGACACCATAGCCGACATGGTGGAGGAAAATAATTTTGACCCGAAAACTGTGCGCAGCTACATGGTGAGACATTACAGCGGGCTGGATGTGCTTTTGGGCTCGGCCTCGCCGGAGTACGCGGAGCTTGTAAAGCCCGAGCACATAGAAAAGCTGCTGGGCTCCCTGCGGGGCGAGTACGACTATCTGGTGCTCGATATGCCGCCCGCCTTCACCGACTGCGCCATAGCGGCCATGGAGTCCTCCGACACCGTGTTTTTCGCGGTCACGGAGGAGATATCCTCCCTGCGCTGCGCAAAAACGAGCTTTAAGGTGATGGAGGCGCTCAATCTGGCGGATAAGCTGGAGCTGGTCGTCAACAAGGACGGCATATCGAACATATCGGTCAAGGACGTGGAGCGCACGCTGGAGAAAAAGGCGGCGCTCTCCCTGCCCTTTGACCAGAAGACCGCCACCCGCGCCATAAACAGGGGCGTTCCGGTGGTCATAGGCGACAAACACAGCCGCATGGCAAAAGCTATGGAGCAATTTGCAAAAAAGCTGACGGAGAGGTGATCGCGCGGTGGGACTGCTTGAAAGGATGGGCGGAGGCCCTGTGCGCGTTCAGGCGGGCGCGCCTGTTCAGGAGGAGCCGGACGAGCTGGCCGCCCTCCGCGACAAGGCGCACCGGGAGGCCGTTCAGGCGCTGGGCAAACGGGAGGAAAAGCAGGGCGCGGAGCTTTCCGAGGAGGACACCCGCGCTGTAATAGACGGAGTTGTGGAGCTTTACGGCGAGGACGTGGCCCGCGCCGAAAGGGGCCGGATAGCCTTGGAGCTCTACGACCAGATACGCGGCCTCGGCCCGTTGGAAAAGCTGCTGGCGGACCCCACGGTCAGCGAAATAATGGTGAACGGGTCAAAGCGCGTGTATATTGAGCGGCGGGGCAGGCTGGTGCTCAGCGACGTGACGTTTGCGGACGACGAGCAGCTCATGGGCGTCATAGACCGCATAGTTTCACCGCTGGGCCGCCACTGCGACGAGGCGAACCCCATGGTGGACGCGAGACTGAAGGACGGCAGCCGTGTGAACGCCGTCATACCGCCCCTCGCGCTGAAAGGCCCCACGCTGACCATACGAAAGTTTTCAAAAAAGCCCTTCACGATAAACGATCTTATCGGGTTCGGCTCGCTCAACATGAAGATGGCGTCCTTTCTGGAGGCCTGCGTCAAAGGCAGACTGAACGTGGTCGTCTCCGGCGGAACGGGCAGCGGAAAAACCACGCTGCTCAACGTGCTGTCAGCATTCATTCCGCCGGATGAGCGCATAGTCACCATAGAGGACGCGGCGGAGATACAGCTCTCCCAGGATCACGTGGTCACGCTGGAAAGCCGGCCCGCGAACCTTGAGGGAAAAGGACAGATAACAATACGCGACCTGGTGCGAAACGCTCTGCGTATGCGCCCGGACAGGATAGTGGTCGGCGAGGTGCGCGGCGGCGAGGCGCTGGATATGCTCCAGGCCATGAACACCGGCCACGACGGAAGCCTCACCACCGGCCACGCCAACTCGCCCCGCGACATGCTTTCAAGGCTTGAAACGATGGTGCTGATGGCGGGAATGAACCTTCCCGTCGCCGCCATACGCCAGCAGATAGCCAGCGCCATAGACCTTATCGTGCAGCAGGCCAGATTGCGGGACGGCAGCCGCAAAATAACCAGCATAAGCGAGATATTGGGCATGGAGGGCGACGTAATTGTCACCCAGGATATTTTCACTATGGAGCACGGAGCCGACGGCAGAGTTACAGGGCGTTTTGTACCGACGGGGATAAGACCCCGCTGCTGCGAAAAGCTGCTGGACAACGGCGTGGGAGTGCGGGACGAGTGGTTCAGCTGAAAGAACGGAGGCGGGCATAGATGAAATACGCTGTGGCGGCGCTGGCCGGAGTCGCGCTGTACTGCCTCATAACGGGGCTGCTCTTTTTTATAAACAGGGGGCGGCTGGACGAGAGGCGGCGCGTGGAGGCGCTGCAGGACGGACAGCAAAAGCGCGGGAGCCTCTTTGGCCGAAAAAGGGCGGCGGAGGGCGAGCTGCCCACGCGAAAGGGCCTTGAAAAGCTGGCGGACGAACTTTATACCGCCGGGGTGGCCCTTCGCGCGGAGGAGTTTGTGGCCATATGGGCGGCGGCCGCGGTGGGCATACCGGCCTTCGCGCTCTTTTTGGGAGTCAAGCCGGTGTTCGCGGTGGGGCTGGCCGTTTTGGGAGCCGCCGCGCCCATACTGCTGGTGAAAATGGGCCGGAAAAAGCGGCTGGCGCTGTTCGATTCCCAGCTCATAGACGCGCTCAACGTCATGACCAACTCGCTCAGGGCGGGCGTCTCGTTCCAAAGCGCGATGAAAAACGTCTCGGAGGAGATGGCGGAGCCTATTTCAAAGGAGTTTGGCCGCGTCTACCGCGAGACGCAGATGGGCATGAGCATGGACGAGAGCTTTGCCCGCCTTGTCCGCCGCACGGAGAACGCCGACCTGGAGCTTATATGCTCGGCCGTGCTCATACAAAAGCAGATAGGCGGCAACCTTGCCAAGGTGCTGGAAAACATAGCGGAAACCATAAGCGAGCGCGTAAAGCTCCGCGGCGAGGTCAAGACACTTACCGCCAGCGGCACCACCAGCGGCTACATCATCGGCGCGCTGCCCATGGCGATACTTCTGGCGCTGATGTTCGTGAACCCCACGTATGTTGAAACTTTTTTCAACACCAAAGCGGGGAACACCATGCTCATAGTGTCGGCGGCGCTTGAGGCGGCGGGCTTTGTGCTGATAAAAAAGATAGTGGACATAAAACCATAGAGGTGCGTTATGAAACTGGTGGTCGTGGCGGCGATGATAGCGGTGTTTCTGACGGTGGCGGCGACCCTCGGCGGAGTCGGCGCGGCCCTTGACAGGCGGGAGAGGCGTTTGGCCGCGGTAACGGGAGAAAAAACAGATTTCGGCGACGACGAGCTGGGCAAATCCTTTTCGGAGCGGGTGCTCAAACCCATATATGACCGGATGGCCGGAATGCTCCGCCGCGTTGCCGGACGGAACGCCCAAGGTCGCCCCGGGTCAAAGGCCGAGCGGAAGCTGGAAAAGGACCTGCGCACAGCGGGCCTTTCCATAGGCGCGCAGGAGTTCATGCTCATAAAGTCGGGCATAACGTTTCTGCTTTTGGGCGCGGGGCTTTTGGCCATGCGCTTTTTGCCGCTGGAGCTGCTGCCCAAGCTGATGCTGTTGTCGGTGGTGCTCATCGTATGTATACTCGCGCCCAAATACTGGCTGGCGGCCAGAGTAAAGGCGCGCAAGGAGGCCATAATCCACGACCTGCCGGATGTGATGGACCTGCTGGTGGTCAGCGTGGAGGCGGGCCTTGGGCTGGACGCCGCCATAGCGCGCCTGTACGAAAAAGACAAAAGCGTCGTGATGCAGGAGCTTATGGGCACCGTCAGGGACGTGCAGATGGGGCTTCCGCGCCGCGTTTCCATGAAGGATATGGCTGACCGCTGCGGCGTAAAGGAGCTGACCGCTTTCGTCACCGCGCTGATACAGGCGGAGCAGCTGGGCGTCTCCATGAAGTCCGTGCTTATCTCTCAGGCGGACAGGCTCAGGACGGAGCGGTTACAGCGCGTGCGTGAAAGGGCGCAAAAGGCCCCGGTAAAAATGCTGCTGCCCATGGTGGGGCTTATTTTCCCGGTGCTGTTCATAATTTTGCTGGGCCCGGCGGTGATGAATCTTGTGGAGGTGTTTTCGGCTTGAGGACGGTGGACATTTACAGGGGCGACAAGCAGATTGCCCGAGCCATAGACGCCGGCACGTTTTTCTTACGGCTGCGCGGCCTGCTGGGCAGGGGCCTTTCCCGCGGCGAGGGGCTTATTCTCACCCCCTGCGATCAGATACACACCTTCGGCATGAAATACCCCATAGACGTCGTGTATTTGGACAGTGCGGGGCTGGTGCTCGAGGTGGAAGCCGCGGTGCCGGAGGGCAAAGCCTGCCGCCGCGTAAAGGGAGCCAGAAGCGTGCTCGAGCTTTTTGCGGGCGAGGCGGAGCGCCTTGAAATCACAAAAGGCGACGTTTTAAAAAGAAAATAAAAAATATTTCGGCTCTTCGGGTTTCCGGAGAGCTTTTATATTGATTTAAATTTGGAAACATGTTATATATAGGGTTAGCGATTTTGTATATACACTGTGAGTATACATTTTTGGGAGGGAACCTGATGGCGATAAACGTAAAAAGCGAGATCGGCCCGTTAAAAAGGGTCATGCTGCACCGCCCGGGCAAGGAGCTGGAGCACTTTGTGCCGGATGAGATGATGCGCCTTTTGTTCGACGATATACCGTTTCTTGCGGCGGCCCAGCGTGAGCACGACTGCTTTGCGGACATATTGAGAGACAACGGAGCCGAGGTCTGCTATCTGGAGGACCTGGCGGCGGAGGCCCTAAAGGCCGCCCCTGAGGTAAAGAAACAGTTCGTGGAGCGGTTTATAAGCGAGGGCGAGGGCCCGGCCCTGCGTCGGAGCGAGCGGCTGTGCGACTACCTGTTGGGCATAGAGGATGAGCGGGAGCTTGTGCTCAAAATGATGATGGGCGTCTCTCAGCGGGAACTGGGGCAGGTGAGCACGGATTCGCTGGTGGCGGCCGTTCGTGGTGAGGAGAGCTTCCTGCTGGACCCTATACCGAACCTTTATTTCACGCGCGACCCGTGGGCGGCCATTGGAAACGGCGTCTCCATGCACCACATGTACAGTGCCACAAGGCGGCGCGAGACCATATTCGGAGACCTGGTGCTCAAATACCATCCTGATTTTGCCGGGCGGGTGCCGTTCTATTACGAGCGGAAAACGCCCTACTCCATAGAGGGCGGCGACATCTTCAACCTGTCCAAAAAGGTGCTGGCGGTGGGCATATCCCAGCGCACCTCGCCGGAGGCCATAGAGCAGCTGGCGAAAAATATTTTTGCGGATGAGCGGGCGGAAATAGACACTGTGCTCGCGCTGGATATTCCGTCAAAGCGCGCGTTCATGCACCTTGACACGGTTTTTACCCAGGTGGACAGGGACAAGTTCACAATCCACCCGGTCATATTGGAAAACTTGAGCATCTACGTGCTCAAACCGGGCAAAAAGCAGGGCGAGCTGCTGGTTAGCCGCATATACGACACGCTGGAGCGGGCGCTGGGCCAGAGCCTTGGGCTGGAGAGCGTCACCCTGATAAACTGCGGCGGCGCGGACAGGATAGCCTCCGAGCGGGAGCAGTGGAACGACGGCTCCAACACGCTTTGCGTAGCGCCGGGAAAGGTGGTCGTCTACGACCGAAACAGCAGCACGAACCATGTGCTGAGGGACAGCGGAGTCACGGTGCTCGAAATGTCGTCCTCGGAGCTTTCCAGAGGAAGGGGCGGCCCGCGCTGTATGAGCATGGCTCTTGAACGCGGCGAAATATAGTATTATAATGAAATAAAAAGAATCGTACATGGAGGAACGAATGTGTCTGAGCTTAAGGGCAGAAGCCTGTTAAAACTGCTGGACTACTCGCCGGAGGAAATAAGAAGCCTGCTGGACGCAGCCAAAAAGTTTAAGGCGATGAAAAAGGCGGGCGTGCCGCACCGTTTTTGCGACGGAAAGAATATCGCGCTCATTTTTGAAAAAACCTCCACGCGCACCCGCTGCGCCTTTGAGGTGGCCGGCCACGATCTGGGCATGGGCGTAACGTATATCGGGCCCGGCTCCTCCCAGATGGGTAAAAAGGAGAGCACCGCCGACACCGCGCGGGTTCTGGGCCGCATGTTTGACGGGATAGAGTACCGTGGTTTCGCGCAAAAGACGGTGGAGGACCTGGCCAAATATTCCGGCGTGCCGGTCTGGAACGGCCTGACCGACAGCTTTCACCCGACCCAGATGCTGGCCGACCTCATGACGGTGGAGGAGCACCTTGGAAGGCTCCGCGGCGTGAACTTCACCTACTTTGGCGACGCGCGCAACAACACCGGCAACTCGCTGATGGTCGCCTGCGCGAAAATGGGCCTCAACTTTACCGCCTGCGCACCGGCGAAGCTGTTCCCGGAGGAGGGGCTTGTTGAGACGGCCAAAAAGATAGCCGCGGAAAACGGCTGCACAATAAAGTTTACGGGCGACCCCATGGAGGCCGCCGAAGGCTCCGACGTCATAGCGACGGATATCTGGGTATCTATGGGCGAGCCGGACTCCGTCTGGGAGGAGCGCATAAAGCTGTTAAAGGACTATCAGGTGAACAGGGCCGTTATGGATGCCGCGGCGCCGGGGGCCATATTTATGCACTGCCTGCCCTCCTTCCACGACAGAAAGACCGCCATTGGCGAGGAGATGGCCGAAAAGTTCGGGCTGGGCGAGATGGAGGTCACCGACGAGGTGTTTGAGTCCGCCGCCTCGGTTGTGTTCGACGAGGCCGAAAACCGCATGCATACGATCAAAGCAGTCATGTACGAAACACTGAACGGCGAAGCGATATAACTATGAGTTTTAAATTACCTGAATACTACCCGCCGGATTTCTCCGAAAAGAGGTTTGCCGACGCGCCGGATTGCCGCATGGAGAAGGCGGAGCGGGACGGCATAGTTCCGGATTATTATCACAGCACCTCAATTTTCCCGGAGTATTTTAAAATAAACGGGGAATGGGTGCTGGCGAAGGAGAGCCGCATGGACTCCTGCGTGGTTCGCCGGCCGGAGGGCACTCTGGACGTGGTGGAGATGCGCAATGTTAAAAAGGGCGACGACGTAATATTGGGCAGGAGCGAGAGCTGCGAGGAGGGCATATACCTTCACACCTGCGGCTTTGTGGAGCCGGGCAAGCTGTCGGATGAGTTTGCTTTCCGCACAGGCCGCAGCCGCGAAACGGCCTTCTCGATGGACTATGACAACCTGTACGAGCTGCTAAAATACGAGCGCGAGCACGGGAAGACCGTCTGGGTAATGGGCCCGGCCTTTGCCTTCGATGCGGACAGCCGCCGCGCCATGCAGAGCCTTGTGGAGGGCGGTTTTGTCGGCGGACTTATGGCGGGCAACGCGCTGGCCACCCACGACTTGGAGGGCGGGCTGCTCAAAACCGCGCTGGGGCAGGATATCTATACCCAGCGCTCCATGCCAAACGGCCACTACAACCATCTGGATGTGATAAACAAGGTGCGCCGCAGCGGCTCCATACCGCAGTTCATAAAGGATTACGATATAAAGGACGGCATAATCTACGCCGCAGTTAAGCACAACGTGCCCTTCGTGCTCACCGGCTCCATACGCGACGACGGGCCTCTGCCGGAGGTCATCGGAAACGCCTACGAGGGCCAGAGCCGTATGCGCGACATGGTGAGGGACGCGACAACGGTCATCTGCCTTGCCACCCAGCTCCACACCATAGCGACAGGCAACATGACGCCCTCCTTCCGCATGGTGGACGGGGTCGTGCGTCCCCTGTACATTTATACCATAGATATTTCGGAGTTCGTAGTCAACAAGCTGCGCGACCGGGGCACCCTGTCCGCCATCAGTCTGGTGACGAACGTGCAGGACTTCATCGTGAACGTGGCAAGAGGTGTTGGCGCGCTGAAGTGAGCGTGCCGGAAAGGGGCAGTATGGGAAAAACGGAGGAGACGAAACAGGCCGCGCCGGGCGTATATATCTGTTCGGATGGTAAGATGCGCTGGGCATACGATTACAATGCCTGGGCCAACCCGGACAGGTTTTTGAAGCTTGTCAGGATACTGCTCTGCGTGACAGTGATGGCGGCGGCGGTCTGCTTTCTGCTGACGGTGAGTTCCGGATTTAAGCAGTCGGGAATATTCGCGTTACAGGTGCTGGGTTACGGCGCGGCGGCCTCGCTGGTTTTATCGGCGGCGGGCTGGGCGGCGTCGGCCTCGTCCAGCGGCGGAAAATACTGCGTCGTCTTTGAGATGGACGAAAAGGGCGTCAACCACGTGGATATGCGCAGCGAGTACAAGCAGGCGGAGGCGCTGGCCATGCTGGGCGTGGTAGAGCAGGACGGGCCGGGCACAGCGCCGCTGGGCGTCATGGCCGCCAGCAAAAAGAGCCTTTACTCGGAGTTTCGCCGCGTGCGCTGTCTTACCGTGCGCCGAAAGAGCCACACCATAGTTATGGAGGCCCGCCGCGCGCCCAACGAGATATACGCCGGGCGGGAGCAGTTCGACTTCGTGCTGGATTACATAAGAGCGCACTGCAAGCCGGACGTGAAGGTGAAATAGCGGCGGAGTGCCGGAAGGCAGCCTTTCGCGGCCGCGCCTAAATAATAGCAGGCATAAAAAAGCCGGCGTCCGTTCTCTTTCGTGAAAGGAAGAAAACGGACGCCGGTTCTGTTTATAAGTTAAAAGCTCTGTTCTCAACAGGTTCGCGGCCTATTTTCCGGCCATGATATACGCGCACTTATACACGTCGCCGCAGCCCATGGTTATCACAAGGTCGCCGGGCTTCGCGTGGGCAAGGGTGTAATCCGCCATCTCCTGAAACGAGCCGAACCACACGCTTCCGGGTATTTTGGCCGCCAGATCGCTGGTGTAGATGTTGTAGGTGTTTTTCTCGCGGGAACCCATTATTTCGCTCATGACCACGTGGTCGGCGATGGACAGGGCCGCCGCGAAATCGTCCAGCAGCAGCGCCGTGCGCGAGTAGGTGAAGGGCTGGAACACCGCCCACACCTCGCCGAAATCCATCTCCTTCGCGGCCCGGAGCGTCGCCGCCAGTTCCGCCGGATGGTGGCCGTAGTCGTCGGCTATGGTCACGCCGCCCACCTCGCCCAGAACCTCGAACCGTCTGCCGGCGCCGGGAAAATGCCGGACGTGCTCGGCAAACTGCTCCGGGGTCGCGCCGCACAGCAGGCAGACTATGGCCGCCGCCACGGAGTTGAGCACGTTGTGCCGCCCCGGTATGGTCAGCTCCACGTCGCAGAGCTTTTCGCCGCCGCGCATGAGCGTGTAGCCGCTTTTCGCGCCGCCGAGCTTCCTTATATCCGTGGGACGGTAGTCGTTTTTGTCGCTCCAGCCGAAGGTTATGACGTTTGGAAGCCCCTCCACGGCCTTCATGGTGTTGGCGTCGTCGCCGTTGGCGATTATGGGGCCGGTGCTGTTCAGCGCGAAGGTGCGGAAGCTCTTTATGGAGTTTTCTATGGTGCCGAAATAATCCAGATGGTCGTTGTCGATATTGAGTATGACCGAGATATCGTTGGCCAGCTTCAAAAAATGGTCGCGGAACTCACAGGCCTCCACCACAAATATGTCGGAGCCGCCGGCCCTTCCGCTGCCGCCCAGGGACTTCACCTTGCCGCCTATGAAGGCCGAGGGGTCCAGCCCGCTTTTTAACAGCACCTCCGCTATCATGGCGCTGGTGGTCGTCTTGCCGTGGGTCCCGGCGACGCAGACGCATTTTCCGTACCGCCGGGTCAGCAGGCCCAGCATATCGGCCCGCTCCAGACAGTCCGCGCCGGAGGCCCGGGCCGCCATAAGCTCCGGGTTGTCGTCCATCACGGCGGTGGTGTAGATGATGAGATCCGCGCCGTCTATGTTCTCCGCCCGCTGGCCCATGGCCACCTGTATGCCCATGGCGCGCTCGGCCTTTGTGGTCTCGGTCTCATTGTTGTCGCTGCCGGTTATATAGTAGCCCTCTCGCGCCAGCATCTGCACCATGGGGTACATTCCGGAACCGCCTATGCCGATAAAGTGTATGTGCTTTTTTGTCTTTAGCTCGTTTTCGTCTATCATATGGATGCCTCCAATTCTTCTCTGTCCCCATTATATTGCAAACCGCGGGGAAAATAAACACCCTCTGCATAAGTTTGGCGTTTTTGCAAAATAATAAAGTCGCGCCACAACGTGTCAGCAACTATATGGAGGCTTAAAAATGAACATCACCGATATCCGCATCCGCAAAACATACCAGAACGACAGGCTCCGAGCCCTTGTCTCGGTCACCATAGACCACGACCTTGCCGTCCATGATTTAAAGGTCATCGAGGGGCCGGAGCGTCTTTTCGTCGCCATGCCAAGCCGCAAGGACGAGGGCGGCGTTTTTCGCGACATAGTCCACCCCATAACGCCGGAGGCCCGCCGGATAATGGAGGACGCCATCCTCTCCGCGTATCAGGAGCATCTGGCCCAGGTGGAGGCGGAGGAGGAGCTGCACCAGTCGGAGGAATGAATTCGCTTACAATTTGAAACTGCGGCCGGGGTTTAAGCCTCGGCCTTATTTTATTGCTCTCTCCGGTCAGTCTCTTTGTTTTATTTTTCTCTTTATCTTAGTCTTAGTCTTTCTCTTTCTCTTATATATAAAGGTATACCGGCCCCCGGCGCTCCCGGAGTGGGACTTTGGCGTTCCCGGAGTGGGACTTTGGAACTCCCGGAGTAGGACTTCGGCGCTCCCGGAGCGGGACTTTGGAGCTCCCGGAGTAGGACTTTAGGTAAGCGCTGA
>CAYONL010000024.1:15892-17568 GCA_964405305.1 uncultured Oscillospiraceae bacterium | reverse complement strand
CGCCGCCCACGCAGGCGGCGACGATGTCCGGCAGGTTGCCGGTCATTTCAATGATCTGGGCGCGGGCCTCGACGCCGACCACCTGCTGGAAGTCGCGCACCATCATCGGGAACGGATGGGGGCCCACCACCGAGCCGATGCAGTAGATTTGGTTCACCGGGTCCTCGACGTATGCCATGAGGGCCGCGTCCACGGCCTCCTTGAGCGTGCGCAGGCCGTGGGTGGCGGGGATGACGCGGGCGCCGAGGATTTTCATGCGGGCGACGTTGGGCGCCTGCTTGGCGATGTCCACCTCGCCCATGTAGATGTCACATTCCAGCCCGTAGTATGCGGCCGCGGTGGCGAGGGCCACGCCGTGCTGGCCGGCCCCGGTTTCCGCGATGAGTTTCTTTTTCCCCATGAACTTGGCCAGCAGGCCCTCGCCCATGCAGTGGTTGAGCTTGTGGGCGCCGGTGTGGTTGAGGTCCTCGCGCTTAAGATATATCTGGCATTTGCCAAGGTAGCGGGAGAGCCGCTCGCAGTGGTAGACCGGCGTGGGCCTGCCCTGAAACTCCCGGCGTATGCGGCGCAGCTCGCTGATAAAGGAGGCGCTGTGGCATATGGTCTCGTAGGCCTCCTCTATCTCTTTAAACGCGGGAACAAGCTCCGGCGGAAGGAACTGGCCGCCGTACTCGCCAAAATAGCCGTTCTCATCCGGGAACTCTTTGAGGTAGGTGTCCATGGTCTTGTAAACTTCGTTTTTCATAATGTGCTCCGGCGCGTGTTGGCTCGCCGCTCCTTTCAGTATTATAAAAATTTTAATAGAATTTCGGCCCGGGCAATAAAAAAAGCCCTCGGGACGCAGTTCATGCGTACCAAGGGCGACTAAACAAAAGCCGCGGTGCCACCTTGCTTCCCACCCATTATGGGGCGGGCACTTTCAGAATGCCAACACATTCCACGCGATATAACGGTCGCGGCCCGTTGCGCCATACTCGGCCTTCCGCCTTTCCCGCGCACACTCGCTGGTCCATTTGGCGGGGCTTTCCGCGCGACATTCCCATCCTCAGCCGCTCTCTTTGCCGTTGTTTCCCGTCTTTATCTCCAACTCATCGCTTTGGTTGTGATTATACCACGCTTTTTTCTGCTGTCAAGTATTTTTTTCCTGCAAACCCGGGTTTTCTGCGTCCGCGCCGTAGCGGAGACAGTTTTAAATCCGGGCGCGGGGGCGGCCCTCCACGTTAAAAAGACAAAACCCGCCCTGTCCGCGCCGTAGCGGAGACAGTTTTAAATCCGGGCGCGGGGGCGGCCCTCCCTGTCAAAAAGATAAAACCGCCCTGTCCGCGCCGTAGCGGAGACAGTTTTAAATCCGGGCGCGGGGGCGAACCGTCAAAAGAAAAAAGGCCGCCGGTTCCATTTAAAGCCGTCTGCGCGGGCGTAAATAAAGCGGGCCCTCCATTTTAGTGGGAAGGCCCGCGTCTGTTCAGCCGCCGTTTTCGGCCTTTTCCAGCCGAAGCCTTGCGAAAAAGCTCGAAAGGAGGCCGGCGGATTCCGCCTCCAGCACGCCGGAGACGACGTCCGGCCTGTAAGCGCCCGGCATGGAAAAGATATTCACAGCGCCGCCGCACGCGCCAAACTTCGCGTCGCCCGCGCCGTAGACCAGCCGCCTTATCCGCGCGTTGATTATGGCCCCGGCG
>CAYONL010000024.1:0-15792 GCA_964405305.1 uncultured Oscillospiraceae bacterium | reverse complement strand
GTCGCCCGCGCCGTAGACCAGCCGCCTTATCCGCGCGTTGATTATGGCCCCGGCGCACATGGGACACGGCTCCAGCGTGACGTAAAGGTCGCACTTCCAAAGCCGCCAGCCGCCCAGCTTTTTGCAGGCCGCATCCATGGCGATCAGCTCCGCGTGGGCCATGGCGTTTTTCTCAGTCTCCCTCAGGTTGTGGCCGCGGCCGACTATCTCGCCGTCCCACACCGCCACGGCGCCCACGGGAACCTCACCCAGCGCGAAAGATTTTTCCGCCTCCAAAAGCGCCTGCCGCATGTAAAACAAGTCGTCCATCGCGTCACCAGAGCGGGACGCCGTACAGCGTGCTCGTTCCAAAGCTTACGTATACGAAGGTGAACACGGCCGCCGCCGCCATAGCCACTATCATGAGCGGCGTGCACCAGAACGCGCTCACCTTTTCACGCACCGGCAGGTCGCAGGGCGGCGGATTGAGCATGAACAGGTTTTTATCCCGCGAAAGCATCAGGCAAAGCGCGAACCCGCCCGCCACAAGCCAGAAAATGTACAGGCTGTCCGTGGCCATGATGGCGGTCTTTTCGCCCAGATTGTTGAAAACCCACTCTATGAGCAGGGACTGGGAGTTGTTGAACAGATGTATGAGCACGGCGCACCAAAGCGAGCCTGTGCGCAGCGTGAAATAGCCCAGACCTATGCCCAGCAAAAATGCGAAGGGCATCTGGATAAAGTTCAGGTGGTAAAGCCCGAACAGGGCCGCCGACATGATGAGCGCAAAGCCGTCGCCAAACCGCCTCAGCGACTGCATGAGCACGCCGCGGAACACAGCCTCCTCAAATATGGCGGGCAGCACCGTGATGAGAGCGGCGTACAGGGCATAGGCCAGCGGTTCCTTTGGCGTGGGTATCTCCGGCAGGGTTATGAACACGCCGATGGTGCCCAGCGAGCGCTGTAGCAGCTCCACGCTCCAGTTGGCGACCGCGGCAAGGCCCATGCCCACCGCCAAACCGCCAAAAGTCATGACCGGGTCCGCCCGGCGAAAGGGAAGGGCCACCCGCGCCGGTATCCTGATCACCAGCATGTAAACCAAAAACGGCACCGCCAGCGAAAGTATGTACGCCGCGATATATGTGATCTGGGTCACATATTCCGGCGCGTAAAATTTCTGTCCGCGCACGTAGATGTCGGGAAATATCATGGCGGCCAGCAACAGCATGATGCTTCCGCCCACCGCCGCCACCGCTATATAGCCCAGCGTGGCCGCGCCTATGCCGTTGGAGTAATTTTTAAGAGTGCGCTTCTCGCACATCCAGCGGGGCATGGGCGGACACCCCTGCTGCGTGTATGTGGTTTCGTTGGGCCGGGGCCCGATTTCCTGCCATTCCATAGAAAAAACTCCCTAAATGATATAGGATGCGCCGCGTCAGCGCTGCAAAAACTGTTCGATGATAAAGCGGGGGCGGCGCTTTGTCTCCGAGTATATCTTTCCGATATATTCGCCCACCACACCCAGTGCCGCAAGCTGTATTCCGCCGAGGAAAAACAGCGCCAGCATGACCAGAACGAGGGCCTCCGTATGGATGCTCCAGATCGTGAGCACGGCGAGCACCACCAGCGCCAGCAATGAGCACGCGGAGAGAGCCGCGCCCGCGCCGAATATGAAACGCAGCGGCTTCACCGAAAACGAGGTCACGCCGTCGATGGCGAAGTTAATCATCTTTTTCAGCGGGTATTTGGAGACGCCCGCCGCCCGCTCGTGCCGTTCGTAGGTGACCACGGCGCTTTTAAAGCCGACAAGCGGGACTATGCCGCGCAAAAACAGGTTTTCCTCGCTGAATTCCAGCAGGCCCTCCAGCGCGCGTCGGCTCATCAGGCGGTAATCGGCGTGGTTTTCAACCGTCTCCGCGCCCATGGCGTTCATCAGCTTGTAAAACATGCCCGCCGTGCCGCGCTTAAAGGCAGTGTCCGTCGCACGGGAGCTGCGCACACCGTAGACCACGTCGGCCCCGCCGTGATATTCACGCACCATGGCGTCGATGGCGTCAGGGTCGTCCTGAAGGTCCGCGTCCAGCGATATTGCCATGTCGCACCGGGGCGCGGCATAGGTCAGCCCGGCCAAAAGCGCGTTTTGATGCCCCCTGTTGCGGGAAAGCTTCAACCCGGCAAAGCGGCTGTCCTTTTCAAACAGCCCGGAAATTATCTCCCAGGTGCGGTCCCGGCTGCCGTCGTCCACAAAAAGCACACGGCTCTCCGGCGATATCTCCCCACGGGCGCAAAGAGCCTCCAGCTTCGCCAGCAGCGCGCCAGAGGTAGTGGGCAGCACCTCCTGCTCATTGTAACAGGGCACCACCAAATACAAAGTATCCGTTTTAAGCTCACCTCCGCGGTAAAATGTGGGTTTTTCCTATAGGGGTACGCCCGTCGGAGCCGCGGCATAGGATATAACAACCCAATGGCCGGACCGGCGGGTTTATATAGTCCGGAGGGGGATGGACACGCGCCTCCCTCTCCGGACAATGCATAATTATATGTTTTTCGCAAGCTCGGCTATGCGGGCCATGTGCTCATAGGCCGCGATCCCCTGAGGACAGGCGCTTTTGCAGGCTCCGCAGGCGGTGCAGTTTTCGGCGCGGGCCTCGGCGGGCGCGTCGTAATAGGCTTTTTTGAAGGGGAAGGTGTACCTGTCCTCCAAAAACTTGTTGTAAATTTTCAGCATACCGGGAATGTCCACGCCAAAGGGACAGGGCATACAGTAGCCGCAGGCCGTGCAGGGCACCCGCTCAACGCTGCGTATGGCGGCGACAGCCCGGTCTATGGCGTCAAGATGGGCGTCGTCCAGCGGGCAGGGGCTTTGGAAAGCGCGCAGGTTGTCCTCCAGGTGCTCCATCGCCGTCATGCCGCTGAGCACGACTTTGACGCCGTCAAGCCCGGAAAGCCACCGAAAGCTCCAGTCCGACAGAGGCATTTCGCCGTCGCCCTCCCGCAGTATATCAGCGGCCCCGGCCGGAGGATTCATAAGCAGGCCGCCGCGCAAAGGCTCCATAACTATTACGGGCAATCCCTTTTCAACCACAAGGCCATACACGGTCTTGGCGTCCTGCTCCACCCAGTCCAGCCAGTTCAGCTCCAGCTGCACAAAATCCCACTCCCGGTCCCGCAGCATGACGCGCATAAGCTCCGCGTCCCCATGGAAAGAGAAACCCAGGTGTTTTATAAAGCCCTCGCGCTTTTTCTTTGCCAAAAAGGAATATACGCCGTATTTTGCGTAGGGCTTGTAATTGTCGTCGTCAATGGAGTGGGCAAGATAGAAGTCAAAGCTCTCTACGCGGCAGCGCTTCAGCTGCTCCGCGAAAATGCGCTCAAGGTCGGCCTCCTCCTGCAACACCCAGACCGGCATCTTGTCCGCGACAAAATAGCTTTCGCGCGGGTATTTTTCCAGCGCCTCGCCCACAAAGACCTCACTGTCCCCATCGTGGTAGCACCAGGCCGTGTCGTAATAATTCACACCGCCGGCGCAGGCCCGGTCTATAAGCTCAAAGGCGGCCGGGCGGTCTATGGTCCCGTCCTCGCGCTTGGGCAGGCGCATGGTGCCGTACCCCAGAGCCGAGACGCGCTCTCCGCAAAGCTCCTTGTATTGCATGTTGAAATCACCTCGCATATCATAGTATCGACAGCGATATTGTATCATAATCCGCACAAAAATAACAGGTGGACGCGTTTTTTCCTTGTGGACAAACTGTAAACAATTTACGCTAAAAAATCCCCTGCTGTTGACCTTTTTTCGTAGCTGCTGTAAAATAAAAGTAATTACGAGTTTGAGGAGAGGGTCCTGTTGCGAGTACAGATAGCCCCGTCGATTCTTTCGGCGGATTTTGCGAATTTAGGCCGTGAGGCGCTGGATATGGCGGGCGCGGGCGCGGATATGCTGCATATCGACGTGATGGACGGCCATTTCGTTCCAAATATCAGCTATGGCGCCGTGGTGCAGAAATCGCTGCGTCGGGTGACCGACATGTTTTTTGATACGCACCTCATGATAACGGAGCCGCAGCGCTATATCCGCGACTTTGTAAATACCGGTTCCGGCCGGATCACCTTCCACATAGAGGCGGAGGGCGACCCGCGTGAAACTATCCGCATGATACGGGAGGCTGGCGCTCTGCCCGCCGTCTCGGTAAAGCCGAAAACGCCGGTGGAAACGGTCTTTCCGCTGCTGCCGGAGCTGGAGATGGTGCTCATTATGACGGTGGAGCCGGGCTTTGGCGGACAGAGCTTTATGGCCGACATGATGCCGAAGGTGGCCGCCCTCAGACGTGAGGCGGACAGGCTGTCCCTTCCGCTGAATATACAGGTGGACGGCGGCATAGACGTCTCGACAGCGCCCGTGGCCGCCGTGGCTGGCGCAAACATACTCGTCGCCGGTTCCGCGCTCTTTTCCAAGAAAGATTATGCCGCGGCGGTTTCCGAACTTCGCGCGGCGGCGGAGGGCGCACTGGAACAATAAGCTTCGCGGGCGTCCTCGGCCCAAAGAAATCAACCCCAAAAGAATGGCGGCTGTCCTGTCGCCGACTGGAGGAAACAATGTCTATTTTCAGCGCAGGAATAATTCTGGAACAGCACAAGGAGCCCATGCTCAGCCGCGACATGCGTCTGCTGGACAAGGGCGCCTCCATCCGGCTGTTTGAAAATCCATACGACGGGGTGGATCCCCACGAGCTCAGGCCGAAAGAGATACGCGAGATAGCGCGGCTGGCCGGCATAATTGACGAGACGGACGGAGCGCCTCTTTGTGACAAGCTGGAGAGCGCCCGTGAACGCGGCGTTGCCACCGTGTACTGCGACGCCATAGACGACGAGCCGTATATCAGCAGCCAGCTCGGCATAGTGCTGCGCCGGCCGGAGGAATCGGCCCTCGCGCTGGAGCTGGCGATGAAGGCCTGCGAGGCCACGGATATGCGCATAGCCGTCTATAAACACGTGCTGGATATAGCCGAGCACATGCCGCGCAAAATAGCGGGCGTGCCGGTACAGCGGGTGGGCGGCCGCTATCCGGCGGAGCTTCGCGCCTACAGGAGCTTTCGCCGCCGCCAGAGCATGGTGACGATAGGAGCCGGCGCGCTGCTGCACCTTATCCGGGCGGCAAAGGAAAACACGATGCAGACCACCTGCTTTGTAACTGTGGCCGGGGACGCCATTGCGAACCCCTACAACGTTGAGGCGCCCATAGGCACGCCGGTTTCCGCTCTGCTGGAGTTTTGCGGGCTGGCCGCGGACCCGGAGGCCATTGTGGTGGGCGGCTCCATGACCGGGCGCACCATATCGGAGCCGGACGACGAGCCGGTGGGAGTTATGACGAGGGCGGTGCTCGCCTTCCGCGAAAGCTACAAGTCGGTCAGCTACACCTGCATAGGCTGCGGCCGGTGCGACAGCGTGTGTCCCGAGGGACTTTCCGCCTGCCAGCTGCGCCGGTTTGCGGAGTTTGGCCGGTACGATAAATTTGCGCTTTACGACGCCGACCGCTGCATAGGCTGCGGGGCGTGCTCATATGTCTGCCCGTCCAAGCTGGACATTGCGGCGACAATATATAAGGCGAAGGACATTGCGGCAAAGGAGGGCGGCGAAGAGTGACAGGACATTTTATTTTGCAAAACTCCCCACATGTGCGCTCAAGGGAATCCGCCGCCACCGTCATGATGGATATGATGATAGCGCTGCTGCCGCTTTACCTTATGGCGTTTTACTATTACGGCGCGCGCACGGTGCTCATGGGACTTGCCGGCGTGCTCACGGCTGTGGTGCTGGAGCTTATTACGGGTCTGGTATCCGGAACAAAGCCGAACCCGCGGGATCTTTCCGCCGCCGTTACGGGGCTGCTGCTGCCGCTGCTGCTGCCGGCATCCGCGCCATATTACGTGGTCGTCACCGCCGTGGCCGTGGCCATTGTGGTGGTCAAGTTTCCCTTTGGCGGAACGGGCAACAATCTTTTCAATCCCGCGGCGGTGGGCTTCGCCTTTGTGGCGTTCTGCTGGCCCACGGCCGTTTTTAGCTATCCGTCGCCGTTGGAAAGGCTGGCCCTCGGCTCCGCGCCGACCTTTACCGCCGCCGTCAGTCCGGCCTACAGCCTTGCCATAGGCGCCACGCCTGAGATAGATCCGCTGGATATGCTGCTGGGCGCGTCGCCCGGCCCCATGGGCGCGACAAACATACTTGTTATCGCGGCCTCGGCACTTTACCTCATAGTTCGCGGAACGATAAACTGGCGGCTGCCCGCGTCGTTTTTGGCCACTGCCGGTATATTTGCCGCGCTGTTTCCGCGCATAAGCTCCGGCACGGCGCGCTCGGTGGCCTATGAGCTGTTTTCCGGCTGCCTGTTCTTCGGCGCCGTCTTTGTTCTGACCGAGCCAGTCACCACGCCCAAGCGCGACGCCTCGAAGGTGCTTTACGGCATTTGTTCGGCGGTGGTCGTCATGCTGTTCCGGCGTTACGGCGGATTTGAGGAGGGCATGATGTTCGCCATGGTCATTATGAACGTGCTGTCGCCCGCCTTTGACTTCGCGACGGAAAAGCTGCTGCATTATCTGCGCGGCAAGGGCGCTTTGGGAGAACCGGGACAGCCCGGCGGCATAATTAAAAAGCTAAAAAAGCCCGGCCGGGTCCGGCATTTCGGATGAGGAGGGCTAAAATATGAGCGACGAAAACAAAATTAGCATAAAAACCAGCGCAGCCAAGCTGTTCGCGGCGAACCCCGTGCTCGTCACAGGACTTATACTCGGGCCGGTCGTGGTATGCGCAACCTCGCTTCAAAACGCGGCGGCGCTGTCCATAGCCTTCGCGATGATAGTCATACCGGTGCTGCTTTTTGCGGCGTGGGTCGGCGTCAAGCTGCCGGGGGCGGTAAGAACGGCCTCGTATGTGGCCATAGCGGCGCTGATGCTCATACCCTCCGAAATGCTGATATCCCGCATTTCACCGATAATCTTCGATTCGCTGGGCATATACCTGCCGCTGATGGCGGTAAACTCGGTCGTGGTGGCCTACTCCGCCCGCTATACGGAAAAGCATGGCGTTGGGACGGCGCTGATGGACGGCGTGTTCTTCAGCCTCGGCTTTGCGATAAGCAGCGGGATACTGGGTCTCATTCGCGAACTGCTGGGCAACGGCACCGTTTGGGGCGTCGCCGTGTCCGGGTTCAAGGCGTCTGCCTTTCTGCTGCCGTTCTCCGGCTTTATTCTGCTGGGCTTTATGGCGGCGGCGGTGCAAGGGATAAAGTCCGTGACCAAAAAACGCGGAAATAAGTTCGTCGGAGAGGAGGAGGACCTGTGAGCTTTATAGCAGAGTTTTTTGTGGCGGCCATGACGGCGCTTGTTGTGGAAAACGCCATCTTTGCCCGCTCGCTCGGCTCAAGCTGGATGCTTTACCTCATCCGGCACCCGAAGGAGCTTTTGGATTTCACCGGGATAATGACGGCGGTCACCGTGGTGGCCGGACTTATAGGCTACCCGCTTCGTTCGGTCATAAAAATGCCGGGATATGAATATATATCCCAGCCAATAATATATCTGGTGTGTATGCTGTTTGTCTACGCGCTGGCGTACCTGACGCTGAAACATTTTATGCCCGCCCTGCACGAGCGTCTTTCCCGCAGGCTGGCGGACGGCGCTTTCAACTGCGGCGTTCTGGGCGCGCTGCTCATTCCGGCGACGGAAAACATGGATCTCTCCCGCACGCTGGGCTATGGGATAGGCGTCTCGCTGGGCTTTGCCGGCGCGGTCGTGCTCATAGGCATAGGAATAAGCAGGCTGGAGCTTTGCCACGTGCCGAAGCCATTCAAGGGCCTGCCAATTTTACTGATTTATATCGGACTGCTGTCGCTGGCCCTTTACGGCCTGATAGGGCATCAGCTTCCAACCTGATAACGAAAGGAAACTGCTATGGCAAGACGATACAAGATAAGACGCACAAGCGGCCGGATCTACAATCCCATCCGCGGTAAACTTATAAAAGGCGGGCTGGTGCTGCTGGCGACAGGGCTGCTGTTCCTGTTGGGCTGGCTGGTTTACGAGCCGGTATATAACGCCCTTACGGCGAACAGGGAGCCGTCCTCCGAAATTTCGGAGTCCTCCTCCGCCGTAGTGGTGGAGCCGGAAACCGAGCCGGAGCCTGCGCCTGCACTTTTTGACGGCAGCGTAAAGGCGGCCTTTGCGCCGGCGGAGGTATTTGCAGACGACGAGCTGTGGGGCGAGTTTCTCTCCTCCCTCGGCAAGGCGGGACTTAACGCCGTGGTGTTCGACATAAAGAACGTGGATGGCGTTGTCACCTATGCAAGCGAGCAGGAGAGCGTGGCGGCGGTGGAGTCGCAGGCCGAGAAGCCGGTGGAGCTTTCCGCCCGGGTGGAACAGGCAAAGGAAGCCGGAATCACAGCCATAGCGCGCATATACGCGTTTGAGGATCCGCTGGCCTCCACCAACGACGCCGACATGGCCATCCGCTATATGGAGGCGGACGGTGTGGTCTGGTTGGACGACGCGCTGGAGCAGGGAGGCCGCAGCTGGCTCAACCCCTACAGCGAGACAGCGCAGAAGTATGTGCTGGATGTGGTGTACGACGCCATCTCAGCCGGGTGCGACTGCGTACTGATGGACGGGGTGCGTTTCCCGCCTGAGTTCGGCATACGGTTCGCGTATTTCGGCGGCCGCTCGGGTGAGGTGGACCGCCGCGCCATATTGGATGAGTTCATGCAGAAGGCCCGGACCGCCTGCGACAAGCGCGGTGTGGAGCTGCTGCTGGGCTACAGCGGAGAGTCGGTCTTTACCGGCGAAACTGATATTTACGGCGGCTCGCCCATGGTGCTTTCGGCGGGCGGTTACAGCGCGTCGTTCCTGCCGTCGGAGCTGGTGGGTGTGGAGGGGCTTCCAAAGACACTGTCCTACGCCAGCCTGCCAAACGACCTCGGCGCGGTCATAAAGTCGATGGTGGAGGCGCTTTCTCTTGCCACCGACGCCGAGCAGATGCCCTATATACAGGCCTACGACCTGTCCGCCTCTGATATACTGACGATGACGGCGGCGCTCTCCGATGCCGGGATAGACGATTACATCCTCTACTCGCCGGAAAGCGCGGATTATCTCAAGTCCCTTGGCGGCGCGGTCGCGGGCGAGCCTCAGCCGGAGAACGGAGAAAGCGATTCGGACAGTTCGGAGAGTTCCAGCAGCTCAAGCGGCTCCAGCAGCTCCGGCAGTTCGAGCAGCTCCGGCAGTTCGAGCAGCTCCGGCAGTTCCAGCGGCTCTGAAAGCGTGCCGGAGATAACGCTTCCCACCTCAGGGGAATCAATCAAACAAGCCGAGACCTTCGGCAACGGTTTGTGATAAAAAACGGCTCCTTCGATTGAAGGGGCCGTTTGTTTTACCTATACGCCCACCTGTCCGCAAAATCGCGCGGTGGCCGTCTGCCGGGATATAGGATGGCGGCGTGCTCGCTGTAAAAGGGACGGCCTTGACGGGCGGGATAGTGCAAAAATAAAGGGCCTGCCGCCTGCGATCCGCAGACAGCGAGCCCTTTTGGCCGCTTAGTTTAAGCTTTTCCGGAGCGGCTCTGTTGTTTAGAACTTGCCCCAGTCGTCGTCGCCGGTTTTCGGCGCGCTGGACTCATTGACCTTTATGTTTCCGGCGGACTCTCTGCTGTCGGATTTCGGCGCGGTCACGCGAACGCCACGGCCGGACATATCGCCGGTGCTCACATCAGCTTCGCTCTGGCGCACCTTTATGGCTTCCTGACGCGCAAGACGGGAGGCCGCCCTGTCCTCGTCGCTGCCCTTGCCGCGCATGAAAATGAGCAGCGCCGCAAGTATTCCAAACACGACGATGCCGCCGATGACTATCCACAGCCAGGAGGGAATGGAGAACCCACCGGCCGCCTTTGCCGCTGAAAGCTCTATCCAGCCCAGCACGAACGGAGACAGGCTGTCAAAGTCCGCGGACGCGCTGGTGGCTGATACGTTGGCCACAAGCTGCACCTCGACTATAACGCCGTCCTCCGACATATAGGCAAAGCTTTCGGGAAGCTTTTCGTAGTCGGCTATTATCAGGCGGCTGATGCCGTCCTTTTCGTCAAAGCTGACCTCTGAAACGGCCTCGCCCTTTTCGTCCTTAACGTTCCAAAGCACGGCCTTCTTGCCGTCCTTTTTGTAGTAGCTCTCGCCGGTAAACTTGTCGGCGGAGACCACGTGCAGGATCGCCAGCACCGCCTCGTTGTACGGAGCGTCAGCCGCGCTCTGTTCGCCGGTAAGCTGGAACTCCACCTTGCCGGAGGCGTCGCCGCGGTAGCTGCTGCCGTCCTTGAGCAGGGAGAGGTCATAAGCCGCCACGCTGCTCTCCAGAAGGGAGCGGGTGGTGGCGTCGCCGGCCAGATCCTTGTTGAGGGCCACGACCCAGAGCTGGGTGTTGCCAAGGTCCTCGGAAAGCTCCATGTTGATGTCGGTAACAGGAACCTTGTCGTCCTCCACCTTGTAGGTGAGACCGGTCTGCTCCGGCTCAGACTCGGGTTCGCTGCTCTCCTCGGAGGATTCAGGCTCGCTGCTCTCCTCGGAGGACTCGGACTCGGATTCGCTGCTGGTCTCCGGCGCGCTGCTGGAGCTTGGGGGCGTCTGCGGCACGCTGCTGGGTGCGCTGGAGGCCTGTACGGCGGTCCATATGGCGGTGGCGGTCACATCGCCGTTCAGTGTGGCGACGGTGCCGGGCTGATATGTCTGGCCATTGATGCTCCAGCCCGCAAAGGCATAGCCCGCACGGGTGAAAACGTTGGCCGCAAGAGTTATCTGAGAACCCTTGGTCACGCCGTTGCTGGTGAAAGGCGTACCTGTGCCCTCGCCCGGCTGATAGGTGACCTTTACGTTGTTCCCACTCCAGGCGGCGGTAATGGTGATGTCGCTGCTGACCGTAAGAGTGGTGCCCGGCTGATAGAGCTTGCCGCCTATCTCCCAGCCGGAGAAGGTGTAGCCCGTCACGGTGAGCGGGTTGGAGGGCAGAGTCAGCTCCCCACCCTTACTGAGCGTGATGGATTTCGGCACAGAGCCCTGATAATCGCTGGCTCCGGCGGAATAGGTCACTCTGACCTGGCCCTTTGCCGTACCCCAGACCGCGTAGACCCTTATTCTGTAGTAGTTTGTCATCTGGTCCGCCGAGGAGACGGAGATGTTGGAGCCGGCGCTATAATACGAACTGCTTCCAGTGGAAAGCGCCCAGCCCAAAAATTCGCCGTCCTGGGCGTGAAGGCCGGTTTCGTCAAAGTCCATAAGCTCGAACTTGTCGCCGCTGATATCCTGATAGAAGGTCTGGGAGTCCGCGCCTTCATCCTGATACTCATAGTAGAATACCCTTATTTCATCCGGGTCGGCGGCAAGCGCGGTGACCGGCGCCAGACACGCGACCATGATGAACGCCAGTAAGAGCGCCGATAAACGTTTTATCCTGTTCATAATTATCCTCCAATGATATGGTAATGCATATGCCTGTGCGCATACTTTTACAGTTAGCATTATAGCACCGACCGCGGGCATTGTCACCATTGCTAAAGAAAAATTAACAATTGCTCCCAATAGAATTAATATGCGTTTTATGCCGCAATTTCATTAATCAAACAGTTGTAAATCATTTTCGCACCATTTATAATAGTAAGTATGAAAGGGGGCTGCAAAATGAACGGTTACGGTCTTTCCGCCGCGCGGTTCAACAGGTTCTTTTTGGACAACAGCGCTGCTGTCTGCGCAAGGATGGCGAGGGTTGCCGGTTCCGGGGCAGCGCCCGCATTGGCTGGAAAAGTTTTTAACGACGCCAAAAGCGCCATGGATAAGGTCCCGACGGAGAATCTCACCGGGGCTATGTGCTCGGAAATATTAAATATCGCTGTACAGCGGGCGTTGGACGGCCTTTCGGGCGACCGGGGTGTTGTGCCGGGAACCGACCGCGCGCAGGAGGATTTGGTTCAGGAGGAGGAGAGCGCGCCGTCCGTCGCCGTCGAAAACCCGGAGGGCGAGCCGACAGATGAAAAACACTGGGAGGGCGCGCCGCCGGTACGGCCGGACGACGAACCTGTTTCCGAGGCGGATTATATGGATGAGCAGGCCGACGTCGGCGGCGAGGGGCGCGAATCAGGGCCTACACCGCCGGCCGGATGGCTGCGCAGAGGCGAGGGAGAGCGCGACTGCTTTGACGGGCGGCTTTCCTGTGACGAGCCGGTAATTCAGCCCGCATCGGTGTTTGAGGAGGTCACGCCCGTTGAGGAGCCGGCGCCGCAAATACGCTACGTGTCCCAGCCTGTGCCGCCGGCCGAATCGACCGAGTCGCTGCGGGCGGAGTTGGCGGACAAGGTGGAAGGAGGGCGCGGACACGGGAGCGTGTGGAACGCGCTGCTCATAGCGGCGCTTGCGGTGCTCGTGCTGGTGCTCATGTGGGCGCTGGCGGGCGTGCTCATGAAACAGGGGCTGCTGCCTTCCGTGGATCTCGGTTACGACTGGTTCGACAGAGTTTTCTTTCCGTTCTTTTAAAGGAGGCGCAGAGCCGTGGACAGGGCCTTTCGGATAACGGCGCTTTTGGCCGTGCTGGTGGCAGTGACGCTGGGCGTTTTTTACATACTCTGGCCCCAGATAACGCTTTCAAGAAGGAAGGCTTATTCGGCGGCGGCGGTGACCCATGTGCTGGAGGGCGGCGGGCCGTTGAGCATAGAGTCTGATTTTTCCGAGCCGCCGTTTATAGCCGACGATTTCAGCTCTTTGGCGCAGCTTCCGGGTGCGGAGGGGACCGATTGGGACTCCAAGGTGCTTTCTCCGGCTGCGGTTTTGGAGGCGCCCGCCATAGAGCTGACTCTGCCCGTGTTTTTCGGCGCGGGAAGCGAGGCGCTGCGGTTTGGCGCGGGCCTTGTAAAGCTGCCGTCTGCGGAAAGCTCGGAGCCATCGTATGTGCTGGCCGGGGTCTGCGGGGCCGCCACCGGGGACAGGTTCGCCGGAATATCGGAGCTGGCGGAGGGCGACGAGCTTACGCTGACGCTGGCGGGCGGCGAAAAAACGCTCTGCTACACGGTGCGGGAGGTGCAGACTATCCCGGCCGGTTCGCTGACGCCGGAGCTTTCCTCCGCACACTATGAGAGCTGGTTGGCCCTTGCCGCGCCGTCCTCGCCTGTATCGACCCGGGAGTACACGCTGGTCTGGGCAAAGCTTGACAAATGAGCTGGCGGAGGGCGAACTTAACATGAATAAAATCGGCGGCGCCGGATGATATATCCGACGCCACCGTTATTTTTTAGACTTGAGTTCCGCGGAAGCCCTTGCCGATTATTTCGCTGGTGTTCGTTATCATCATAAAGGAGTTGGGGTCCGCGTCCTTCACCATCTTTTGAAGGCGCAGGGCCTGACCGCGGCTGACGACGGCGATGATGACCGTCTTTTCGGCGCCGGTGAAAGCTCCCTCGGCCTCCATCTTAGTTGCGCCGCGGTGCAGCTCATGGGTTATAAAGGAGCAGACGGCCTCGGGCGCCGTGGTGATTATGGTGAAATACTTGCTGATGTTGAAATTCTCTATGACGCTGTCAACTATCAGCGCCTTTGACGCCAGCCCCAGCAGAGAGAAAAGCCCGGTTTTTATCCCGAACACGAAAAAACACGCGGCCACCACCGCCATGTCGCTGAGCATGAGCGAGCGCCCTATATTTATATTGGTATATTTCCTGAGTATCATGGCTACTATATCCGTACCGCCGGAGGACGCGTCGTTGTTGAACAGCATGGCGGAGCCCACCGCCGGAAGCATGACGCCAAAGACGAGCTCAAGCAGCGGCTGGTCGGTCAGCGGCTGGGTCATGGGCACAAGCTTTTCCAAAGCGTAGACGCCGCCGGAAAACAGCAGGCTGGAGTACGCCGTGCGCACGCCGAAGCTCTTTCCGAACAGCAGGAAGCCCAGCACCAGCAGCGCGCCGTTTATTATCATCACCATGGAGCCAGGCGTAAAGTTCCTCAACAGCTTGCCGAGGATAAGCGAAATACCGCTGACGCCGCCGGTGCAAAAATTATTAGGAAACTTGAAAAAATAAACGCCCACCGTCATTATTATAGTACCAATGGTTATCCAGAGGTACTGTCTTTTTCTATCAAGCTGCATACCGCGCCTCCGATAAAAATTTCAAATCCAACTATAGCATTTGGCGCGGCGCTATGCAAGCACACTTTTTATGTTTTTGGTCAATCTCCGTCAAAATGTGTGCGCGAGTCAGCGATGTTGTCCTTGTGTGCAATAAATTGGGCAACATCCGTCATTTTGCGAATGCATATATACATATAAATTTCATATTTAATTTGATTTCTGCAAAATTTAGCTTGACAAATGGGCCTTCTCTGCATAATATGTGAATTGTACATTTTTGCAAATCAAAGTTTTTGCAAGATTGCCAAACAAGTCTTTCACTAATTATTTCAAGGAGGAACTAAAATGAAGAAAATAATTGCTCTGGCGTTGGCGCTTATGATGTGCCTGACGCTGGCTGCCTGCGGCGGAGCACCCGCGGCCGGGAGCAGCGCGCCCGTCTCCGAAAGCGGCGCCGAGTCCACCGGTTCGGAAGTTTCCGAGCCCGCTGCCGAAGGCGATAAGACCGTCAACGTGATGGTCGAGGTCGAGGTGGAAAGCCTTGATCCCCAGGTCGCCACAGACGGCACCTCTTTCGAGGTCATCGCCGACTACACCGACGGCCTTATGCAGATGGATGCCGACGGCGGCGTTATTCCCGCCATCTGCGCCGAGGAGACCGTCAGCGAGGACGGCCTCACCTACACCTTCAAGCTCCGCGACGACGCCAACTGGTCCAACGGCGAACCCGTGACCGCGGCCGACTTCGTCTTTGGCTGGCAGCGCGCGGTCGATCCCGCCGTCGCCTCCGAGTATTCCTACATGATGAGCGACATCGGCCAGATCAAGAACGCCGCCGCCATCATCGCCGGAGAGAAGCCCGTGACAGATCTGGGCGTCACCGCTGTCGATGAGAAGACGCTGCAGGTGGAGCTGGAGGTTCCGGTCTCCTACTTTGACGAGCTGCTCTACTTCCCGACCTTCTATCCGATCAACAAGGCGTTCTTTGAGAGCTGCGGCGACAGCTTCGCCACCAGCCCGGAGACCACACTTTCCAACGGCGCTTTCATCCTGACGAGCTATGAGCCCGCCGCCACCAACTTCACCCTTGTGAAAAACCCCGACTATTATGACGCGGCCCGCGTCCAAATAGACGGACTGAATTATCAGGTCATCAAAGAGAGCCAGCAGGCGCTTCTGAGCTATCAGAACGGCGATCTGGACATCATCCAGGTGGCCGGCGACCAGGTGGATCAGGTCAAGGACGACCCGGCGTTCAAGAGCGTCGGCGCGGGCTATCTCTGGTACATGAGCCCCAACATCGCCCAGTATCCAGAGCTTGCCAACCTGAACCTCCGTCGCGCCATGTCCTTTGCGCTGGACCGCCAGACCATAGTTGACAGCGTTGTCAAAGACGGTTCCGCCGCCACCTACACCGCGGTCCCGCCGCAGTTTGCCACCGGCCCTGCCGGAGACGACTTCTCCGCCGACCAGACCGAGTTCGCCGACCTGTGCGCCTACGACCTTGCGAAGGCCCAGGAGTACTACGAGGCCGCAAAGACCGAGCTGGGCGTGGACACCTTCACCTTTGAGATGATCGTGGACGATACCGAGATTCAGCAGAACGTTGCGGCCGTCATCAAGGAAATGCTGGAGAGCGCTCTGCCGGGTATGACGATCAACCTGAAAGTCG
>CAYONL010000023.1:0-18087 GCA_964405305.1 uncultured Oscillospiraceae bacterium | reverse complement strand
CCGGTGAACTTTATGGGCTTACCCGTGACGGCCCTGACGGAAAGCGCCGCGCCGCCTCTGGTGTCGCCGTCCAACTTTGTCAGGATGGTGCCGGTTATGCCCAGCTTCTCATCGAAAGCCTTGGCCACGTTCACGGCGTCCTGCCCTGTCATGGAGTCTATGACCAGGAGTATCTCCTCCGGCTGCAGCTCGTTTTTAAGGCCCAGCAGCTCGTCCATCAGCACCTCGTCCACATGGAGGCGGCCGGCGGTGTCGATTATCACCACGTCGTTGCCGTAATCCTTGGCGTGGGCTATGGCCTTTTTCGCAATGTCCAGCGGAGCTATCTGCCCCATCTCAAACACGGGAACGCCCGCCTGCTCTCCAACTACCTTTAGCTGCTCTATGGCAGCCGGACGATAGACGTCGCAGGCGACGAGCATGGGCCTCTTGCCCAGCTTTTTAAAGTGCAGCGCCAGCTTTCCGGAGTGGGTGGTCTTGCCCGAGCCCTGAAGGCCCACCATCATGATGACGGTCGGTATCTTCGACGAAAAATTTATATGGGCGTTTTCCACACCCATAAGAGCGGTAAGCTCCTCGTTGACTATCTTTATCACGTGCTGGGCCGGGGTCAGGCTTTCGAGCACCTCGGCTCCGATCGCCCTCTCCGTCACCTTCGCAACAAAATCCTTGGCGACCTTGTAGTTTACGTCCGCCTCCAGCAGAGCAAGACGCACCTCGCGCATGGCCTCGCGCACATCGCCCTCGGAAAGCTTGCCACGGCCGCGCAGCTTTTTAAACACGCTGCTCAGTTTCTCTGAAAGTCCTTCAAACGCCAATTTGCGGCCCCCTAATCATTAAGATGTTCGGCGGTTTCAACTATCCTTGCCGTGCGCTTGGTTATCTCCCTGACCGTTGCGCCGCGCAAAGCGTCCTCCTCTATGGCCCGGGCCTCCACCGCTATGCTTTCAAGGCCCTCCTGCATCCGGTGAAACCTGGCGGCAAGCCCCAGCCTGTCCTCCATATCCAAAAGCACAGCCTCGGCCCGCTTGATGGAGTCGCGCACGCCCTGCCTCGTTATGCCCAGGTGCTCGCTTATCTCCGCCAGCGAAAGATCCTCGTTATAGTAATAGTCGATCACGTCCCGCTGCTTGTCCGTCAGGATATCGCCATAAAAATCATACAGCACCGTGATGTTAAGATCCTTCGCCATCGGCTCACCTCCGCTTTTGTAAAGTTATTTTCTTTACAGCATCACTTTGATATTATAAAAGAAAAGCGTCCCCGTGTCAAGCACTTTAAGGACGCTTTCCCATGTATTTTTTTCCAGTTACTTTTCTCCGTATACGCGCAGGAAGTTTTCCGCCAGTATCAGCCGGTTTTGCTCCTCGGAAAGGCCCAGCGCCAAAAAGCGGGCCAGCTCCTCCCTGTGATCCCACATCGGAAAGTCGGAGCCGAAAAAGAAGCTCTCTATGCCGAACTTGTCGAAAAATTTATATGTCAGCGCCCTGTCCATCAGGAAAAGGCTGCTGGAAATATCCATCCAAAGGGTGCCCGGCTCGTAGGCCTCATAGGCCTCGTCCCAGGCGTGGTAGCCGCCGAAATGCGCGCCGAACACCTTTAGCGACGGCACCTCGTCCATTACGCGGCGCATCCGCTCCGGCTTTGTATATACGCGTGTCTCGTCGCCCAGATGTATGAGCAGGAACATGCCGCGCCGCGCTATCTCCCTGTACATCGGCATGGCCTCCGGCGAGTCTATGTTGAACTGCTGGAAGTCCGGGTGCAGCTTTATTCCGCGGAAGCCGAGACTCTGGCAGCGATCCAGCTCCGCCTCCAGCTCCTCCATGGCGGGGTGCAGCGTTCCGAAGCCGATAAACTCCGGGTGCTTCGCGCACTCGCCGGCCACAAAGTCGTTTATCGCCGTCACCTGCCTCGGCACGGTGGCGGTGGAGCAGACCAGGTATTTCTCAACGCCTACCCTGCCGCCGGAAACAAGCAGCCCCTCGCTTGTGCCCTCGCCCGTATGCTTCATAGGTATGCCGTAAAAGTCGCCTATGGCGTCCACGGCCTTCTCCTGTATCTTCTGCGGGAATATATGCGCGTGAGTGTCTATTATGCGGTAATCCATGGCGTTTCCTCTCTTTCGTCTGATATTTTAACACCATGCGCCGCATATTGCAAGAATATACAAAAAAATGCCGCTCCTTTTGGAAGCGGCATAAGCACCAAGATTACTGGTTCGCCCAATCTGCCGGATAGGAGACATACAGGAATCTCACATGATCCGGAGCGCAGAAATGGATGGAAGTGCCGTTGGGGATGTAGGTGATGTCGCCAGCTTTGGCAACAACAGTACCCTCGGCAGATTTCAGATGGATCTCACCATCGATGATGTACTCGACCTCATCATAGTTGAGAGTCCAGGGGAACTCGGCGTGATCCATCTCCATGATGCCGACACCCATGTTCGGGCTTTCTTCCAGTGTGACAACGTCCAGCAATTTGGTTCCGGCATTGGCGTCGCCGATGTCAAACGGGAAATCTTCGCATTTGACAGTAGCGGTCTTTATGCCCATCATGCCATTGGCCAATTTGCAGCGATCGAACGGGACGTCACCGCAATCCATGTTCGCGCATACCTTGGCGACAATCTCTTTGATCAACTCTTCACTGATATTCATTGAATTACCGCCTTCTCCGCGTGATAGAATAAGTATCCGCCTCCGGCCACGCGGCGCCGGAAACCGTTTATGCTATTAAAGGAGAGAATCGTAAAGCTGCGGAGCATACTTCGGAATGACGGTGGAGCCGACCAGATAGCCGGACTTTCCCGCTTCGTAGGTAGCTTCCTTGACCGCCGCACGGACAGCGCCCACATCACCCGTCAGGGTCACTATGCCCTTGCCGCCGACCGCAAAGCCGATGGTGACGTTGATGAGGCAAATCTGCGCCGCTTTGGCCGCCACATCCGCCGCTTTTATCGCCGAGGCGATGGAGAAGAACTCCATAGCGCCTATGGCGTCTCCCTTAATGACCTGCGCAGTGCCGCTGAGTGCCGGGATGAGCTGCGGATGCACATTCTGTATCTGCATCTTATCCACGACATGAGGTCCGGCGTTCACTTCGCCGGCTATCATTGAGGCCTTGACCGAGCCGGTGTCGCCATAGATTATGACGACATACTTGCCGGGGCAGACCGTCGAAGTTCTTATCAGCTCTACATCAGCGGCCTTGAGCATTACATCGCAGGTCTCGATTCCCTTTGCAATGCTGTTGAATTCGAGCATTCCTATGGTTCTGATCACTCTGCAACACTCCTTACCGTGATTCTGGAATCGACTTTAACGACGGTTCCGTCGATGCTGGCATGTACGTTCGCGCCCATCTTACCCTCAGCGATCTCGCCGATCAGGTCTCCCTTTTTCACCGTGTCGCCCTCGCTGACGATGGCCGTCGCGGGCGCGCCAATATGCTGCTTAAGAGGAATGATTACCTCTTTCGGTGAAAGCTCGATCACATCGCCCTGCGGGTGACGCCCATAGTATTTGGTGAGGTCCAGCCTCGCTATCAGGCGGTCCGTGGGCACCTTGCGGAGCTCAAGGTCAGGACGCGCCACCGGCTCGGCCAGCTTCGGAACATCTATGCCGCGCTCACGAAGCTTGGTCTTGATGAACTGGTTCGCTTTTCTGGGCGAAAGCTGCATCGGGCAGGCAAACATCTCGCAGATGCCGCACTCGCTGCAGTTCGCCGCGTCGCCAAACGCCCGCAGGAACTCATCGTCACTCTCAATGTTGTCAACACGATAAAGATTGCGCATTACCATGTGCGGCCGCATGTTGTGGCCGGTCTGATAACGGGGACACATATCCGTGCACATACGGCACTGGATACAGGAGCTCCTGGTCTGGTTCTTCATGTGCTCAACAGTGAGAGAGGCGCACTGAACAAGGTAGTGATCTTTGGGCAGCACAATTATGTTGCCGTCGGTTTTTGTGATTGTGAGTCTCTTTATATCCTCTTCCGCCGTGTAGAGCTTGCCCATCATGGGCCCGCCCATTATCACCGCGAAATCGCGGACCGTGGGATGCGCCGCCTCTATGCACTCCGTTACCGGGGTGCCTATCGGTACATGCAGCATAACTGTTCCCCGAACCTCGCCAACTACGGACAGATACTTGTCTGTCACGGGTTTGCCGTCCAGAGAATCTACGATGTTCAGGATCGTGCCCACATTGTCGACGACCGCGCCCACCGCCAGAGGAATACCTCTTTCGGGAACGCTCTTGCCGGTGATCTCGCAGACTATGACCTGCTCGTCGCCCGCAGGATAAAAATACGTCATCTTGTGGAGCTTGATATCGGAGCCGGCCTTGGCTATCGCCTCTTCCAGCATCGCTATCTCGGTCGTGTACGCCGCTTTAAGCGCAATGTACTTCTTGGTGGCGCCTATCTCCTGTGAGATAAGTTCCACTCCGCGGACAAGATCGTCCGCCCGCTGACGCATCAGGAATTTGTCCGTCTCTATCAGCGGTTCACATTCGGCGGCGTTGACGATAAAATATTCTGCTTTTGCGTTCAGTTTGACATGCGTCGGGAATCCGGCGCCGCCAGCACCTACGACACCCGCAGCTTTTATCGCTTCTGTCAGGTTCATTTGATGCACCTCTTTCCGCCGGGAATTTAACGATCAATCAATTATTGATCCGAAGTGTCTATGCCATCGATAACACCAACTATGGCGGCGTCTATGGGGACGCGCACGTTCGGCGTCACGGAAAAGCTGGCCGGGTTGCCGGTGACTATGAGCACCTTGTCCCCTATTCCGGCGTCCACTACGTCCGCCGCAATATAAGGCTCTCGCGTCTCGTTGCCCTCCATCTTGAAGTTTAACGGCTTTACGATCAGCATCTTCAGCCCTTTAAGCTGCTCAAGCTTTCTTGTCGCCCAAACGCTACCTATAACTTCTCCAATTCTCATTCAGGATACCTCCGTCAAGTCGTCAGATCAATTCGATATCGAGATCCCGCGCGGTATCAAGAGCAAGGCTTGTGATCAGCGGCTTCACAGGAAGCTTTATCTTCTTCGCGTGGTGGGCCGCCGCTTCCTTAATATCTCTTTCGGTGATTACCTTTTTGGTTATCTCGTATATCGAATCGTCCTCCGGCGCTTTTTTCGGAGCCTGGATCGGAGCATTTACAGGAGCATCCGCCTTAGCCTCCGTCTTTACCTCCGCTTTCGCCGGCGCCTCTGCCTTTGCAGGCTCAGTTCCACCCTGCTCCAGCGCCGCCTTCACATCGCTTCTGGCGATGAGCGTAACGCCGCTGTCCAACAGGATCTGGAGATTTTTATATATATTCGCGTACAGTGCCTTGGCGGGAGAATCCTCATACTTGAGTATCTCCACGTCGTCCTTCACCATCAGAACCCGTTTACCCTTTAAAATCGCCTCGGCTGCAAGACTAAGGAATTTGCTGTCTGTGCAACCGTTGGCGAGTTTGAACAAATTCGCATTCGTCATATCGTAGAGCACAACGGTGTCGTAGCAGTCGATGTCAACATCATAGTTTTCCATCAGGGCGCAGGTGATTCCGCAGCTATCGCTCTCAAACTTCTCTTTCGAACAAAAATCCCCGCAATGGTCCTCCGTCAGCACCAGCGCCCAGCGCTTCGGCGTCTTCGGAGCGGTCTCAACGGGGATCCCTTCGGAGATCAGATAGGACTTTACAGCTTTGACAGCGAGCTCTATCAATAAATCCATATCCATTATTATCACCTTCTTTTCCAGCGGCTCGGAACTTTGCGCTCCGGGCCTTGTGTGCCATGGGAAAAAATATGGGGTCGCGCCCGGCTCCTTACGGGACCAGGCAGTTCATGGCGATGCCGGTAGGCGTCACCAGGAACGGGTCGGCAGGTTTGATGGTTGGGATGCCCACAGTGTCCTGGAATATTTTCTCCATGCCGGTGAGGCAGCAGGTGCCTCCGCAAAGATAAATGGTATCGATGTTGTATCCGGATGTATAACGTTTTACTATGGTGGCCATCTTCTCGATCACCGGCTTCACCACGGGCAGTATCTCCGCATGACGGGAGGTATCCAGCTTTATGGCCTCCGCCTCCTCAAACGACACGTGATAGCTTCCGGCCAGCACCAGCGACAGGTGTGTTCCGCCCGTAGGTTCATCCTCCGTATCTATCACCGCGCCATCCCTGAATATAGCAACGCCCGTGGTGCCGCCGCCTATATCGACGACGGCGCCGTCGGTTATCCCGTATATCGAGTTTGCCGCAGTCGGCTCGTCGAGAATATTCGTCACCTCAAAACCGGCGCCTTCGACCGCGTACTTGTGGGTCTTGGAGCTGGATTCAGTACCTGCGGGCATGGCTATCGCGGCATATTCCAGCTCGCGGCCAAGCCGCTCCTCCAGCTTCTTTTTAAGCTTACGGACTATGCCGACAGCGCCCACGTAATCCACTATTACGCCGTCTTTCAGCACCTGCGCGAATTGCTTCTCGCAGGCGATAGGGTTGTTGTGTTCATCCAACACCACCAACACGATGTACGCCGTACCGAGGTCGACGCCTACCTTCAAAACGTTGGATACAGGTTTGCGCACTTCGGTCTCAACCGCCGTGACACGCGCCATATATTCGTTTATTGAGTCGAGATCAAGCATTCTGTTTATACATCCTTATTTGATAATTCTGCCAAGCGCAAATCCGGAAATATTCGCGGCGTTGGCTTCGTCGAAATCCACATGCATGCGCGTGCGGAAATTCGGGCTGACGCGGATGACCGTATCGTTGAAAACAACGGGACGGTCGGTCAGCGCCTCCACAGACACCACCTGATTGTCTGTGACACCGATAAGCTCGGCGTCCTCAGGGGTGATGTGGACATGACGCAACGCGATTATTGCGCCGGATTCAATGGTAATTTCACCTTTCGGTCCTTTGATGGTCACTCCCGCCGAACCGGCAGTATCCCCCGATTGACGAACCGGCGGACTTATGCCGAGCACGAAAGAGTCGCTCCTTGAGACCTCTACCTGCACGCCCTTCCTCTCCGGACCAAGGACCGCGACGTTCTTGAACGAGCCCTTAGGCCCGATCACATCGACGCGCTCCTCCTCCAGATACTGGCCGGGCTGGGAAAGCTCCCTTTTCGGCGTGAGCTGATAGCCCTCGCCAAACAGAGCCTCCACCGCCTTGCGGTCCAGATGGACGTGGCGGGCGGAAACCTCCAGCTGGACCAAACCGGCGGCCCTGATACTGTCTATGGTCGCCTCTATGATTTTTTCAACAGCCATTGGTCTCCTCCTACTTTTTCGAGGTATATTCGCCCGCCAGATACATGCACATCATTATGTGCATCGCGCTGGACAGGCGGTTCATGGTCATCAGAATTTCGCGCTGACTGACGTTTTTGCCGTCAATAAACGCATTCAGAGCGGCAAGCTCCGTCTCTCGGACGGCGGTACGGATCAAATTCAACCTTGCATACTCAGTGCCCATCGTGTAGTTGGGCAGCAGCATCTGCTTGATGTTGAAATATTTCTCCGGGTGGTGGCTCCGGTCGCGCAGTTCATCAGGCGTAAGCCCTATGACTGATACTTCCTCCATCTCCTCATTCATGACTTCGCAGTACATGATGTGGTTCAGAGTTTTGCCGACGTCCCCCAGATCGTCTATGAGTTTCTGGGGGGCGCCGCTCTCAGCCATTTCGGCTTGCATCATGATTATTTTCGCGCCGAGGCTATCCAGCTTTCCGCGGAAAACGATCCTTGGGTGATTTTTGTAGACCAGTCTATTACCATGCAGTTGAGTCATATACTCAGGCTTCTTCACGTAGTAAGCGCCCGTCATGTCGTCGACATATTTTGCTGTGCCGACGTCGATCGTGCCCGGCGCCCCTGCGGAAGATGACTTCGCCGTAGGGGCAGGCGGCGGATCTCCGAACTCCACCTTAATTTTAAGCTGGTTCAGATACTCCTTCGCCGCCGGAGAAAGAAGCTTATCCTTCGGCACATAATATACCTCCGGCCGCTCTCCCTTCAGCTCGCCTCTCAGCGTCATCTCGGTAATGACCTTCACTCAATCACCCCCTCTTCTTTTCAAATTAAAGATATCAGATTCGGAATATCTTAATCATCAAGATGCGGGAGGATATATTCGAGTTCGGTATGGGGCCTCGGAATGACATGCACGGAGACCAGCTCGCCAACGCGATCTGCCGCAGCGGCGCCCGCGTCAACAGCAGCCTTAGTCGCGCCGACATCGCCGCGGACAAAGATGGTGACAAGTCCGCCGCCCACATGCACCTTGCCAGCAAGGCTCACGTTGGCCGCTTTGACCATGGCATCCGCCGCTTCGATGGAGCCGACAAGACCTTTAGTCTCTATCATGCCCAATGCAAGTTTTTCTCCCATTGACATCTTAATTCCTCCTATAAGGCAAGAAGAGATTATTTATCCAGGGAAGGAAGAATATACTCAACCTCTTCATGGGGCCTCGGGATGACATGCACGGATTTCAGTTCGCCAACGCGGTCCGCAGCAGCGGCACCGGCATCGACAGCGGCTTTGGTAGCGCCGACGTCTCCGCGAACGAACACGGTGACAAGTCCGCCACCGACATGGACCTTACCAATAAGGGTAACGTTGGCAGCTTTGACCATAGCATCGGCCGCTTCGATGGCGCCGACAAGTCCCCTGGTCTCGATCATGCCCAGTGCTTGTTTATCTGTCATTGTGTAGTACCTCCTTGAAAATTGGGGTTACTGAACCCTTGAAGGTTCAAACTGAGTGAAATCTGATCGGATCACATTTCCTTCAGCGCCGCTATCACCATTTTGGCGATAGTATCCGCATCCACTCCGCCGCACTTGCACTCGTCGTCCTTCTCGACCAGATCCTCCGCCTCGCGCACGCCATAGGCGGCGCGGCGGACGTTGATCAGGTTGAGCGGAGAGACGTTGTCGCTGGTGGCGGAACCGCCTACGGAACCGCAGCCCAGCGTCAGTGACGGCATCAGGTTCGTTGTCGCGCCTATGCCGCCCTGAGAGGACGAGGTGTTGATAAGGACCCTGGATACCGGTTTTTTAAGAATGAACTCGCGGATGATCTCCTCGTTGTTGGAATGGATGGACAGTGAATGACCTACGCCGGTATACTCAAGCAGCTTTATGCACTGCTCGCAGGCGGCATGCCAATCCTCTTCGAAGTAAAGCGCAAGGCAGGGTGACAGCTTCTCGATCGAGAAGGGGTACGCGTCGCCAACGCCTTTTTCTTCGTAGCAGAGGACGCGGGTGTCGGCCGGGACAGTTATGCCCGCCAGCTCGGCTATCCTGGTCGCCGGACGACCGACGACAGCAGGACTCACCTTGCCGGGGCTTCTGACCAGGACCTTGCAGACCTTCGCATACTCTTCATCGTTCAGGATGTAGCCCTTTTCAGCCTTGACCGCGTCGATTATCTGATCCTTTATGCAGTTCTCACCAACGATGGACTGCTCGGAGGCGCAGATAACGCCGTTATCAAAGGTCTTGGAGGCAAAGATGCGGTGCACGGCCAGCTTCACATCTGCGGAACGTTCAATGAAAGCAGGCACGTTGCCAGGTCCGACGCCCAGCGCAGGAATACCGGAGGAATACGCGGCCTTGACCATTTCACTGCCGCCAGTTGCAAGGATCATGTTGACTCCGGAGTTAGTCATAAGCTCGTGAGTGCCGGCCATGCTGAGTATGTCCATCGTCTGGAACATATCGGCAGGGGCGCCCGCGGCCACGGCAGCCTCAGACAGGATCTCGCAGGTCTTGGCAATGCTGGCTTTCGCCGATGGATGTGGGCTGAAGATGATAGGATTTGCAGATTTCATGCAAATCATGCATTTGTAGATCGTGGTGGAGGTCGGGTTGGTGCAGGGAACAAGCCCGCACACGACGCCGACCGGCACAGCCACTTCGATGAGCTTCTTTTCCGGATACTCGGCAATTATGCCGACTGTCTTCATATCCTTGATGGCGTTCCACATGGCCTTCGAGGCAAACTGATCCTTAATGATCTTGTCCTCGTATTTGCCCATGCCCGTCTCTTCGACAGCCATCTTGGCAAGCTCTTTCGCGTGGGCGTATGCAGCGTCCGCCATGGCCTTTACGATTGTATCTACCTGTTCCTGAGAAAGCTGTTTCGCGGCCTCGAAGGCGACTCTCGCCTTCCTGACCTTATCGCGCACTTCCTGGATTGACAGAAGATCGCGGTCTTGCAGCATAGTCTACGCTCCTTTACCCGTTATTGTTTTGCGCCTTCAGGATCGCTTCTATAAGCGGCTCCTTCTTGGCGTCTCTGATTTCTATTTTTGTGAGACCGATGTTCGGGATCTCACGGGCCATCTTCCGGAGCTCAGTTGTCTTTATCTCCTGGAGCTGCTCGTAAGTATACGCCTCGGACCCTTCCAAAGCCTCAGGCTCTGTCAGGACCTCCGGTTCCTTCGCTTCTTCAACCACAACCTCGGGCTCAACGGTCTCTACGACCGAAACCTCCGGTTCCCTGGTTTCCTCGGCTGTCACAATGGGTTCGGAGACGGGTTCAGGCTTCGGGGCTGGCTCTGCGGTTTCCGCCTTGGTGGGAGCAACCTTTGCCGGGAATTCACGTTTGTGGATCCCGGTGCCCTTCTTGCGTCCGGCGGGTTTCTCCATGGGAGCAGCGATTACGCTCGTGCTCTCTGCAGGCCGCGGGATGACGTGAGTGGATATGACCTTGCCGATCTTGTTCGCCGCGGACTCGCCGGCCGAAATGGCGGCGCGCACGGCCCCGGTGTCGCCGGTCACAAAAAATGTGACAAGGCCGCCGGAGACATACTTAAATCCGCTGAGGGTCACGTTCGCAGCTTTGAGCGATGCGTCGAGCCCTTCCACAGCGGCGACAAGGCCAAACGTCTCAATCATTCCCAATGCGCCTAAGCTCATAATCCGTCACCTCCCGTTATCTTAATGATACTTTACCGATAACCGGAGGCAATCAGTATTTCAGAGCGTTCTCAACACAGTAGACGACCGCGTCGGCAAAAGCGTCACAGGCGGCTTTGCAGGCGGACTGGGTGCCGGTGAGATGAGCGCCGGAGAAGTTAGTCTCAGACGGAGGCTCGAAGTAAGCGGTCATTCTCACGTCGGCGGCCTTCAGGGCGGCATCGATGCCGTACTGAGCTTCGATCGGAGGGGCAATCAGGTAGGCCATCGGGGAACCGACCGGGATACCATCGCCTTCAGACAGATAGGTGCCGGTACGGGAGATGCAGTACGCAAAGTAAGCAACGGAGTCATCCTCATTCGCGGAATAGAAGGTGGCGTCGCCGTTGACCAGATCGAAAGCAGCGGCAAGTCCGGCTTTCACTTCTGCGGGGTTCGGGCCAGAGAGCATGCCGATGAACTCACCAGCGTACTTCTGGGTGGCGTTGCCGGCGCCGGCATACATGGATTTGGCCAGGCAGACATAAACGTCAGCCTTTTTGGTGGCCTCATCGACGGCAGTATAGCCAACATCATCGCAGTCGGTAGAGAAGAAACCGACGCTCCTGTGGCCCTCAGGAAGGTTCCATTGTTTTACCAGGTCAGGGCTAACGTTCGGGATAACCTTAACCATCAGTACAGCTGTTCTTAATTCGTCGTATTTCACGAAAATGTACCTCCTTCAGAATATAAGGTAGTTGAATAGAAATGCGTGCCACGCATTTTTACAAAGCATAAGGCTTACAGCTTGAGGTCGAGGCCGGAAGCCTTCTGTTTCAGCATCTCGTTGATGATATCAGCGATATGCGCGCCAGCTTCGGCGGCGGGGGTACCAGCGTTATGGATGTTGGACACGACGGTACGCCTGGACTCAGACATGCCTATGGCGCCCTTGTAGGTCAGATAAGCGGACATGGACTTGGCGGTGGCCAGTCCGGGACGCTCGCCGATCAGAACGACGCAGACCTCGCAGCCTGTGATCTCGGAGACCTCGTCCATCGCGCCAACACGGCCGTATCTCATGAAGAAAGGCTCTCCGGCTTCGATTCCGTAGGCTTTGAGGCCCTGCATGATCGAAGGCACAACTATATCATAGTTGGCTTCGATAGCGGTGCCGGACAGACCGTCGGAAGCGTAGACAACGACCTGCGGGGCTTTCTTATAGAAGGCCTTCAGGGCTTTGACGGAGTCTTCGTCAAGACGCCTGCCGAGGTCCGGGCGAGTAAGATACTCATCCTTGGAGCTGCAGCGGGTCTTTATCTCCATCAGTCCGCGCTGGGAGCAGAAGTCCTCAGGGAAATCATTGAACACCGCGTCCTGGGCAGCCGCGTGGTCGGCGCGGAAGCGGAGCATGGTGTTGGTGAGGAGCCTGGGGCCGGTGTGCCACACACCCAGACGAGCGGGAGTAGACTTCTTCAGACGAATATACTCCGCCTCGTTGTGGGCATTGGGTACCTGGTACCAGGTAGAAAGGTCATACGCGGTGAGATCTTCAAGATCGGCGTCCTTGACATCGTCGCAGCAGCAGGCAGCAGCCTTGGGTGCTTTAGCGGCGGCGGGGGCGTCTTTCATCATTTCACCGACGACCTGGGCAATTATTTCTTTCAGTTTGTCATCGGATACCATTGTTCATATATCCTCCCGTCAATTGTATTTTCGCTCTGTATCCTTTAGTTATCAAAGAAATACGGAAGCGTCGCCGGCGTTCGGGCCGAGGGTGAGGCCGTCGTCTTCGAGGAAGCCCATCTTCTGGCACCATTTCTCAAACTCCGGAAGAGGTTTCTTGTGGAGGGCCTGACGAGTAGCGTGGTTGTCATGATAACCGGTGGACTGATACATCAGCATGCAGTCGTCCGCGCACGGAACGCTCATGAAGAAGCCGCAGCCGGCCATGGCAAGCATAGCCTCAAGGTTCTCGTTGTCGTTCTGGTCGCACTTCATGTGGTTGGTGTAGCAGGCGTCGCATCCCATGGAGATGCCCTGCAGCTTGCCCATAAAGTGGTCTTCCATACCGGCACGGGCGACCTGTTTGGCGTCGTACAGATACTCAGGTCCGATGAATCCGACAACGGAGTCAACCACGAACGGATGATATCTCTTGGCGAGTCCGTAGGTGCGGGACTCCATGGTCAGCTGGTCAGCGCCCCAATGGCCGTCCGAAGACAGCTCGGCGCCTTCGCCGGTCTCAAAGTACAGCGGGTCGGGACCGTGGCTGGTGCCCTGATGGAGCATAAGATCCATCGCTTCGTCCATCATCGCGACAGTGATGCCGAAAGCATCGTTGGCGATCTGGGAGCCGGCGAGGGACTGGAACATCAGGTCCTCAGGCGCGCCGTTCTTCACGCACTCCATCTGAGTGGTCACGTGAGCGAGGCAGCTGGTCTGGGTCGGGATCTCCCACTTCTGCGCGAAATCGTAGAAAGAACGGAGAGTACGGTCAACGGCGCCGATGGTGTCATCGACGGGGTTCATGCCGAACAGGGCGTCGCCGACGCAGTAGGAGAAGCCTTCCATGTAGGAGATGGCCATTCCATCGACGTCGTCGGTAGGATGGTTAGGCTGCAGACGGAAGGAAAGACGATCCGGATAGCCAACAGTGGTGTTGCAGGTCTTGTAGACCGGCAGCTTCTGTCCGCCTATCATAAGGTCGAGGCTGGACATCAGCTTGGTGACGGCAGATACGACTTCAGAGGACAGACCGTTGGAGATCGAACGGATATCATCGGTGCTGACATGGTCATCAAGAATGAACTCACGCAGGTGGGCTATAGTCCAGTTCTTAACCCTCTCATACGCCTTGAAGTTGATACCATCCTGAATAACACGGGTGACCTCGTCCTCTTCGTACGGGGCAACAGGGTTTTCATAGACGTCCTTGATGGTCAGGTTGGAAAGGACTTCTTTGGCCGCGATACGCTCCTGAACAGTTTCAGCGGCGATACCGGCAAGCTGGTCACCAGATTTGAGTTCGTTCGCTTTTGCCAAAACGTCTTTGACATCTTTGAACTCATAGACTTGTCCGAACAATTTGGTTTTAAGTCTCAAGAATCCTCACTCCTTTTTTGAATTAGGGAACGCTTAGTTACAGAAAATGTAAAAACCGTTTCCTCCTCTCCAAATCATTATTTATATAAATGCTTCCTTTTTAACCTCTTTGCCGGACGATCAGTTGAACACCAGCGTCTTTACGACGACCGGCAGCACCCTGCCCCTCATCAGCGGGGCGCCTATATCTATGTAATCGCCCTGATTCACGTCCACGCTGTCTATGCAGATTATGGTCTTCTGCCTGCCCAGCCGGACCTGTATCGCCTGACCCAGCACCTTGCCCATGTCCTCCCGGAGCACTATGATGAGCGGATGCTCGGACTTGATGACCGGCTGCATCCCTTCCACTATCATGTCGGCGTAACGCTGAACCTCCGGGAACAGTACGCAATTTACGCCCTCCAGCGCCAGAGCCACCAGCTCCTGCCCCTCGTCGTTGTTGTACCAGCTCAGCATGGGAGCCAGCCTCTCGGCGAACTCCTTTTTGCCCAGCTTCTCGTCGGCGGGATCCATCTTGATTATCGGCACGGTCTTGAGCGGGAACTCCACGCTTTCGCTGTAGGTTATTGTGGAGCCGGATATCTCTGTCGAATACATGCCCGCGCCGATAACGGTCGCTCTCATCGTCTCCACCGGCTCGGCCACTTTGGCCATGTACGGCTTGAACTCGTCCCTCAACGCTTTGGCGAAAATCACGCCTATGTCGTCAAAGGGGAAGTCGCCCTTTCCGCTCGGCTCATGGTAGAACATGTCCCCAACGCCGCCGGAAAAAGTTACGAAAGCTATGGCGTCCTTACACTGTATGCGGTGGTCGGTCACCATTATGTCCACGTCTTCCCAGCTGTGCTCCTCTATCCCGAGCACGGTGAGCAGCACACGGCTCATGAGCACGCCCAGCTTATACACCTCGCCGGCGTCTATCTTTTGACCGACTTTTATGTCTATTTTATGCTTCTCTATCAGCTTGCCCACGTGGTCGGATATGTAGCTGACTTTCCCGCTCTTATCCAGCTTTATGATGCGGCCGCCTATGTCGAGGCAGGAGGTGCCGATAGCATTGTTCTCTTTAAAGACCGCTATGTTCGAGGTGCCGCCGCCTATATCCACGTTGGCCATGACCACATGCCGCTTCAGCGACTCCGTGGCTGTGCCGGCCCCGCGGCCGGCGATGACGCCCTCCAGCTCCGTTCCGGCGGTGGCGACGACAAAATCGCCCGCCAGCCCCGACATGGCGCCCAGCACACCGCGGGCGTTCTGTTTTCTCGCCGTCTCGCCGGTTATGATCACGGCGCCCGTGGTCACATCCTCCGGCTTTATCCCGGCGGCCTTGTACTGCGCCTCCACTATTTCTCTTACCGCGTTCTCATCTATTACCGTTTCGCTCACCAGCGGCGTGGTAAAAATCGGGCTCTGGTAGATTATCTCCTTTTCCGTGATGCTCACACGGGGCACCATGTATTCGCCCGACGTATTTTCGATCGTCATCCTGCTGAAGATCACTGAAGTGGTCGACGTTCCAATGTCTATACCGACACTGCAAATCCGGTCCTTACCCATTCTCTTCTCCTCCTGTTGCCTGCGTTCTTACTATTTTAGGGGCAAGCCCTTAAACTACGTTTTCCGGCGGCGCTCAGTAGTCCGTAAGGTCTATCGTCGCTATGAGGTCGAGCAGCTCTTTTATCCCTCTGCCGGTCAGCGCGCTCGTCACCACTATGCGGCGGGCCCCGGCGTTCCTCAGGAAGTTCTCGGCCACGGACGTGTCGGTCTCCGGCGTATCCGCTTTCGTTATTATGCCTATTACCGGCTTTGCAAAGGTCAGGGAAAACATCTGGGGCAGGCGGCACAAATCCGAGCCGCAGTCGTGCACGAAGCCGACTATCTGCGCGTCGCAGGCCGTCGTTATGGCGGCCCGGCGGAAAAAGGGCGTGTCTATGAATTCCCCTGGTGTATCTATGGCGTCGGAATATATCTCCACCGCCTGAGTTTTGTGATACTCCATGTCCAGGTCGTGCATACGGCGTATGAGCGTCGTCTTGCCGCAGCGGGAGCGACCCATAAGGATTATCCGCCTGTTCGAGGAGGGCTTACCGTCAAGATTTATCTCGGCCTGATAAGCCAGCTCGTTGTCAAGCAGTGACATTTTAAGACCTGGTCACTTTCACGGTGTCGTACTTCATCGCGGAGAACGTTGCGATGGTGGCCTCCAGCGCGGATTTGACGGCGGCGATCTCTCCCACAAATATCACCGAGCCGGAAAATCTGTCCACGAAGCCAAGCTTTATATTCGCGGCCTTGGTGCAGATATCCGCCGCGATTATCGCGCCCTCTGCCGGCGTAAGAGTCAAAATTCCGATGGCCTCCGAGAACTCGGTATCCATCAGCCCGAGCTTTTTATATATCACCGGGTCAGGCTTTGAAATCAGGTGAGCAAGGGTTATCTGCTTGCCGGGAACATACTCCTGTATCGAACGCGGCAACTCTTTAGTTTCCGGAGTTAAAGCCATTTGCATGTCCTCCTGAACCGTTATTTTGAAAAAATCAACAAAAAGACAGCCGGACGTACCGCTGTACGTTAACATTATACATAGTATAATTTGATTTGTAAATAGCAACTTTTGAATTTTTGAGCATTTTCCATAAGTTTTTTATTTAACAAACGTGCGTACCGACGAACAAACCGCTTCCTGTAACCCCTATGTTACTGTTTTGTGTTTTTTTAGTCTTTTATCGGCGTTTTTTAGCTGGTTTTTTATGTAAATCCATGCTCAATTTACAATTTGTTCACACATTTTGAGCACCGGACGCCCTCCGTATTCGCAAAAAGGGAACCCGTCGGCCCCCTTGACTCGCATCTTTCAGCGCCTCATGCTCAAAGCGAAAAATCAATTTTTTTCAGATGCTCAAAGCAGAAATCGCAGAATTTTTTATAGCACTCTTCCCCCGTTTTTATCGTCTCCGGGTCGTTCTCCCTGCGCAAGATCTTCGCGAACGCCTCGCCTATGCCGGAGCGCCTGCCATCCTTCTCCCTTCGGCAGAGCAGATAGATCGAAAACGCGCCGGAACGCGATATGCTCTCGTACAGCGTCAGGCTGCTGCGCCTTATCTCGTCGTAAAACTCGTTTTCGGCCGACTGGGCGATAAGGGCGTTGGGACTGTACAGATTCATGGCCTGATCCGCCGCGAAGGCATACAGCACGGAGATGTTCCGCTGCTTAAAATCCGCCTCGTCTCCGTACGCTATACCGCCCGGCGTCAAAAGCTGTGCCGCAAAAAAACGGCCGACGCCATGCGCCCTTTCAAGATTGCCGTTGCTGCGTTCCCTCTCATAAAGGCGCGCGGCGGCCTCGCTTTCGTCCTGAACCTCCGTTCCCGTCTGAAAGCTGCCGACTATCTTCATGTCGCTGTCATCGTTGCCGTACATTTTGTCCTCCTGTCGCATCGGGCGGATCGGTTTCGGTCACGGGCGGGCGTTCAGCCTCTCCCTGATCCGGCGCAAAAGCTCCAGCGACTCGCCCGGCGTGGTGCAGGTGCCGATGGGGTGCGGATGCGAGGTGTAGAACCCGTGGTAGTCGCTTCCGCCTATGGGCACGAGCATGTACTCGTCTATGAGCCGCCTTATTACCGCCTTGTCCTCGTCGGTGTTGCGGGGATGAGCAAGCTCTATCCCCTGTATCTTTCCATCCCGCGCCAGCTCCTCGGCCAGCTCCAGCGAATCATACCAGCCCGGGTGCGCCAAAACGGCCACACCGCCAGCTTCACGCACCAGCGCCGCCGCGTCGCGCACCTCCGGGAACTCTATCCTATATGGTATATTGCTGAACACCTCGCTGAAAAAGTCCGTGAACACGGCCTGACTGTAGCCCTGCTCCATCAGCGCGCGCATTATGTGCTGTCTGTATATCGCGGTGCTGCCGTCAGCGGCGGCAACCACGTCGGCCTTGGTGACCGGGTAACGCTTCGCCACCTCCGCCAAAACGCTCTCCGCCTGCTCTATGCGGCAGGCCAGTGTCTTTTTGAGCATCGGCTCCAGCTTCGACGGATACTTCGGCAGGTAG
>CAYONL010000022.1:0-18291 GCA_964405305.1 uncultured Oscillospiraceae bacterium | reverse complement strand
GACCTTATAGAGACAGAGAACGGGCAGGAGGCGTTGGACGTTCTTGCAAAACGCGGGGGGAGCATAGCCGCGGTAATACTGGATCTTGTCATGCCGGTGCTGGATGGCTTTGGGTTCCTTCGCGCCATACAGGGGCGGCCGGAGTATGGGAACATACCCGTTATCGTCGCCACCGGCAGCACGGAGGACGGGACGGAGGCGGACGCGCTCAGGCTAGGCGCCTGGGATTTCATAACAAAACCCTACAACGGAGAAATAATTAAATTCCGTCTGCGCGGCGCCATAGACCGAAGCCAGCTCACGGCCTTCGAACAGCTCCGCTATCTGGCGGAATACGACACCCTGACCGGGATATACAACAAGGCGAAGTTTCTGAAGACCACCAGAAGCATGCTGGACGCGCACCCGGAAAAGGCCTATGTGTTCATCCGCGCGGACATCGACCGTTTTCAGCTTATAAATTCCTTTTACGGGACGGAGGAGGGCGACCGCCTGCTGCGCTACCTGGCGGAGGGGCTGAAACGGTTCGACCCGGGGGAGTTTTATTCCTATGGCCGGATAGAGGCGGATGTGTTCGCCGTGTGCTGCCTGTATACGTCGAAGGAGGCGGTGCTCGCGGTGCTGGAAACGGCCAAGGAATATGTCAGGGCCTACAACCCCAGCTTTGATATAGTGCCGATGTTTGGCGTCTATCTTCTGGATGACCTTACCCTGCCGGTCAGCGAGATGCTGGACCGGGCGGCGCTGGCGGCCAAAAGCTGCAAGGGCAGCTACGTCAATACGGTCGGCGTGTACCAGCCGCAGATGAGCAAGAAGCTGGAGCTGGAGCAGGAGATCATCAACGAAATGGTGCCGGCGCTGGAGCAGAAGCAGTTCGTTGTGTACATACAGCCGAAATACAGCCTTGAAACAAATTCCCCGGCGGGAGCGGAGGCGCTGGTTCGCTGGCTTCACCCGAAAAAGGGCCTGGTGCCGCCCGGCGAGTTCATACCGATATTTGAAAAGAACGGCTTCATCACCAGGCTGGACTTCTACATGTGGGAGGCGGTCTGCGGCCTGCTGCGCGACTGGATAGAGCAGGGGCTGAACCCCGCGCCCATATCTGTCAACGTCTCCCGCGCGAACCTGTACAACCCGAACACCGCCCAGATAATCTGCGACCTGGTGTTCAGGTACGCCGTGCCGCCAAGCCTGCTGCAGCTTGAGCTGACGGAGAGCGCGTATATGGACAACCCGCAGGTGATGGAGCAGTTCACGGAGGAGATGCACCGCCGGGGCTTCACCATCCAGATGGATGATTTCGGAAGCGGATATTCGTCCCTGAGCGTGCTCAAAAACATCCGGGTGGACGTGCTCAAAATCGATATGCGCTTTTTCGAGGACGGAAGGATACACGGGCGCGGCGAAAACATAATAGCCAGCGTGATACGCATGGCCAAGTGGCTGAATATCCCGACCGTGGCGGAGGGCGTGGAAAAAGCCGAGCAGGTGGACTTTTTGCGCAGCGTGGGCTGCGACTATGTGCAGGGCTTTTATTTCGCACGGCCCATGCCGGTGGAGTCATACCAAAGACTGATAACGGAAAACGCGTCCGTATCGTCGGTGCGGGTGCTGGCGGCGGGTGCGGTGGACGTGGACAAGCTGTGGAGCACCGACCCGGAGATGGAGATGCTGTTTTCCAACGCGACGCAGGCCAACTGCATATACGAGTTCGACGGGCTGGAGCTGGAGGCGCTGCGGGTCAACAAGGCGTTTACAGACCTGTTCGGGTACAGCCGGGGCGCCAAGATAAACGCGCCGGTGGACGGAATAATTGCTAGCGACCGCAAGCGGATATATGAGACCTTCCGCAAGTGCGCCGACGAGAGGGAAAACGAGGAGTGCGTCTACCGCCGCAAAAACGCGGAGGGTCATATAATCTGGGTGCAGCTCAAGCTCCAGTATATTTGCAGAGTTGGGGCGAAGCAGATATTTTTGGGCCACCTGACGGATATTACGGAGCAAAAAATATTGGAGTTCGAGCTCAGCCGTTTCCGCATGGTATCGGAGGGGCAGGAGCACAGGACGAAGCTGCTCATAGTGAAGGATTCCCAGGGCGGCGCGGAGGATTTGGAGCATATTTTCGGAAAAGAATACCGGGTGCTTTTGGCGACGGACGGAAAACGCGGCCTTGAGCTGCTGCAGCAGAACAGGGATGAGCTGGCGCTTGTTCTTCTGGATATGATAATGCCGGATAAGAGCGGCATGGAGTTCCTTGTACAGAAAAACGAGCGGCCGGAGACGGCGCGAATACCGGTGGTGGTGGTGTCGCCGGACAGCGACTTCGGCCGTCAGGCAGGCATGCTGCGGCTGGGAGTCTGCGACTATATAACGAAGCCCTTTGTGCCGGAGGTTTTGGAACGCCGGGTCAAGAACGTGCTGGAGTACAATGGGCGGATCGACGCCGCGGTCAGGGAGCAGCGAAAGGCGGCCTCCCTCATGGCGGACGAGCGGCTGTTTGAGATAAATCAGGTCTATGCGTATGCGGAGATGCGTATGCTGCTGCTGTTCCTTTCGCCGGTCTTCGACATCATACGGCTGGTGGACCCGGTGCAGACGGCGATAATCGCGCTGTCGGAGGACGGGCGGGTGATAAGGGAGCCGTACAGCTGCTTCCACACATGGAAGAAAGAGATGCGCTGTGAGAACTGCACGGGCATGTGCGGGCTGAACGGCGGCTGCCGCATGACGAAATACGAGTTTATTCAGAACAACGTGTTTTATGTCGTCTCAAACCCTGTGGTGGTGGAGGACGGGGGCGGCCAGCGGCACCGGTTTGTCCTTGAAATAATAAGCCGGGTGTCGGACCACCTTATGCTGCAAAAATTCGGCGGAAAGACCGTGGGCCAGCTTATTGAGGAGACGCAGAAAAAGATATACACGGACGAGCTGACGGGCGTATATAACCGCCGGTATCTTCACGAGATGCTTTTTGCCCACCACGGCCAGACGGACGTGGCGCACAGCGTGGCCCTGGTGATGCTGGACCTGAGCGACATCAAGTCGATAAACGACCAGTACGGCCACGCCATAGGGGACGACGTGCTGGTGAGGACGGGCAAGGCCCTGGCGGCGGTGGTGCGCCAGAAGGATTCGGTCATCCGCTACGGAGGCGACGAGTTTATCGTCACCCTTACCAATTGTTCGGAGGAGCAGGCCCGGAGCACCATAGAGCGTATGAGAGCCGCCGTGTCCACCGTAAAATACGGAGAGAACAGCTCCAGGACGGCGTCGGCTGATTTCGGCTACGCCTATTCCAAAAAGTTCAACCTCCAGCGGGAGGCGCTGGACGAGCTTATGCAGACGGCGGACAAAAACATGTACATAGACAAAAACTCTAAAAAGGGCGAGGACTGAATAAGCCGACGTATCGGGCCGGAAAAGCTGCGGCAAAATGCGGAGGACAGCGCGGCGGGCGGCCGTATTTGGAGGAACAGAAATGAGCACAGAACTTAAAGCCCGGGACGATACAGGCTGCGACACCGGGATGTACCGTGAGCTGCTGGATGATACGGAAAACATCATACTGGTCCGTGAATGTCACACCGGAGATATACTGTACGCCAACCGGAAGGCCGCAGAGTTGATGGAGAGGGAGCGCGGGCAGATGGAAAGCCCTGACAGCTCCGGGCACACAGACGAACGGCCGTGCGGACCAGACGAACTGAACAGGCTGGCGGAGCGGGGCACGGACAGCGTGTATGTGTATAAGGGACGCTGCTATCTCATCCACGCCAGTCGGCTGAACTGGTGCGGAAGGGAAGCCTTTGCGGAGTACGCCACCGATATAACGGAGCAGAAAAAGGTGGAGAACAGCCTGCGCCTTGAGCACGAGAAGATCAGGTTCGCTCTCGACAGCGCCAACATCTTCGTCTGGGAGTACGACCCTGTGCACCACGTGATCACACAGCGGGCCGAGGTCGCGCGGATCTTCAATACACCGCCTGTGATGGAGAACATGCCCTACGCTCCGGTGGAGATGGGCATAGTGCACCCGGACTCGGCGGCGGATTTTATAGAGTTTTACCGCAGAATAGACAACGGCAACATAATGGCTCTGCTTTACACATTCGACATTGACAGAGATAAGCGCAACGAGGCGGTCATTACCAAGGTCATCTCCACGGATTACGATTGTATCATGCTGGTCGATCTGCGCAACAACACGTTTTCAAAGTTTACCGGCGGCAAAGAGGCCGTGGTTCCAACCCAAAGCAGCCGCGACTATGTGGAGACGATGCGCCGCGGCAACAGCGAGGTGCTGGTCCCACAGGACGTGGAGCGGGCCATCCACGACATGATGCCGGAGGTCATGGAAAAGAACCTTGAGGAAAGCCCGTTTTTTTCCACTGTGTATCAGGAGATGGAGAAGGACGGCGCCATTCGCTATAAAAGGATGACCTACTCGTGGCTGGACAAGGCTCTGGGTCAGGTTATAATGACCGGCGCCGACATTACCGAGGTAATGGAGAATGAACAGCAGCGGCAGGAGGTGCTGCGCAGCGCCCTGCTCCAGGCCGAGCACGCCAGTACCGCCAAAACGGATTTTCTTTCAAAAATGAGCCATGAGATACGCACCCCGATGAACGCCATAATCGGCATGAACGCCCTTGCCGCGCAAAATCTGCACGACCCGGAGCAGGCGGCCGACTGCATAGCCAAGGTGGGCATCTCCGCCCGGTTCCTTTTGTCGCTGATAAACGACATTTTGGATATGAGCCGGATAGAAAGCGGAAGGATGGACCTTAGGAGCGAGGAGATACCCTTTGAGGAGTTTTTAAACGGCATTAACAACATGATCTACGGGCAGGCCAACGAGTGCGGCATCTCCTATGACTCCATAGTCACCGGCTTTGTGGCGGAGAACTACGTGGGCGACGCCATGAAGCTGCAGCAGGTGCTTGTAAACCTGTTGAGCAACGCCGTAAAATTTACGCCAAAGGGCGGCAAGGTACAGCTCATTGTCAGCCAAGAGAGGACGGAGCGGGGCCGGGCCATAATGAGATTTACGGTGAACGACACCGGCTGCGGCATAAGCGAGGAGTTCCAGAAGGTCATGTTCGAGCCGTTTGAGCAGGAGCGGGGCGGGAACACGTCTCCCTACGGCGGAACGGGGCTGGGCCTTGCGATAACGAAAAACCTTGTGCGGATGATGGGCGGCAGCATAGCGGTGAACAGCATAGTCGGCGTGGGTTCGGACTTTGTTGTCACCCTTCCGCTGGGCATAGCCGAGGAAAAGGTATGCAGAAAAATAGGCGGCGGGCTGCATCTTGAAAAGATGTCCGCGCTGGTGGTGGACGACGAAATACTTATCTGCCAGCAGACCGAGGCGCTGCTGCTGGACATAGGCATGAAGGCCGAGTGGGTGGACAGCGGCAGAAAGGCCGTGGACCTGGTGAGAGCCAGATGGAGCGACAAAAAGTGCTTCGACATCATCCTGATAGACTGGAAAATGCCTGAAATGGACGGCATTGAGACGGCGCGCCAGATAAGGGCGATAGTGGGGCCGGACGTTACCATAATAATCATCACCGCCTATGAGTGGGCGGAGATAGAGCGGGAGGCCCGGGCCGCCGGCGTAAACCTGCTTGTAAGCAAACCCATATTCAAGACCTCGCTCATCTCCACCTTTGAGCGGATATACACGGACAAAAAGCGGGCGAGCGCGCCGCCAAAGCCCGTGGAATACAGCTTTACGGGCAAGCGCGCCCTGCGGGTGGAGGATCATCTGCTGAACGTGGAGGTGGCGAAGCGCCTGCTGTTGGCAAAGGGCATGGAGGTGACGGTGGCGGAGAACGGTCTTGCGGCCATAGAGACGTTCACCTCCAATCCCGACAATTTCTTCGACATCATCCTTATGGATATACGCATGCCGGTGATGGATGGGCTGACGGCGGCGCGCTCTATCCGGCTGTTAAAAAAGGCGGCGGCAAAGACTGTGCCCATAGTCGCCATGAGCGCCAACGCCTTTGACGACGATATAGAGAAATCCTATTCCGCGGGAATGAACGCCCACCTGTCGAAGCCCATAGAGCCGGAGCTGCTGTATGAGACGATAGCCAGGTTTTTAAAGGACAGCGAGGAGTGGTGACCGCGCCTCGCTCCGCGCTGTTTCTATCAGATATAGAAAGAAGCTGTTGACATGGACGAAAAACTTGAGGAGCTGCAGGACTGGGGCTGCGACATAAAGGGCGCGATGCCCCGCTTTTTGGACGACGAGGAGTTTATGCTGGACTGCATAAGGCGGACGGCCGACGACCCCGGCTTCGACGAGCTGGGCGGTTTTTTGCGCGACAAAAACGCGGCGGGCGGCTTCGACTGCGCCCACATGCTTAAGGGCGTAACCGCGAACACGGGGCTGACGCCGCTTTACGAGCCTTTGACGGCGCTGGTGGAGCCGCTGCGCAGGGGCCGGGCGGACGGCCTTGAGGACGGGTACGCGGAGCTTATGAAAAAGCTGGGGCAGCTTCGCGCCATTTTGGCGGGCTGAGTTCGGAGCACAAAAAACGGGCGTTCGGAGGGCAAAGAGAAAAGCCCGCCCGAACGCCCGTTTTATTTATTTTTGTCCGCTCGCCGCTCTTTTCGCTCCCCGTGCTTTGGCAGGCGGTGATGGCGCGGCCACGCCGCCCGTTCTCACCGGTTCGGCGCGGCGAAAGCTCCGAAGGGAGGAGCCTTGTCTATAGCTGCGTCCGCCCCTCGCCGCGGCTTTCGCGCTCCATAAGGTAGCGGGCGTATATGGCGCAGGAGGCGCTGTGATAGGGCTGGACAAAGAGCGCCGGCAGGACGAAAAAGCAGAGCGCCCACCACCCGATAAACGAAAGCTCAAACAGAAGCAGCTCCGTGTGCCTTCCCTTTGCGCACCGCACCGAGCCCGCGAAGGCCTCCTTCACCGTGCTGCCGCCGGCCAGAAAGTACCGCGCGGCAAAGTACCGCTGGATAACAAGCAGCCACAGCAGCGCGCCCAGCACCGTAAGCGCTATGCCGCCCACGGAGGCCCAGCCGGTTATTAGGGCGTAGTCCGCCCCACTCCAAAGCGAAAAGAGCCGGCCCTCCCCCAGGTTGGCCGACAGAAAGATTATTGCCGCGCCGGGCAGCAGGAACAAAAGCGCCCACAGCAGCCGCTTTGCCGCCAGCAGCAGTCTGAAGCCTATGGCCCTTCCGAACCGCCGGCCGGAGGAGAACACCTTGAAGGCGGAAAGGATGTTTTCCCTCTCTCCACCCACCATCCTGTAATACCACCCGTCGCAGCCGATGGCGAAGGGAAGCTGTACAGCCAGAGTTATCAGCGCGGCGGCGGTGGTAAGGGCCAGGGCCAGCGGCGTGTTTCCAAATACGGCGGCCGCAAGGCTCGGCGTTTCGCCCGCCGCGGCGCCCTTGTCAAAGATGGTCAGGCAAAGCCCCTCGATGAGCGAGATGAGCAGAGAGATGGCCGCGGCGGAGAGCAGCAGCGCCACAGCCCGGCCCCAGCACCACCGAAGCGCCGTCTTTGCGTCTTTTTTCATGTTTCTGCGAAGTTCCATATAGATCCCCCAGTCGTAAAAAGCTGTTTAAATGCTGTAAAGCTGTAGGGCATTACAGGCGAAGATCATTCCCCGTCGGAGGAAAACATCGTGTCGTGTTCCGACGGGCCGCCGTCGTCGAAAAAGCCGCCGCTGGCCGGAGAGCCGGCGGGCACCGTGTCCACCACCTCAAAGCAGCGGTCGCGCATCCACATGGCGGCGGAGGTGCGCACGGTGTAGCCTCTGCCGTTGGCGGTGGCCCAAAGGCGCAGCTCGCGCTTTGGGTAGCCGCACAGCGCCAGCAGGCCCATCATCACCAGCCCGTGGGAGACGACGGCCGCCGACTGCACCTTGGTCTTCATCATGTCGTCCAGTATCTCCTCAAAGGCCGACACTATCCTCTCCGCAAGCGCCTGGGAGGATTCGCCGCCGGGCGGGGCGTTCTTCCCCTCCACCCAGCCGAGGTACTGCTCGTTACCCTTGAGCTGGGCCATGGAAAGCCCGTCGAACTCGCCAAGGTCGCACTCGCGCAGTCCCTCCACCAGCCGCGGCTCCATTTCGGGATAAAGCGTCTCCGCGGTCTGTAGGGCGCGCAGCAGGGGACTGCAATAGAGCTTGCCCACGGCGGGGTAGGCGTATGTTTCGGAGAGGTTGCGCAGCTCCTCCATGCCCTCGGGGCACAGGGGCATATCCGTCCGCCCGCCCACGAGAAGGTGCTCGGCGTTGCCCAGCGTCATGCCGTGCCTTATGAGATGCAGCTTGTAGGTTATCATATTGTCCTCCAAAAAAACTTGATTTCGTGTCTATTTTATCTTTACACTGCGTATCCGCGCTGTTATAATATACAATATGTAGTTTGAGGCGAATTGTAAGCTAAATTAGGAGAAATAGGGTGTTTTTGGTATGAAGTCCGATTTTCCACGGATATTTTCCCTACTTCGGAAGGAGCGGGGGCTTAGCCAGAAAAGTGTGGCGGACGAGCTGGGCGTGTCCCAGGCGCTGCTTTCCCACTATGAAAAGGGGATCCGGGAGTGCGGGCTGGATTTCCTTGTGAGGGCGGCGGATTTTTACGGCGTATCCACAGATTATCTGCTGGGGCGCTCCCCCTCGCCGGACGGGATGACCGTTTCGGTGGAGGAGATACCGGAGCCGGACGCGGCGGGCAAGGAGAACGTGATGAAAAGCGCGGGCGTGCTTCCGGTGCTCAACAAAAAGCTGATAGCCAACTCCATGAACGTCATGTTCGACATACTGGCCCAAAGCGGCAGCCGCGAGCTGACCCAGGACGTGTCGAACTTCCTTATGTTGGCGGTGTACCGCATGTTCCGCGCCCTTTACAACATGGGGCCGAAAAACCAGCCCGGCATGTTCACCATACCGAAAAGCATAGAGAGGGGCTACGCCGACGCCGCCATGCAGAGGAGCGAGGCGGACGTCATAGCCATGGGCGCGGGCGAAGCCGTGGGCGGCGAGCATGGGCCGATACCGCATCCGGAGGCCCTGTCCATATCCACAGAGAGGTTGTCCAGAACGTACCCGCTGTTCACGCCCTCGCTGTTAAACCTCATACAAAACTGCGAGAACACCATACGCAAATAATTGTTATCCCATATTGTACCACGATTCACGGAAAATGAAAAGCGAATGAAGTCGAATTTCACCGGGGTCAAAATAACGGAGATGTCCCTGCGCGGCGGGATGGCGCGGCTGACTGGGTTAGGGCCGTGCTCGTGCTCATTTTACAGGGCGGCGGGGCGGTGACGTCCGCGTACTAAAAGGCCGGGCGGGGTGGCTTCGGTGGAAAGGCAGCGAAAATGCTGTGGTCTGTTTTAGGGGGCGTCTTTTTTCTGGCGCTGGGCGTATTTTTGTTTTTTTGGCCGGAGGTGCTCTGGCATCTGACGGAGGAATGGAAATCCTATAGCGCGAGTGAGCCGTCGGACCTGTATTTGCGCAGCACAAAATTCGGCGGCGTGCTCTTTGCGCTGTTGGGCGCGGCCATGGTGCTTTTGCCGCTGATCATTAAGTGACGCTGCGGTGCTCTGGCGGTGCTCTGGCCGCCCACGGTAAAAATCAATACGCTGACGCTGGCCGCCCTCTTTTGCCGGGCGGCCGTTTTTTTGGAAAAGCTGTGTAAAGGGCGCCGGCATTACATGGCGCTGTAACCATTTTAGTATATTCTGTAAATTGTTCACCCCAAGTTAATTGACACCCGGGGCGTCTTGTACTATTATTGTTTAATAGAGAAATGGGCGAAAAGGGGGTGGGCCGCGTGAAAATTAAAGCTGTGCTGGCGGGCGCTCTGTGCTGCGCGGCGGCGCTGCTCTCCTCCTGCTCGGTGATAGAGAGCGATACGGAGGCGCTCATGTCCCCCCCGCGGCTGACGGAGGAGCAATCCGCCTTGCACGACGCGCTTGCGGAGGTGGCGGGCGGGGCCTACCGCCTTGTTTACCCAAAGACGGAGGACAGCCTTTCGGCCTTTATTTTCAGGGATCTGGACGGCGACGGCGCGGAGGAGGCCATGGTGTTTTATGTGGCCGAAAGCGCGGAAAACGACACCCGCCTCAACATACTCAAAAAGACGGCGGACGGCTGGCGGTCGGCGTACTCCGTTTCCGGCGCGAACTCCTCCGTGGAGGCGGTATATTTCGCCAATATGGCGGACGAGGGCGTTACGGTGATGATAGGCTGGGGCCTTTCCGGCGGAGAGAAGGACGTCTCGCTCTACCGCTTTACGGGGGACAGGCTTGAAACGCTGTACACCGGCGCGTATTCGGATTTTGGCATAGTCGATCTGGATGGCGACGGCTTCGACGAGGTGGTGCTTTTCGGCGGGCGCGGCGCGGCCACGGGCAGCGCCCGCATGATAGACGAGCGCGGCGGCAAGATATACGAGTCGGCCGAGACGGAGATGACGGCCGCGGCCACAAGCTTTATTTCGGTGAAGGTGGGGCGGCTCACCTCCCGCGTCACGGCGCTTTTTGTGGATTCGCGCATATCCGACGAGGGGTATATAACCGAGGTGATATGGCTGAACGGAAACTCGCTCCAGCGGCTTACGGCCCCGGTCGAGGAGGAGAGCGAGGAGGAGAGCGGCGTTCAGGTCACCGACCCAAAAAACAGCGTGACGGTCAACGAGGGGTTGTCCTCGCCGCCGGAGAGGATGACGGCCGTGCTCTGCCGGGATGTGGACGGGGACGGCCTCATCGAGATACCGGTGCAGAGCGAGCTGCCAGGCAAGAGCTCCTCCGGCGACAGCGAGGTCATACCTCTTACCCAGTACCTGGGCTGGAACGGCGAGGAGTTCACTGTGGAGTGGAGCGGGGTCGCGGACGTGGATAACGGCTGCGCCTTCAAGTTCCCGGAGAGCTGGCTCGGCTTTGTGGGGGTGGAGCGGTACCAGGTGGCGGGCGAGTGGCGGTTTTACCTCCATATACCCGACGAAAACGGCGCGCTGGGCGAGGACGCGCAGGAGCTGCTGCGCATAAGGGTCACCTCCGCCAACGACTATCAGGACAGGTTCGAGGAGAACTACTTCCTGCTGAACAAGCGGGGGCTGACCACCTTTTACGCGTATATACCGGCGGGCGCGCCGGCCACCTACAGGCTGACGGTGGAGGACTGCGCCGCGCTGTTCGAGCTTACAGACTGAAAAAATAAACCGCGCCGCCCGGCGGAAAGGATAGGATATGAAGAAGATTCTTGTTTGCGAGGATGAGGACGCCATCCGCGAGTTTGTGGTGATAAACCTGAAAAGGGCCGGCTACGACGTGGTGGACGCGCCCAACGGCGAGGAGGGGCTGCGCCTGTTCAACGAGTCGCCGGACGAGTTCGATGTGGCGCTGCTGGATATCATGATGCCGGGGATGGACGGGCTCACCGTCTGCAAGCGGATAAGGGAGAAGAGCGGCACCATAGGCATAATAATGCTTTCCGCCAAGACCCAGGAGATGGACAAGGTCAACGGCCTCATGCTGGGGGCGGACGACTATGTGACAAAGCCGTTTTCGCCGTCGGAGCTTACGGCGCGGGTGGACGCCATATACAGGCGCGTCTCCATGTCCGCCACGGGGCATAAGTCGAGCCAGATAACGTCCGGCCCCTTTGTTTTAAACCTGCTGTCCCGTTCCCTTACGAAAAACGGCCAGCCCATAGATCTGACCCAGGTGGAGTTTCAGATAATGGAGCTGTTCATAGCGAACCCGGAGGCGGCGTTGGAGCGCGGAGAGATACTGGCCAAGGTCTGGGGCGAAAACTACAACGGCGACGACAAGATAGTGGATGTTAACATACGGCGCCTGCGCATGAAGATCGAGGACGAGCCCTCGGCGCCCCGCCATCTTATGACCGTGTGGGGCTACGGATATAAATGGACGCCGTAAAGGGCTGAGGCTTTGCGATCCTGCGGCGCGGAGGAGTGAGAGGGTATGGCGGTAAAAAAGATAACAAAGCGCTGGCTGCTCAACAGTCTCGGCGTCATACTCGTCATACTCATCGCGCTGGAGATAGCCGTGTCCCTCTCGATACAGAGTTATTATTACAGCAGTGTCAAGCATGTGCTGACCTCCCAGGCCAACACCATAACGAACCTGCTGACAAAGTATTACGCCGAGGGGGACGACGCCTACAACGCCTATGTGCGCACGCTCGTCTCCACCTTTGAGGAGCGGGACCGTATGGAGCTTATGGCCATAGATTCCCACGGCGCGGTAAAAATGACCTCCTCCGGTTTTCTGCCGGAGGGGCTGGAGATGCCGGACTACCATTCGGCGGAGGTGGCCGCCGACGGCTACGGCGAGTTCACCGGGATAGTGGACGACGAGAAGATACTGGCCGTCACAGTGATACCCTCCGCCGTGACCGAGGAGTGCGGCGCTATCCGGCTTGTGACCTCGCTGGACAGGGTGGATGGCCAGATAGTCACGCTTATCGCCGCCACAACGCTTATCGGTATAGCGATAATCTTTTTTGTGGTGTTCACAAGCTCCTATTTCATAAACTCCATCGTCATCCCGGTGGGGCAGGTGGGCGACGCCGCACGAAAGATCGCGGAGGGCGACTTTAACGCGAAGCTGGAAAAGAAGAACGACGACGAGATAGGCGAGCTCTGCGACACCATAAACTATATGGCGGACGAGCTGGGCGCGACGGAGCGGATGAAAAACGACTTCATATCCTCCGTTTCCCACGAGCTGAGGACGCCGCTGACCGCCATAAAGGGTTGGGCCGAGACGATGGAGGACGGCGTGCAGGATGGCACGCTGGATCACGACACGCTGGACAAGGGTATGGGCGTAATAATCGGCGAGACGGAGCGCCTTTCCGTCATGGTGGAGGAGCTGCTGGACTTTTCGCGCCTCCAAAGCGGGCGTATGACGCTGCAGCTTTCCAAGCTGGACCTGGTAGCGGAGCTTTCCGAGGCCGTGCTCACCTTTGAGCAGCGGGCGAAGCGCGAGGGCCTTGCCATGATATATGAGGAGCCGGACGACGTGATACCCATAAACGGCGACCGCAACCGCCTGCGTCAGGTGTTCGTAAACATCATCGACAACGCGCTCAAGTACTCCAACCCAGGGGGCACGGTAACTATAACCATAGCCCGCTCGCCCAAGGAGGGCTTTGCCGATGTGGCGGTGGCCGACACCGGCTGCGGCATACCGAAGACCGATCTTGAAAAGGTCAAGACGAAGTTTTACAAGGGCAACTCCACCCGGCGCGGCTCCGGCATAGGGCTGGCGGTGGCGGATGAGATAGTGCGAATGCATGGGGGCAGCCTGCTGCTGGACAGCGAGGAGGGCCGCGGCACAACGGCGACCATCCGCCTGCCGCTGTTCGTAAAGCCGCCGGAGAGCTGAAACCCGAAAGCCCGGGCGGAGCCTTGATTTGGAAAGTAATATCAGGATACTGATATTGGAGATACAAATTAAAAAAACGAGTTAGGAGAAAAGATGGCGAATAACGATAAAAACACATGCCCCGCTTTCAAAACCAGCGTGGGCGGACAGGCGCTTATAGAGGGCATAATGATGCGCGGGCCGGAGAAATCGGCAATGGCCGTGCGCCAGCCGGACGGCGAGATAAAGCTGGAGGTCTGGGACACCAAGATCCCGAAGGGCATACGCAAGGTGCCGTTTCTGCGCGGCATATTTAACTTTATAGATACGCTGGCGCAGGGGTACAAGTGCCTGATGAGGGCGGCGGACATAGCGGGCGAGGCCGAGGAGCCGGACAAGCTCGAGCTTTGGATGGACAAACACTTCGGCAAGGCGGCGGGGGCGTTTTTCGGCGGGCTCGCCACGGTTCTGGCGCTGTGCATAACAATACTGCTGTTTATCGTGGTGCCGGCCTCCCTTGTAAAGCTGCTGACGCCGTACATCGGCTCCCAGCTCCTGCTCACGGCCATAGAGGGCGTGCTCAAGATCTGCATCTTCCTCTCCTACATCATAATCGTGTCGAAGCAGAAGGATATAGCCCGCGTCTTTAAATACCACGGCGCGGAGCACAAGACCATCTTCTGCTATGAGGCGGGCGAGGAGCTGACGGTGGAAAACGTGCGCAAGTATACGCGCTTCCATCCCCGCTGCGGCACCAGCTTCATACTCATCGTGCTCGTGATCTCCATACTGGTGACGAGCCTTGTCACCTGGGACAGCCTGCTCATGCGCGTGCTGCTCAAAATTGCGCTGCTGCCGGTGGTGGTGAGCATTTCGTGGGAGATAATCAAGTTCGCCGGCCGCAGCGACAGCGCCATAGCCAAGGCCATATCCAAGCCCGGGCTTTGGATGCAGCGCTTCACCACCAGCGAGCCGGACGACTCCATGATAGAGTGCGCCATAGCCGCCGTAACGCCCTGCCTGCCTGAAAACAAGGAGGAGGGCCGGTGGTGACGGTCCGGGAGCTGACGAAGGAAATAACCGATATGCTCGAAAAGGCGGGGGATGCTTCCTCCGCCTTTGAATGCGGCGTAATATGCGAGGATATGGCCGGTCTTCCGCGGGGAGCCGCGAGCCTTGTGCCGGAGACGCCGGTGTCGGAGGATGGGGCCGCCCGCGCCTTGGAGGCCGCGAAAAGAAGGGCCGCCGGCGAGCCGCTGCAATATATCCTGGGCCGGTGGGAATTTTGGGGGCTGCCGTTTTACGTGGGGCCGGGGGTGCTGATCCCAAGGCCTGAAACCGAGCTGCTGGTGGAGTGTGTGCTTAGCCACATAGGGCGCGGGCAAAACGCCGCCATAGCCGACCTCTGCTCCGGTTCCGGCTGCGTGGCCATAGCGGTCGGGAAGGAGAGGCCGGACGCCACGGTGTACGCGCTGGAGAAGTCGCCGGAGGCCCTCGCCTATCTAAAACGGAACATAGCGCTCAACGGCGTCAAAAACGTTGCGCCGCGGCTTGCCGATGTGCTGGATTACGGCGGCGGGCTTTGGGAGCTGGACTGCGTCGTCTCCAATCCGCCCTATGTGCGGACGGGGGAGATTCCGTCCCTGCAAAGGGAGGTAGCCGCGGAGCCGCGCATGGCTCTGGATGGCGGAGAGGACGGCCTGCGCTTTTACCGTGGGATAGCGGAGGGCTGGCGCGCGCGGGTGAGGGACGGCGGCCTGATGGCCCTTGAGATAGGCGAGGACCAGCCGGAGGACGTGGTGGCCATACTGGAACAGGCGGGCTGGCGCGGCGCTGTGGTAAAGCGGGACTACGCGGGCCTGCCCAGAGTGGTCACGGCGAAAAAAGAGCGCCCATCCGTTTAAAAGAGTATAAAAAACAGGCGGGGCCCGGTTTTGATCGGGCTCCGCCTGTTTCTATGCTGTTTTTGTTAGGGAACCTCTGATTAATTGCCAAAATCAAATAGGAGCTTTGCGGCACATTTTTATTTAGGGGCATTCCGATTGCCCCTAAGACCCTTCGGATGCACACTTTTTAGTTTATCGCGAATTATTCAGCACTTACTTAGCCGTATGGCCGGAGCCATTCTGGAAACGCTCTTTTACGCGCGGGACTTTTTCTTTTTCTTGTCGGAGTCCGGAGCGTCGTCCTCGTGCTTGCCCTTCAGCATGTAGTTCACAACGATGCCGATGATGAGCGCGGTGGCGATGGAGGTTATCTGCAAGGTTCCGAAGTCGAGGGCCAGGCCGCCGATTCCGGCTATAAGGATGGAGCTGACTACAAAGAGGTTCCTGTTTTCGCCCAGGTCCACTCCGTTTATCATCTTGAGGCCGGAGACGGCGATGAAGCCATAAAGGGCCATGCATATGCCGCCTAAGACGCAGCTCGGTATGGTGTTGACGAAGGCGACGAAGGGCGTGAAGAAGGACAGCGCTATGGCAAGGTAGGCGGCCATGCGGATGGAGGCCACGGAGGCGTTGCGGGTTATGGCGACGCAGCCGATGGATTCGCCGTAGGTGGTGTTGGGGCAGGAGCCAAAGGCCGCGCCCACCATGGAGCCTACGCCGTCGCCCAGGAGGGTTTTGTCAAGGCCGGGGTCTTTGAGCAGGTCGCGCTCGATGATGGAGGAGATGTTTTTGTGGTCGGCCAGATGCTCGGCAAAGACCACGAAGGCAACGGGCATGTAAAGGAGCATCAGCGTGCCCATGTCGGAGAGCTTGAGCAGGATGTTGCCGGAGGTTATCTCTTTTATCGCCTCAACAAAGGCGAACTTCGGGAAGCTGAAGAAGCTGTTGAAGGTGATGGTCTGGAAGTTGTTGACAAGCGCGCTGAAATCCACTATCTTCAGCGAGTCCATTCCGGCGGAGGAGCCGACGACGGTGAAGGCGGAGGCTATGACATAACCGCCCAGCGCGGCAATGATGAAGGGTATGAGCTTCATAAAGCCCTTGCCCTTGCTGGAGACGAGCACCACAAGGAAGAAGGTGAAAAGTCCGCACGCTATGGCGACAAGGCTGTAGGCTTCGCCGGTGGCGGAGGCCTTTGTCATATCGCTGACGGCGTTTCCGGCAAGGCCCAGTCCTATGAGCGCAACGGTGGGGCCTATGACCACGGGCGGCATGAGCTTGTTGATCCAGCCGGTGCCGGTGGCCTTGACGACCAGCGCTATGATGACGTAGACAAGGCCCGCGAACACCGCGCCGATGATGATGCCGAGGTAGCCGAACACGGTGGCGGCGTACATTGAGGACAGGAAGGCAAAGGAGCTTCCGAGGAACACCGGGCTGCGGCCCTTTGTAAAGAGTATGTAGGTCAGGGTTCCGACACCGGCTCCCAAAAGGGCGGCGGCGGGGTCCATCTCAAGATTTGTCACGCCAAAGGCGTTTACCAGTATCGGGACCACTATGGTTGCCGCGATGATGGCAAGCAGCTGCTGGAGACCGAAAATTATAAGCTGGCTGAACTTCGGCTTGTCCTCCACGTTGTAAATAAGTTTCATGCTGTTTCCTCCTCATATTTTAACTCTAATTGAAAACTGTATCATAAAGCGCGCCCGCGCGTTATTTTTTACCGCTGGTAAAGCAGCACGCCCATGTCTCCGTCAAACTCCGGCATATGGACGGCCACAAGCTCGGAGCTTGAGGTGGGAAGGTTTTTGCCCACGTAGTCGGGTCGGATGGGCAGCTCTCTGTGGCCGCGGTCCACCGCCGCCGCCAGCCGTATGAAAGCCGGGCGGCCCAGGCGCATGACGGCGTCAAGGGCGGCGCGGGCGGTTCGACCGGTGTAGATCACGTCGTCCACCAGCACGACCGTTTTTCCCGCCACATCAAAAGGCACCGACGACGCGTTGACGGTGGCCGAATCACCCAGCGCGGTCAGATCGTCGCGGTAAAGGGTGATGTCCAGCGTCCCAACGGGAACGGCGGTGCCTTCTATGGCAAAAATATTCTCTTTTATAAGCTCGGCTATCGGAACGCCGCGGCGGCGGATACCAATAAGAGCAAGGCCCTCGGCTCCGTTGTTCTTTTCCAGTATCTCGTGGGAAACGCGAAGCAGCGCGCGCCTTGTGGCCGCCTCGTCCATTATAACAGCCTTGAATTCAGCCATACGGCACACCTCGTTTCCGTTTGGCGGCAATAAAAAAGACCTTGCCGTCGGCAGGGTCGCAGAGCGCACCTATACAGTGCCTCCGTATTCCGACCTTGCCGGCCTCTCTGTGCCGCGCTTAAAAGTCATTCTTCTTTGAAAGATACTACCACAGAATCCTCCGCTAATCAAGAGTTTTTTTACTGTTTGCCGTTTTTTTATTTTTTGGGCGGGCCGCGGGCGCGATTGACACCCGGCGGGGGCCTCCCTATAATATGTATTATAAAGACCGGACGGAAGGGAGATGCTTTTTATGTATTTTCGCAGGCTTACGGCGCTCAGGCGGGAGGTGGGCCTTACCCAGCAGCAGGCGGCCGACCTGCTCCACTGCCGTCGGGAGGTCTACAGACGGTACGAGACGGGCGGCCGCGATATACCCGTGTGGGTGGTCATCGCGCTGGCGAAATATTACGGCGTCACGACGGACTATATTTTGGAGCTGTCGCCCGAGAGGCCGGAGAAGCTCATACCCAGTCTTAAAAAAGACGAGGACTGATCCAGACGGCAGGCGTCAGGCGTCAGGCGTCAGGCGTAAGGAGTCAGGGGTCAGGAGACAGGAATCAGGAGACAGGAGACAGGAGGCAGGAGGCAGGAGACAGGAATCAGGAGACAGGGGACAGGGGACAGGAATCAGGAGACAGGGGACAGGAGACAGGAGTCAGGGGTCAGGAGACAGGAATCAGGAGACAGGAGACAGGAGACAGGAGACAGGAGGCAGGAGACAGGAGACAGGAGAC
>CAYONL010000021.1:11656-18431 GCA_964405305.1 uncultured Oscillospiraceae bacterium | reverse complement strand
CTGGTGTCGGACAGGCTGATGGAGCACGTCACGGAGGCCGCCATATTGCCCGAGGTGATGGGCAGCGACCACTGCCCCGTCCTGCTTGAACTGAAAGAGGGTTGAGCATGCTCATAGATGTGAACGGCGTCACGCTGTATTATGAAAAACGCGGGCAGGGCGCTCCGCTGGTGCTTTTGCACGGCAACGGCGAGAGCCACAGGATATTTGACGGCCTGTGCGCGCGGCTGGAGCCGGATTTCGCCACCTACGCCATAGACACCCGCGGCCACGGCGAAAGCACGAAGGTGAAAGCGCTCTCCTATGCGGATATGGCGCGGGACGTGATAGAATTTATAGAGAAGCTGGAGCTTGAAAAGCCTGTGCTGTACGGGTTTTCCGATGGCGGAATAATCGGGCTTTTGGTCGCCATTATGAGGCCGGAGCTGCTGGGCAGGCTTATTTGCTCGGGCGCCAACGTGACTCCGGAGGGGCTGCGCCCGGGCTTTCGGAGCTTTTGCAGGGTCTGCTGGTTCTTCTCCCGCTCGCCGCTCTTTAAAATGATGCTGACCGAGCCGCACATATCCGCCGAAAGCCTGAGCACCATAACTGTGCCCACCGTGCTCATCGCCGGAAGCCGCGACCTTATTACGGAGGAGCACACCCGGTACATAGCCGAAAACGTTCCCGGTGCGGTGCTCAAAATACTTCCGGGCGAAAGCCATGAGAGCTACGTGCTCAACAACGACAAGCTTTATGAGGTGCTGAAGCCCTACCTGTTCGGATAAAGCGGGGCGGTTTCGCCGGTTTTTATTTGAGCGCACAGATTACGGCGCCCGCTGTCTTTCTTTGGCGAAAGACAGTGGGCGCCGTATTTTTATTAGCTGACATTTTGCGCCCGGCGCGCTTTCCGGCCGCCCAAAAAACATTTTACAGGGCGGGACGAAAAGACTGCCGGGTTTGGATAAAACTATGGAGTGAAAGGCTCGCCGGAAAACGGCCGGGCGGCGAACCCCGTCTTTGGGTACGGCTTATACGTTAAACCGGAACAGCACCACGTCGCCGTCCTGCATGACGTACTCCTTGCCCTCGCTGCGAACAAGGCCCCTGTCCCTTGCCGCGGCCATGGAGCCGGTGGCCACCAGATCGTCGAAGCTGACTATTTCCGCCCGGATAAAGCCACGCTCGAAGTCCGTGTGGATGGTGCCGGCGGCCTGGGGCGCCTTTGTGCCCTTCTTTATCGTCCAGGCGCGGACCTCCTTTTTCCCGGCGGTCAGAAAGCTCATCAGCCCGAGAAGGTCGTAGGAGGCCTTTATCATGCGGTCAAGGCCGGACTGCTCAAGCCCTATCTCCTCAAGGAACTCCTTTTTGTCCTCAAGGGAGAGGTCGCTTATGTCCTCCTCAAATTTGGCGCAGACGGGCATGACGGCGGAGTGCTCGGCCTCCGCTATCCGGCAGACGGCCTGATAGTTCTCGTTGTGCTCATAGCCCTCGGTGAAATCCTTTTCAGAGAGGTTGGCGGCGTAGATTATCGGTTTGCCGGAGAGCAGCGGGATGGAGGAAAGCAGCGCCTGCTCCTCGTCGCCCGAGCAGACAAAGGCGCGGGCGGACTTGCCGTCCTCCATATGGGCCTTGAGCCGGTTCAAAAAGGCCAGCTCCTCGCCGTACTGGCGGTTGCCGCCCTTAAACTCTTTTTCGGTCTTTGCGATGCGGCGGTCCAAAATTTCCAGGTCGGAGAAGATCAGCTCGAGGTTTATGACCTCGATGTCGCGGGAGGCGGAGACGGAGCCATCCACATGGATGACGTTCGGGTCCTCAAAGCAGCGCACCACATGGATGAGCGCGTCCACCTCGCGGATGTTGGAAAGAAATTTGTTGCCCAGGCCCTCGCCCTTGGACGCGCCCTTGACAAGGCCCGCTATGTCCACAAACTCCACAGTGGCGGGCGTGTACTTTTCAGGGTCGTACATTTCGGCCAGCTTGTCCAGCCGGGGTTCGGGAACGGCAACCACGCCGACGTTTGGCTCTATAGTGCAGAATGGGTAGTTGGCGGCCTGCGCGCCGGCATTGGTTATGGCGTTGAACAGTGTGCTCTTGCCTACGTTCGGCAAGCCAATGATACCAAGCTTCATTGTAACTCTCAGTCCTTTGCTAAAGATTGCAAAACTATGCGTTGCCTGCTATAATTATAGTGCTGAAACAGATTTATAACAAGTGCAATTTACCCAAAAGCGAAAAAAGGTTCAAGAAATATTCACGTATGAGGAATGCAAAGCTGTATAATTAACAATATAGCCCAAGTGTGAAAAGGGAGGAAATTAAATGGCCACCGGAAAGATCTTAGTTGCGGATGACGATAAAAATATATGCGAGCTGCTGCGGCTCTACCTTGAAAAGGAGAGTTTTACAGTGGTGACGGCGGGAGATGGAGAGGAGGCGCTCTCCAAATTTGCGCTGGAAAACCCTGATCTCATTCTGCTGGATGTGATGATGCCGAAGCTGGACGGATGGCAGGTCTGCCGTGAGCTGCGCAAAAAGTCCGAGTGCCCCATCATAATGATAACGGCAAAGGGCGAGACCTTCGACAAGGTGCTGGGGCTGGAGCTGGGAGCCGACGACTACGTGGTCAAGCCCTTTGACGCTAAGGAGATAGTCGCGCGCATAAAGGCCGTCCTGCGCCGCACGGGCAAGACCGCGGCGGAGAGCGATGTGAAAGAGGTCAGCTACGACAAGCTGGTGGTAAACATGACCAAGTATGAGCTGAAGGTGGACGGCAAGGTGGTGGACACGCCGCCGAAGGAGCTGGAGCTGCTGTTCCATCTGGCCTCCAATCCCAACCGCGTCTACACCCGCGACCAGCTTTTGGACGAGGTGTGGGGCTTTGAGTACTATGGGGACAGCCGCACGGTGGACGTGCACATAAAGCGCCTGCGTGAAAAGCTGGAGGGCGTTTCGGAGAAGTGGTCGCTTAAAACCGTGTGGGGCGTCGGCTACAAGTTCGAGGTAAAAGAGTAAGCGCAAACAGTTTGTTGTATTTCAGGGCGGCCGCTCACTGGCCGCCCATTTGAATAAAAAGGTGATTTTCCATGCAGAAATCAATATTTACAAAATATTTTGCGGTCTGCTCCGCCGTGATACTTGTAAGCATCACGCTGATGGGCGGGCTTTTTCTGGCGTTCTCCACCCGGTATTTTCAGGAGGACAAGCAGGAATCCCTTTTGCGCAACGCGAGACAGGCCGCGGCGCTTACCGTGGCGAACCTGCAAAGCTATAATTACCAGTACATTTCGGAAAAGCAGCTGCTGTCCGGCTACAGCATAATCAGCGCCACCACGGGTACGGAGATTTTTCTGGTGGACAGCGACGGGCGCACCATGATCTGCACCGAGGGCGACAACTGCAGCCACCGCACCTACACCATAGCGCCGGAGATAATTGCTGAGGCCACCGCCGGCGAGTTCATAGAAAACGGAACTTTGGGCGGGATATACTCGTCGCCGTACTTCACCGTGGGCGTTCCGGTGGAGGTGGGCGGAACGGCTTTCGGCGCTGTGTTCGTCTCGCTTCCGGCGGACCAGCTCTGGGATTTCGTTGTGGATCTTATAGACGTGTTCTTCCTTTGCGCAATAATAGCGATTATTGTTTCCTCCATAGTTATATATTTTGTAACGCGCAGGCTTGTGAGGCCGCTGAGAAATATGGCAGCGGCGACCAAGAGCTTTTCGGCCGGCGATTTCTCGGTGCGCGTTCCGGTGGAGGGCTACGACGAGATAGGACAGCTGGCCTCGGCCTTTAACAACATGGCGTCCTCTTTGGCCGACCTTGAGTCCGTGCGCCGCAGCTTTATTGCCAACGTCTCCCACGAGCTTAAAACTCCGATGACGACCATAGGCGGCTTTATCGACGGCATACTGGACGGCACCGTGCCGGAGGAGAAGCGGCAGCAGTACCTTGAGACCGTGTCGGAGGAGGTGCACCGCCTGTCCCGGATGGTGAAATCTATGCTGAACATAGCGAGGATAGAGTCGGGCGAGTCAAAGATAGACCCCTCCATTTTCGACATAAGCGACATGGTCTGCCGCACGCTTTTTGCCTTCGAGCAGAGGGTGGACGAGCGCGGGATCGAGATAGTGGGCCTTGAGTCCGATCCCATATATGTGGAGGCGGACGCCGACCTGATACATCAGGTGATATATAATCTTATTGACAACGCGGTCAAGTTTGTAAATGATAAGGGCTGCATCTCCTTTGCGTTTACCCAGGAGAGCGGGCGCGTGTTCATCGCCATACGGAACACGGGACAAGGGATACCGCAGCATGAGATACCGCGCCTGTTTGACCGGTTCTACAAGTCCGACAAATCCCGCAGCCTGGACAAAAGCGGTTACGGCCTCGGCCTTTATATTGTACAGACCATTGTGAACCTGCACAACGGCGACCTCATAGTGCGCAGTGTGGAGGGCGAGTACGCGGAGTTCTGCTTCTCGGTTCCGGCGGCGGACCAAAAGGCGACGAAGGAACACACCCGCCGCCGTATGTCTGAAACGACCACCTGACGGGCGTTTGTGCGGCGCAAAAAATTTCTTAACATTTATTGGGGAAAATAAAAAACAAATTAAGCTCAAATTCTTAAATTGCCGTTTATTTTGCTGTCACATTTATTGGATAAACTAAAGCCGTTGAATAAAATATGAGCCGCAGAGCAAGCGCTCCCGGTAATTTGAAACAAAGGTGAAATTTATGGAAGACTATGAGAACAAGGACATCAACAGCAACGTGGACGAAAACGTGAACGCCGCGGTTTCACCGGAAGAAAACGGCGCGGCGCCGGAGCCTTCCGCCGAAACCCACAGCGACGCGGAAGCCCGCAACAACACTCCTCCAACGGGATGGAGCTACTCCTCCAGCACAAACCAGTACAGGAGCTATGATGACGGCGCCCAGGATCCCGGCGGCCAGTGGAAACCCGGTCAGCCGGAGGGACAGGGCCGGCAGAACCAGCAGCAGACGCCGCCTCAGGCGCCCGGCTATGGCGCGCAGTACGGCTATTACAGCAACCGCGGCGTGGATCCGCAGTATTCCAGCCAGCAAAACCCATATAATAGCCAGACCGGCGGTTACCAGTGGAATTTTGACAAATACGAAAATGCTGACCGCTCGGGAAAAAAGGGCGGCGGCAAAAAGAGCGGTCGCGGGTTCAAGGTGTTTTTGAGCGTTATCGCGGCGGTGCTCGGCGTATGCGTGCTGACGTTCGCGGTGTTCGGAATTTACGGCCTTGTAACTGGCGGCAGCCTGCCCTTCGGCCTTGCGGATTCCAGTCAAAGCTCCGCGTCCTCCAAGTTGCCGGAGGATGCCGAGGCCAGCACGGCACAGAAAGAGGACGCGCCCACGCTCTCCCTTGCGGAAAAGCCTGAAAGCGACGACGCCATCGCCACCGACGGCACCATGACCGCGTCCCAGGTATATAAGACCGTCAGTCCGTCCATAGTCGGCGTGGTGCAGTATCAGTACTCCACCTCCATAGACCCGGCGGGCGAGGGTTCAGGCATAATCCTGACCTCCGACGGCTACATCGCAACCAACGCCCATGTGGTTTCCGGCGCGGACACCATAAAAGTCGTGCTCTACAACAACGAGGAGTACGAGGCAAAGCTTATAGGCGCCGACACCCAGACCGATATCGCCGTGATAAAGATCGAGGCTGAAAATCTGGCGCCGGCAACCATTGGCGACTCTACCCAGTGCGAGGTGGGCGACACCGTTTACGCGCTGGGCAATCCGGGCGGCCTGACGCTGCAAAGCAGCTTTACAAACGGCATAATTTCCGGCCTTGACCGCGTGATAACCACAAGCGAGAGCGCCTACTCCATGAACGTCATCCAGACGAACGCCGCTATCAATCCCGGCAACTCCGGCGGCGCGCTGATCAACGAGTATGGTCAGGTCATTGGTATCACCAGTTCCAAGCTCATTTCCACCTCCTACGAGGGCATAGGCTTCGCGATCCCGACCGCCGAGGCGAAGGGCGTGATCGACGAACTTATTTCGAACGGCTATGTTTCCGGCAGGCCGATACTCGGTATCACTGCCACGACGATAGACTCCACCGTGGCGCAGATGTACAACGTGCCGCAGGGCGTGCAGATACGCGCCATCAACAGCCGCAGCGCGCTCACCGGTACGGAAGCGGCCGCCGGCGACATAATTATCGCTTTTGGCGACACGGATATAACCAGTATGACCGATCTGCAGACCGAGCTTTTAAAGAGCACTCCGGGCGACGAGGTAACGCTGACGCTTTACCGCTACTCCGCGACCGGGCAAAGCGACAGGACGTTCACCGTAAAGGTCACTCTGCTGGAGGACAACGGCACCAACGTTACCCAGCAGGATCAGGTGCAGTCCGGCTACAGCTACGGCGGCTGATATTTTAAAGTTTTAGGGCGGCTCCAAAAAGGGCCGCCCATTTTTTGCATATTTTTTTAAGCCGGTGCGTGGCAAACTAATGGCGGTGGTGATAAAAATGAAAAGCTATAAGATCGAGCTGGGCGACGAGACGGCAGATTTTTACGAGCGGGTGGCCCAGGGCGCCGGATTGCAGATGGAGCGGGTGCTTTCCGACACGCTGTTCCGTATGGCGGGTGAGCTGGCGATAAGGGCCGCGGCCTCGCCGCAAATGTCGGTGGACAACGACGACCAAAGGCGGTATAATAAATAATTAAAGAAAAACTGCGTCGCCGGGCCAAATGCCGCAGACTTTTTAAGTGAGAACGGGTTCGCGCCGCGGTTTGCGCTT
>CAYONL010000021.1:0-11556 GCA_964405305.1 uncultured Oscillospiraceae bacterium | reverse complement strand
GCCAAATGCCGCAGACTTTTTAAGTGAGAACGGGTTCGCGCCGCGGTTTGCGCTTTGGCGGAAAGCCGTCAGAAAGACTGCGTCAGGCGGTTGGGCCGCGCCGGCTGAAACTCGCCGCGCCGGTCGAAATTTGCCGCGGTGCTGACACACATGAAAGCAATTTTATTTATTTGACATAGAATAGGGTGAGCAGATGAAAATACTCGGCATAGAGTCCTCCTGCGACGAGACGGCCGCGGCTGTCATAGAGGACGGCAGGAAGACGCTTTCCAACGTGATAAACACACAGGTGGCGGAGCATGGGCTTTACGGCGGCGTGGTGCCGGAGATCGCCTCCCGCCGCCACACCGAAAACATAGTCGCCGTGGTGGATAAGGCGCTGGCTGATGCGGATATGGAGCTGGCCGACGTGGACGCCATCGCCGTGACGGCCGCGCCGGGGCTTATTGGGGCGCTTTTGGTGGGCGTAAATTTCGCCAAGGGCCTCGCGCTGGCCACAGGGAAACCGCTGGTTCCGGTGCACCATCTGCGCAGCCACATAGCCGCGAACTATCTGGCGCATCCCGAGCTTCAGCCGCCGTTTTTGTGCCTTGTCGTTTCGGGCGGGCACAGCCATATAGTGGAGGTGGCGGACTACACAGAGTTTCGCGTGCTGGGCAAGACGAGGGACGACGCGGCGGGCGAGGCTTTCGACAAGGCGGCCCGCGCCATGGGGCTGCCCTATCCCGGCGGTGTTTTCCTTGACCGGGAGGCGCAAAAGGGCGACCCGGACGCCTTTAATCTTCCGAGGCCCCATGTGGAGGGAGCGCCGCTGGATATGAGCTTTTCTGGGCTAAAGACCGCGGTCGTGAACCTGCTGCACAACGCCGAGCAGAAGGGCGAGAGCGTGAATATACCGGATCTCTGCGCGTCGTTTCAGAAAACGGTGTGCGAGGCGCTGGTCTCCCGCCTGATGATGGCCGCCGACGAGGGCGGATATAAGACGATAGTGGCGGCGGGCGGCGTTTCGGCAAATTCAGGGCTGCGGGCGCTGCTGGAAAAGGAGTGCAAAGCGAGGGGCTGCCGCCTGTTTGTGCCGCCGCTGCCCCTTTGTGGGGACAATGGCGCGATGGTCGGCTCCCAGGGCTGTTACGAATTTTTGGCGGGGCATGTGGCGGAGCTGTCGCTCAACGCCGTGCCCTCTATGCCAATAGACGCGGAATTTTGATTTTTGCATATTATACAAAATAATCCTGCAACTCTGCGCGTTTATCCACTTGAATATAGCGTCAAAAGTCGTTATAATGAAAGACAACAACAGTTGGCACGGCAGGCGGTCGTGCATAATCGTCCGAAAGGGGTATTCATTTATGACAAACAACCCGCATGTGCTCAAGTGGATAGAGGAGATGGCGGCGCTTTGCAAGCCGGATAAAATAGTTTGGCTTGACGGCGGCGAGGAGCAGCTCAAAATGCTCAGGGACGAGGCCGTGTCCACCGGCGAGATGATAAAGCTCAACGAGGAGAAGCTTCCGGGCTGTCTGTTGCACCGCACCAGGGTGAACGACGTGGCGCGGGTGGAGAACAGGACGTTCATATGCACAACGAAAAAAGAGATGGTCGGTCCCACCAACAACTGGGTGGAGAAGGATGAGATGTATGCCCGCCTGCGTCCGCTGTACGACGGCGCGATGAAGGGCCGCACCATGTACGTCATACCCTACAGCATGGGCCAGCTCGGCAGCCCGTTCGCCAAGGTGGGCATAGAGCTGACGGACTCCATCTATGTCGTGCTCAACATGGATATAATGACCCGCATGGGTCAGCCGGCGCTGGATGTGCTGGGCGACTCGCCGGATTTTGTCAAGGGCCTGCACGCCAAAAAGGACGTGGATGAGGAAAACCGCTATATCTGCCAGTTCCCGGAGGATAACACCATCTGGAGCATAAACTCGGCCTACGGCGGCAACGTGCTGCTGGGCAAAAAGTGCTTTGCGCTGCGCATAGCATCGTGGCAGGGCTGGAAAGAGGGCTGGATGGCGGAGCATATGCTCATCCTGGGCATAGAGTTCCCGAATGGAGAGACGAAATACATAACCGCCGCGTTCCCCTCCGCCTGTGGAAAGACGAACCTCGCCATGCTCATCCCGCCGGAGTACTACGCGAAAAAGGGCTTTAAGGTCTGGTGCGTGGGCGACGACATAGCTTGGCTGCGCATAGGGCCGGACGGCAGGCTTTGGGCGGTGAACCCTGAAAACGGATTTTTCGGCGTGGCCCCGGGCACAAACGCCAAATCGAACCCCAACGCTCTGGCCGCCACAAGGAAGGGCACCATATTTACAAACGTGGCCCACAACCTGGACGACAACACCGTCTGGTGGGAGGGGCTGGACAAAAATCCGCCCGAAAACGCCATAGACTGGAAGGGCAACCCCTGGAACGGCAAGACCTCGGAGGAGAAGGGCGCGCACCCGAACTCCCGCTTCACCGCACCGGCCAGAAACTGCCCTTGCGTTTCACCGAAGTTTGACGACCCGGCCGGCGTGCCCATCTCCGCCATGGTGTTCGGCGGCAGGCGCGCAAAGACGGCTCCGCTGGTCTATCAGTCCAGAAGCTGGGAGCACGGCGTTTTCGTCGGCTCCGTCATGGCGTCTGAGACTACGGCGGCGGCGGCGGGCGCGGTTGGCGTGGTTCGGCGTGACCCTATGGCCATGCTGCCGTTCTGTGGCTACCACATGGGCGACTACTGGCAGCACTGGCTCGATATGGGCCAGAGGCTGGGCGACAAGGCGCCGAAGATCTTCAACGTCAACTGGTTCCGCACGGACGAGGATGGCAAGTTCATCTGGCCCGGCTACGGTGAGAACATGCGCGTGCTCATGTGGATGCTGGGCCGCTGCGACGGAAGTGCCGACGCCGTGGAGACGCCCATAGGCTATGAGCCGAAGCCGGAGGACATAGAGACAGAGGGCCTGGACGGCATAGACGCCGAAACGGTGGCCGGTCTGCTGGAGGTGGACCCGGAGCTTTGGAAACAGGAGGCCGCCGGCATCCGCGAGTTTTACGGAAAGTTCGGCGACAAGCTGCCGAAGGCGCTGGAGAAAGAGCTTGAGACACTGGAAAACAATCTGAAATAAAGCTTTGCATATGATACGGCGCCCGTTCTCTTTCGTTAAAGAAAGTGAGCGGGCGCCGCCAGTGGTATCAGGAGTCAGGAGACAGGAGACAGGATACGCGTACAGGAAAACGGCAGACTCAGATGATGGTTTCTTTATAGTTATGAAGTGGGCTCCGAAGGGTATTATAGGGGCGATCGGAAAGCCCCTATTTTAAGTTTGTCGGCGCAGCCGACTCCAATTTAAACTCAAATTCTTAAAGTAGCAAACAACAGGAAAGGCAGCCTGCTTGTATCAAAAGCACGCTGTCTTTTTCTGTAAATGTAAATTTGTAAGACTTGTTAAAGTACAAAATAAAAAAATCACCGCGCAGGTTTTTCGCTGAAAGATTACCTGCGCGGTATTTCAAAAGTTGGATTTTAAAGATGTGCCCGCAGCGCATTTCTATTTAGGGGCATTGCAGTGGCTCGCAGACAAATCAGAGATTTGGACAGCGCTACGTTCGATCGCCTTTATTCATTCTTCGGATGGATGCCCCCTGTTTGTGAATTGAAGAAAGTTTTCATTTGGGGCTGTTGTTTTCCAGTACCTCGTTTTACTAATGTCTAACGACTGATGACTAATGACTAAGAGGTGTCCGCTGCGCGGACAATTATAATCAGGGGCATTCCGCTGCCCCTGAGACCCTTCGGATGCCAACTTTATAAGTTAGTGCGAATCTTCAAGGGGCATTGCAGTGGCTCGCAGACAAATCAGAGATTTGGACAGCGCTACGTTCGATCGCCTTTATTCATTCTTCGGATGGATGCCCCCTGTTTGTGAATTGAAGAAAGTTTTCATTTGGGGCTGTTGTTTTCCAGTACCTCGTTTTACTAATGTCTAACGACTGATGACTAATGACTGTTTCACATCAGCGGAGCAAAGACGCGGAGCAGGCTGCGCATAAGGCGCACGTGCCACGGAACCTTTTTGCAGTCCTCCTCGGTGTACGGCTGGCACTTTTCCAGCATGGCGAGATAGTCCTTTTTAAGGTCGCCCAGAGCCTTGCAGCCGTACATCCAGCAGCCGCATTCAAAGTGGAGATACAGGCTCCTGTAGTCCAGATTTATCGTGCCGACGGTGCCTATACGGTCGTCGGACAGGAAGGTTTTGGAGTGGTTGAAGCCGGGAGTATACTCGTATATCTTTACGCCGTTCCTAATTAGGTGCGGGTAGGAGGCGCGGGTCATCATATGGACGTACCACTTGTCCGGCACATGGGGACAGACTATGCGCACATCCACCCCGCTTTTTGCCGCAAGGCAGAGGGCCGTGGTCAGCTCGTTGTCTATGATCAGGTAGGGCGTGCTTATCCAGACGTAGTCTTTGGCGCGGGTTATCATGTTGAGATACACGTTTTCGCCCACGGTCTCGCCGTCCAGCGGGCTGTCGCCGTAGGGCTGGACAAAGCCGTCGCTTTCAAACGGGCCGGGGTGGTGGGAGTGAGGTGAAAAGGCGTCGAAGGACTCGTCGTGCCCTCCGTTATAGTACCACATGCGTAAGAACATTGTCGTCAGGTTCCAGACGGCCTCGCCCTTCACCATGACGGCGGTGTCCTTCCAGTGGCCGCAGCGGGCGTAGCGGTTGATGTACTCGTCCGCCAGATTTATGCCGCCGGTAAAGCCCGTGTGCCCGTCGATCACGACTATTTTGCGGTGGTCGCGGTTGTTCATGCGCACGGAGGCGACGGGCCTGAACTGGTTGAAAACGTGGCACCGTATGCCGCAGGCCTCCATCTGGTCGTCGTAGTGGTAGGGCAGGGTGTTAAGGCTGCCTATGTCGTCGTACATAAGGCGCACGTCCACGCCCGCCGCCGCCTTGCGCACCAGTATCTCCTTTATGGTGTCCCACATGAAGCCCTCGCTGATGATGAAATACTCAAGGAAGATGAAGTGCTCCGCCTTTTCAAGCTCGGCCTTCAGCGCCTCAAACTTTTCCTCGCCGGAGGGATAATAGGTGACGGTGGAGCCGCGGTAAAGAGGGTAGCCGCCGTATTCGGTGATGTAGCGGGACTGGCGCTCCGCCTCCGGGTCGACCAAAGAAAGCTGTGTCTCTGCCTCCGGGTCCCGGGAAAGATAGCTTTTCGTAGCGTCCACCACGCGGCTGAACTTCTCCTTGAACCTGCTGGTGACACGGCCGGAACCGAACAGAAGATAGAACGGCCCGCCGAACACCGGGAACATGAGTATGGGCACGAGCCACGCTATTTTATACGAGGGGTTGTCGTCGCTGCTCAGCACCTTTAGCGACACCGCAAGGCTGAAAATTATCAGCGCCGAATAAAAATATTCCGAGTACTCGGAGAACTGCCAGATCCAGAGCAGGAGCACCAGCACCTGTAAAAGGATCAGGACCCCGACTATTACCATACGGCTGAAAATCGCGTTTAATATTTTTTTCATGTCAGTCCTCCAGTTATTTTGCCGTGTTGTCGTGCCGGTCCATCAGATGGGCTATGCCGGCCACCTCGTCAACGGGCAGGGAGAAGGTTATCCCATGCCCCTCGGTATCAAGTCCCGCGCTCTTTACTATCGCCTGCATGACGGCGGCGCGGCGGTCCTCCGGCACAAGTATCATCACAAGCTCCTTTTCAGGTCGTATGGATATGCCGAAAAACGTCTCCGTCTCATGTATCCCGGCGCCGCGGGCATAGAGCACGGTGCCGCCTTTAGCGCCGGCTTCACGGGCCGGATCCATCACGTCGTCGGCGTGGCCACGGTTGACTATAGTCAGCACAAGGCTGAAATCAGTTTTATCGCTCATCACTGTCCTCCTGTAAACTCGCTTCGATAAAATAGTGCAGCACGCGGGAGCCGGCCACGCTGTTCACAGGCATTGTGAAGGCTATGCCCTTTCCACAGGCGTGCAGATCCATCTTTTCCACAAGGTTGTCAAGCGCGGCCCGGGCGTGCTCCACCGGCACAAAGCTGAGAACTATATCCTTTTCCGGGGAACCTATCCCCAGCAGATCCGTCCAGTAGGAATCGGCGGTGCCGCGGCCCAGACAGACGATGTTGACAGGGATGTCAAAGCTTCTGTTGTGCTCTGCGACAATTTCGCCCAGATCCCGGTCAACTATAGCTACCATCATGTCGAAGGGTTTGTATTTGTGCGCGGGGCTGTGATTTTCCTCAGAATTCAATGATATCCTCCTCTCCCGGTTCAAAGGTCTGCGCCGCGACAGCTTCCAGTTCAAGCAGCCGCGCACGCTTCGCCTTGACGGCATAAACTAAACCAAGTATCTGTATCGTTACGAGGGGCGTCATGGCCACCATGGCAACCACCCCGAAAGCGTCTGTCATAACGTTCCCTCCGGCCGCGGCGCAGGCGCCGGTCGCAAAGGGAAGCAAAAAGGTAGCCGTCATAGGCCCGGAGGCGACCCCACCGGAGTCAAAGGCCACGGCCGTAAATATCTTTGGCACAAAAAAGGTGAGCCCCAGCGCGAGTATATAGCCCGGGGCCAGCATCCACCAGATGGACAGGCCGGTGAGCACCCGTATCATGGCAAGGCCCACCGAAACGCTCATTCCTATGGACAGGGCGGACATCATGGCCCGCCGGGATATGGCGCCGCCGGTGACCTCCTCCACCTGCTCGTTCAAAACGTGGACAGCCGGTTCCGCCGCCACGATAAAAAAGCCCACCAGCATACCGATTGGAACAAGCAGCCACCTAAACCGCAGCGAGGCGACCGCGCCGCCGATGTAGCTTCCGGCGGGCATAAAGCCGACGTTGACCGAGGTCAGGAACAGCGCCAGCCCCAGATAGGTGTAAAGCACGCCCACGCCGGTCTTGGCCAGCGTTTTGAGCGGCAGCTTTAGGAACGCCACCTGAAAAATGCAGTAAAAGAGGATTATCGGGAGCAGGGCGACCGCCACCTCGCCGGCGTAAACAGGCAGGGAGGACGCGAAGGCGTGAAAAAGCGAGGACGCATCCGTTACCTCGGGAATAACGTAGCCGGAGTAGCCGCCTCCCTCTCCGGCCAACATGCCGAGGATGAGCACGGTGATGATCGGCCCGATTGAGCACAGGGCCACCAGACCGAAGCTGTCGTCGTGGGAGGAGTCGCCGCCGCGAACCTCCGCCACACCAACGCCGAGCGCCAGAATGAACGGCACCGTTATGGGTCCCGTGGTGACGCCGCCGGAATCGAAGGAGACGGCGAGGTAATCCGGCGAGGTGAACAGGGCCAGCGCGAATACGGCCACATACAGAAAGATGAGCATGCGTGAAAGGATCTTGTTCAGCACTATGCGCAGCAGCGACAGCACCAGAAAAATACCCACGCCCACGCCCACCGATATTATCAGCACGCCGCCCATGGTGGCCTTAAAGGAGCCGGCGCTGAACAGCACCACGTCGGGCATCTGCTTTGACAGCACCTGCAGATCAGGCTCCGCCACAGTTATCATTATACCCAGCAGCAGGGAGACCGTCACCAGCAGAGGGAGGCTGTGCCTTTCGGTCAGTTTGGCTCCCATCTGGTTTCCCATGGGCGTCATGCCGGTGTCCGCGCCGAGGGTAAAAAGAGTCATTCCGGCGATGAGCAGCGGCACGCTGGTCAGGAAAAGCGCCAGCACGCCTCCCGGCATGGGCGCTATGGTTAAATGCAGCAGCACGATAACACCCGAAACGGGCAGTACCGCCGCGGCGACCTCTTTGAGCTTTCTGACCAGCTCCTTTTTCATGGCACGCCTCCAATCAAAGTGTCGCGGTGAGCAATCGTACGCAGTTTGCGCTTTTTTTAGCGGTCGGAAAAGTCGATATCCTCAAGCTCCTTGGGGTCCTCGGCCTCCAGCAGCGAGAGCAGCTCCGTGTGGCGGCCTATGACGGCCCGCCCGCCGGTATCGCGTGGAAGACGCCGCAGCTCCCCAAACAGTGAGGAGGGAAATATTACCGGGTTGCCGCGCTTTCCGTGGGCGGAGAGGGCCCATATCCGCTCCGGCGCGCCGCGAAACATAAGGGCCAGCCGCGAGACGCTGTTCCGGGACAGGTTCGGCTGGTCGCACACAAGGAACATGCAGCCACCGGCGTCCTCCGGAAGGTTTTCCAACCCCAGCCCTATGGTCACGGCCACGTCGTCGGTGGTGTCGCCGTTCAATACGCCTGTAAAGCCATAGGACTTTGCAAGCGCCAGCAGCCTTTCGGAGCGGGATACGACGTACACCCGGTCAAAAATTTCCGCCGGGATAGACATGAAGGCACGCTCGGCCATGGGCGCGCCTTCATACTCATAAAACAGCTTGTCGCCGCCGAAACGTTTGCCATGGCCGGAGGCGAGCAGCACCGCGCAAAGCTTCATTCCTGAGGCCAGAGCGGTTTGTTGTAAACGCCCTCGTCGGTCAGATGGGCCAGCGCGTTTACGACGGAGGGTGTGTCCGCCTTATAGGTGACGCCGTACCAGTGGTCGGGCGACTGCATGACGCGGACGGACGCTTCGCCGGATTTCAGCAGGTCGCCCACCACGTTCGGAAGATACTTTTCTATCTTCAGCGGGTTCTGCTGCACCTCATGGTCGAGGAAATAGCGGAAGGCCGTGTCAAGGTGAGGGAATATGTCGGGCGTAAAGGCCCAGAAGTTCATTGAGACGGGCGTTTCGTGGGGCAGGTATGTCCAGGTGAGCCCGTCGTCCTCCGTAAACTCGGCTCCGTCGCCGCGCTTTTCAATGTGGGTGCGCTCGGTGACCTCCTTAAGCATGCCGTCCTCCACGACGCAGATGCCTCTTGCCACATGGCCGTTTTCGGTGAGCGTGTTGCCGAGGTGGTAGCCGACCATGGCGTACTGGCCGGTTTGGCCTGCCATGTCGTCCATGGCGTCCTTGATTAGAGCGAATGCGTGGCGGCCGTAATAGTCGTCGGCGTTTATGACGGCGAAGGGCCCGTCGATAAGCTCGCGGCAGCCCAACACCGCCTCGCAGGTGCCCCACGGCTTTTTGCGGTCCGGATAGCTGGGGTAGCCCTCCGGCACCCGGCCGATCTCCTGAAACGAGTAGTCCACATCCATAAAGTGAGAGATCGGGTCGCCGATGACCTCGCGGAAGTCGGCCTCCAGCTCATGGTTGATGATGAACACGACGCGGTCGAAGCCGGCCATCCATGCGTCGTAGAGCGAGTAGTCGATTATCCGCTCATTGCAGGGGCCGACAGGGACGATCTGTTTCGCGCCGCCATAACGGCTGCCTATGCCTGCCGCCATAATGACCAGTGTTGCGTTGCCCATGTTATCTATCTCCTTTACCGATATTAAATAGGCGCGGACGGGTATTTGCCGGGCTTGGGGTCAGTTTATCGCGCTTATGGGACGGCGGTTCACGCCCTGCTCCCACAGCGACAGAAGGGTGCGCTTCGGGTTCTTGGATTTCGCCATAAATATCATCGCCGCGATAACATACGGTTTAAAACTCGCTTCTTTATACAAAGAGTTGCGATATTTGTCGAAAACCTGCCTTGTGACCTCGCCCCGCACGCAGGAGAGATCGCTGATGTCGGCGGGCAGGCAGTGGAGGTACAGGGCCTTCCCGTCGCGGGTCAGCTCCATCATGTCCTCGCAGCACTCCCAGTCCTTGTGCTCGGCGTTCTGGGCCAGCAGCTCCTGCTCCAGCACATCCAGAGCGGAGCCGTTGTGCAGGTCGTAAAGCTCGGTGCGGCGCTGCATGGCATCAAAGGGCGCCCAGCTTTTGGGGTACACTATATCGGCGTCCTTAAACGCCTCCTCCATGGTGTCCACCTTTTTAAAGCTGCCGCCGGAGGCCGCCGCGAATTTCGTCGCGCGCTCCTCCGCCTCGGGCATGATGTCGTAGCCCTCGGGGTGGGCCAGCACCACGTCCATGCCGAACCGGGTGAACAGGGAGACGACGCCTTGGGGCACGGAAAGAGGTTTGCCGTAGGAGGGGGAATACGCCCACGTCATGGCTATATTTTTGCCCTTGAGGTTCTCTATGCCGCCGAACTCGCGGGCCGCGTGCATAAGGTCCGCCATGGCCTGGGTGGGGTGATCCTCGTCGCACTGGAGGTTGATAAGGGCGGGACGCTGTTCAAGCACGCCGTTTTCGTAGCCCTCGCCCACGGCGTCGCTGACCTCTTTCATATATTGCCCGCCGCGGCCGATGAACATGTCGTCCCGTATACCGATGACGTCCGCCATGAAGGAGACCATGTTGGCCGTCTCACGGGTCGTCTCGCCGTGGGCTATCTGGCTCTTGCCCTCGTCCAGGTCGGCGACCTCAAGCCCCAGCATGTTGCAGGCGGAGGCGAAAGAGAACCGGGTGCGGGTGGAGTTGTCCCGGAACATGGAGATGCCGAGCCCGCTCTCAAATATGCGGGTGGCCACGTTTTGCTCCCTGAGAAAGCGCAGGGCGTTGGCGACCGACATTATGGCGGCCAGCTCGTCGTCCGTCTTGTCCCAGGTGTGCAGAAAATCGTGCTCATAAAGTCCGGTGTAATCCAGCTTCCACAGCCGGTCAATGTAATCGTGAAAAACGTCGTCCATTGTTATCATTCCCCTTCAGTTTCGTAAAGTCCCGGTCCGGGACAGCTTATTTCGCGTAGCTCGCAGGTATGGCCGCATATACGGCGGCGCATTTGACAAGATCGTTTTTCCAGGTCTTTTCGTTGGGCGCGTGGGCCTCGTCCTCCCTGCCCGGGCCGAAACCGACGCAGGGTATGCCGTACCGCCCGGTTATGGAGACGGCGTTTGTGGAGAAGGTCCAGTGGCCGATCTTGGGCTCGCCGAACATGGCGCGGTGAGCGTCCGCCGCGGCCTGGACCACGGGGTGTCCCTCCGGCAGCACCCAGGTCGGGAAATACGCCTCGGTCGGGTAAACAAGGCCGGTGTAGCTGGGCCGCTCGTAGGAGTACATCGTGACCTCGGCCCCGTATTTGGCGGCGGAGGGCAGGGATTTTATTTCTGCAATGGCGGAGTCGGCGGTTTCGCCCGCGGTCAGACGGCGGTCAAGGGATATGGCGCAAAAATCGGCCACCGCGCACCGGGAGGGAGAGTTATAAAATATCTGCGAGACTGTCACAGTGCCGCGGCCCAAAAAATCGTCGGAGGCGAGCCTTGTGTTCAGCTCCCGTATCTCCTCAAGTATGTCTGCCATCTTGTATATGGCGTTGTCGCCGCGTTCCGGCGCGCTTCCGTGACAGGAAACGCCCTTAACCTCCACCCTTATCTCCATGCGCCCGCGCTGACCACGGTCTATCTGGCCGTCGGTCGGTTCGGTGGAGACGACAAACTCGGGACGAAGCTTATCCTCATTGACTATGTACTGCCAGCACAGGCCGTCGCAGTCCTCCTCCTGCACCGTGGCGGTCACGGCGACGGAGTACCCCTCGGGAATAAGGCCCATGTCCTTCATGATCCTCGCGCCGTAGACGGAGGACACTATCCCGCCCAGCTGGTCGGAAGCGCCGCGCCCGCCTAT